>NZ_JBFBEZ010000051.1:0-50371 GCF_040701725.1 Streptomyces sp. NPDC093109
GCCGCTGAACGCACCCGCGGACAGAGAACCGGCCCGCACGCGGCGTAAATCGTGCATCCGGGGATGCGCCTCCGGAGTGCCCCGGCCCCCGGCACCGGAACCAACCGGCCCACACCCACACCGCACCGCTAAGCCCACGGCCCCGCCGGGAGGCGCCCCGGCGACAACCCGCAGCTGTGCACCGGGCCCCGCCCGAACAGACCCGCACCCCCGGCCAGCGCCGCAGGCACGCACCCGCAGGCGCGCACCGCACCCGCCCAAGACCCACGGCCCCCCGCCGGGAGGCGACCCGCCACCTACCGGCGGCACCTCGTGCCACCGTCCGCGCAGCTCACCGACGCGTACGAAGCCACCCCAATGTCCGCGAAGTTGTCGAGGCTCTCGGTGCCCGGTTTGAAGTAGCCGGTGTGGCCGACCGCGTCGTGCGCCGCGACGACGCGCGCGCCGAAGTCCTTGGACACGGGGTCCGCGCCGTGGCCGAGGCCGCCGACCGCGAGGTACGGGACGTCCTGGATCCAGTCGTCGCCGTCCCGCATCGCCCAGACGCGCGCGCGGGTGTGGAGCTGGGCCGCGTTGCCGACGCGCATGCCGGGGCTGCCGGCGACGGCCACGTCGGTGACCCGGGCGGGCAGCGTGTGGGCGGCGACGCCGCAGACCACGGAGCCGTAGCTGTGGCAGAAGAGGGAGACGTGGGACTTCCCCGGGAGGGCGTCGGTGAGGGCGGTGAGCCGTACGGCGCCGCTCTCGGCGAGTTTGCCGATCGCCGCGTCCATGCCGAGGCCGGCGGGCGAGGTGTAGTCGGCCCAGGCGATGACGGCCGTACGGACGGTGGGCGCGGCGGAGCGCTCGGCGGCGTACAGCGACTCGGCCATGCCGGCCGGCGCGGTGTACCAGTTGTCGGACTTCTCGAAGGTGAGGAGGTTCGTGTCCACGCCGGGGACGACGATCGACACGCGCTGGGCGCGGTCGAGGTCGCCGAGCACCTCGGCGACGCGGCCGGTGCCCGACGGGTCGAACGAGAGGATCTGCCGCTCGCCGCCGAGCAGGGAGCCGAACCGGCGCATCCGCCGGTCGGCGACCGCCCGGCCGTCGCTCGACAGCCGGCTGTCACGGGCCCGCCGCTCCTCGACGTGGCGCGCCTGGATCAGGGCGAGCCGGTTGGCGCGGTAGCGCAGGGTGATCGGCGCGCCGTTGAGGTTGCCGACGACGAGCGGGTACGTCGCGGCGAGCCGCGCCTGCTCGGCGGCGGTGAGCGAGGCGAAGAACGCGGCGAGGACCTTGGGCGGCGCGGTGGGGGAGGGCAGGTGCCGTACGCCCGTGCGGCCCCGCTCCCACGCGCTGATGGCGACCTTCAGAGGCTCGCCGGGGCCGCGGTGGCGGGCCATGGCTGTCCATCCGGTCGTCGCCAGCATCACGAACACCACGGCGAGGGCCAGGAGGGCGCGCCATGCGCTGAGGGTGGGGGAGGAGTCGAAGGAATTCACTGCTCACCAGCGTAGGGCGAGGGCGAGGGCCTTCGCGACGAGGGTGAGTGAGATCACCCCTCGGGGAGGATTGAACCGCGGGTAACTTCACCCAACGTGGACGGCGGGTGCACGGTGCGGTGCGCCGTACCCCCTGCATCCGCGACTTTTCGGCTGACGGCCCGCCGCATTCAGAACTCACCCGAATGGCCCTGGACAAGCATCTGCGCGGGCGTGTCCGGGTGGGTCTGTGCGGGCGGGAAAGGGGACCCCGGAGGGGACCTCGGCGACAACCCGCACGTACGAGGCGACCCGCAGGTACGCACCGGGCTCAGCCCAAGACGTCCACGGCCCCTCGCCGGGAGGCGACACCGCGTTGCTGACGAAGTGGGGCGACAACGCCGCCGCGGCGGGCGGAAGGGTGCACATCTGGCGTCAGCGCCCTGCTGACCCGACGTCAACTCTCTGCCGTTCAGCGCCCCGCCGGAAGGTTCCGGCAGGGCTCTCGCCTATCAGGGTGGAGGCCGCCCCGGCCTCTTCCGGACATGAGGTGTCGCAGGTCAGGCTGGAGATGACCGAATTCGCACGACAACACACGGGGGTTGATCCGACATGCGCGGAACCACACGGACATCGAGGACCGTCACCGCGGGGGCGCTGGCCGTCGCCGCTCTGCTGCCCGCCGCCGCCACGAGCGTCGCCGAGGCCGCGCCGGGCCGGATGGGGGAGTGCGCCACGGGCGAGCTGTGCCTCTGGGAGCAGGAGGACTTCAAGGGCGTACGCCACACCCATGAGCTGTCCGACACCGACATCGACAGCTGCGTCCCGCTCCCCGCGGGCGTCACCGCCCACTCGCTGGCCAACCGGACCGGCCGGCCCGTGACCACCTACCAGTCGGCCGAGTGCGGCACGACGGGGGAGTTCGAGACCTATCCGGGCAAGGGCGGCACCTGGACACCCCGCTCGCCGTACCGCGTACGGGCGTTCAAGATCTGGGAGCGCTGAACCGGGCCGCCACGGGTCACGCGTACGGGTACGGACGGGTCACGCGTACGGGTACGGGCGGCGGCCTCCGCGGGTTCCGCCGCCCGTACCCGGCACACACCGAACGGTCAGGCGTCGCCGCCCGCCGCGCCCGGGTCGGCCGCCGCCACGTCCAGCAGCTGATAGCGGTCCACCGCCTGCTTCAGCACCGACCGGTCGACCTTGCCCTCGTCGGCCAGCTCCGTCAGCACCCCGAGCACGATCGACTGCGCGTCGATGTGGAAGAACCGGCGGGCCGCGCCCCGGGTGTCCGCGAAGCCGAAACCGTCCGCACCCAGCGACTGGTAGCGGCCCGGCACCCAGCGCGAGATCTGGTCGGGCACGGCACGCATCCAGTCCGACACCGCCACGAACGGCCCCTGCGCCCCCGAGAGCTTGCGCGTCACATACGGCACCCGCCGCTCCTCCTCCGGGTGCAGCAGATTGTGCCGCTCGACCTCGACGGCCTCCCGGCGCAGCTCGGTCCAGGAGGTCGCCGACCAGACGTCCGCCCGTACGTTCCACTCCTCGGCGAGGAGCCGCTGCGCCTCGACCGCCCACGGCACGGCGACGCCCGACGCCATGATCTGCGCCGGCACCGCGCCGGCCTCGCCCCGCTTGTAGAGGTGAATGCCCTTGAGAATGCCGTCCACGTCCACCCCGTCCGGCTCGGCGGGGTGCTGGATCGGCTCGTTGTAGACGGTGAGGTAGTAGAAGACGTCCTCGCTCGCCGGGCCGTACATCCGGCGCAGCCCGTCCTTGACGATGTGCGCGATCTCGAAGCCGTAGGCGGGGTCGTACGCGACACACGCCGGGTTGGTGGAGGCCAGCAGATGTGAGTGCCCGTCCGCGTGCTGGAGTCCCTCGCCGGTCAGGGTCGTCCGGCCGGCGGTCGCGCCCAGCACGAAGCCACGCGCCAGCTGATCGGCCATCTGCCAGAACTGGTCGCCGGTCCGCTGGAAACCGAACATGGAGTAGAAGACATAGACCGGGATCAGCGGCTCGCCGTGGGTGGCGTACGCCGAACCCGCCGCGATCAGCGAGGCCGTGCACCCCGCCTCGGAGATGCCGTCGTGCAGCAGCTGCCCGGTCGGCGACTCCTTGTAAGCGAGCAGCAGCTCGCGGTCCACCGACTCGTACTGCTGCCCCAGCGGGTTGTAGATCTTGGCGGTCGGGAAGAACGAGTCCATTCCGAAGGTGCGGTACTCGTCGGGGGCGATCAGCACGAACCGCCTGCCGATCTGCTTGTCCCGCATCAGATCCTTGAGCAGCCGTACGAAAGCCATGGTGGTGGCGATCGACTGCTGGCCGGACCCTCTGCGCACCGCCGCGTATGCCGTGTCCCCGGGCAGCTCCAGCGGCTTCGCCCGGACCACCCGGGTCGGTACGTACCCGTCCAGCGCCCGGCGCCGGTCGTGCATGTACTGGATCTCCTCCGAGTCCCGGCCGGGGTGGTAGTACGGCGGCGGGCCGTCCTCCAGCTCCTTGTCGGAGATCGGCAGGTGCAGCCGGTCCCGGAAGCCCTTCAGGTCGGCGACCGTCAGCTTCTTCATCTGGTGGGTCGCGTTGCGGCCCTCGAAGTTCGGCCCGAGCGTCCAGCCCTTGACGGTCTGCGCCAGGATCACCGTCGGCTGGCCCTGGTGCGCCTTGGCCGCCGCGTACGCCGCGTACACCTTCCGGTGGTCGTGGCCGCCGCGCCCCAGATGGAGGATCTGGTCGTCGGACATGTTCTCGACCATGGCGCGCAGCCGCTGGTCGTCGCCGAAGAAGTGCTCGCGGATATACGCGCCGGTCTCCGTGGCGTACGTCTGGAACTGACCGTCCGGCGTGGTGTTCAGCCGGTTGACCAGCACCCCGTCCCGGTCCTGGGCCAGCAGCGGGTCCCAGGAGCGGTCCCAGACCAGCTTGATCACATTCCACCCGGCGCCCCGGAACTGCGACTCCAGCTCCTGGATGATCTTGCCGTTGCCGCGCACCGGGCCGTCGAGGCGCTGGAGGTTGCAGTTGACGACGAAGGTCAGATTGTCCAGGCCCTCCCGGGCGGCGATGGACAGCTGCCCCAGCGACTCGGGCTCGTCCATCTCACCGTCGCCGAGGTACGCCCAGACGTGCGAGGCGGAGGTGTCGGCGATGCCGCGCGCCGCCATGTAGCGGTTCATCCGCGCCTGGTAGATCGCGCCGAGCGGGCCGAGGCCCATCGAGACGGTCGGGAACTCCCAGAAGTCCGGCATCAGCCGCGGATGCGGGTAGCTCGACAGGCCGTAGGGGGCCTTCGACTTCTCCTGGCGGAACGCGTCGAGCCGCTTCTCGCTCAGCCGGTCGAGCAGGAACGCGCGGGCGTAGATGCCGGGCGAGGCGTGCCCCTGGAAGAAGATCTGGTCGCCGCCGTCACCGGCGTCCTTGCCCCGGAAGAAGTGGTTGAAGCCCACGTCGTAGAGGGAGGCGGAGGAGGCGAACGTGGCGATATGGCCGCCGACCCCGATTCCCGGCCGCTGCGCGCGCGAGACCATCACGGCCGCGTTCCAGCGGGTCGCGTTGAGGATCCGGCGCTCGATCTCCTCGTTGCCGGGGAAGAACGGCTCGTCCTTGGTGGCGATGGTGTTGACGTAGTCCGTGCTGCGCATCTCGGGCACGGCGACCCGCTTCTCGCGGGCGCGCTCGATCAGCCGCAGCATCAGATAGCGGGCGCGTTCCCGGCCGCGCTCGTCGACGGCGGCGTCGAGCGAGTCGAGCCACTCCTGTGTCTCTTCGGGATCGAAGTCCGGGACCTGGCTGGGAAGGCCGCCAATGATGATCGGGTTGCGATCGGATCCGGAAGCCACTCTGTGTCCTTCGCTTTCGAGGGAGGGTCACGTCACGTACGCCGTGTCCATCGTGGACCGCCCCGGCGGACATCGTCATCTCTACCGAGAGGTAACCCACACCCGTGCCGGTTCAAATCGCAACTTTACGCCCAACCCGTCCATCTGTTCCGTTCGGTCGTCCGGGTCTGATTGACGTACCGAACCGGCATACGATGACAGAAAAGGAGGAAGTGTATGGCCTGTGTCACGGCGTGTGAGGGCGAAGTGGCAGGAGATGCCACGAAGGCGCCCGGATCGTCACCGTTTCGGCGGTCTCGGCGGCCGGGTACTTGCGCGATCCGCTCCGTCCGTGTGGACTACGGCCAATGCCCCGCGTACGCGCGCGGCCGAAGCATTTATCCGAAACATGATTCAGGAGGCAATCCGTGAGCGCGACCGCGGACCACGCGGAGGAACGGACCAACCCTGCCGCGAGGCTTGGGTTCGAACCCGGACAGGTGGTCCAGGAGATCGGTTACGACGACGACGTCGACCAGGATCTCCGCGAGGGCATTGAGTCCATCATCGGCCAGGACCTCGTCGACGAGGACTACGACGACGTCGCCGACGCCGTCGTGCTCTGGTTCCGTGACGAGGACGGCGACCTGACGGACGCGCTGGTGGACACCATCGGTCTGTTGGAGGACGGCGGCGTGATCTGGCTGCTGACTCCCAAGACGGGCCGTGACGGCTACGTCGAACCGAGCGACATCAGCGAGGCCGCCCAGACCGCCGGCCTGTCCCAGACCAAGGCCGTCAGCGTCGCCAAGGACTGGTCCGGCAGCCGACTGGTCGCGCCCAAGCGCTGACTCCGAGCGCCGCTACAGGCGCGCAGCCGCAGCCGCCCGGGACCCCCGGCCCACAGCCCGGGCCCTGGTCCCGGCCCCGGGCCCCCGCCGACCTCCGTCGGCGGGGGCCCCGTGCGTGGTCACGTGCGTAGGGTGTACGGCGACAGCGGGGCCCGCGCGGAGGGGCCCGCCGTGAGAAACGAAGGACGTGCACCATGGCGATCGAGGCCGGCAGCCCCGCCCCGGACTTCGCGCTCAAGGACAACCACGGGCGGACCGTACGGCTGTCCGACTTCCGCGCCCCCGGCGCGGCCCGCGATGTCCTGCTGCTCTTCTATCCGTTCGCCTTCACCGGCGTCTGCACCGGCGAGCTGCGCGCCCTGCGCGACGGCCTGTCCTCGTTCGTCAACGACGACACCCAGCTGCTCGCCGTCTCCAACGACTCCATCCACACCCTGCGCGTCTTCGGCGACCAGGAGGGCCTGGAGTTCCCGCTGCTCTCCGACTTCTGGCCGCACGGCGAGGTCTCGCGCGCGTACGGCGTCTTCGACGAGGAGAAGGGCTGCGCCGTGCGCGGCACCTTCGTCATCGACCGGGCCGGCATCGTGCGCTGGACGGTCGTCAACGGCCTGGCGGACGCCCGGGACCCCGACGCGTACCTCAGGGCCCTGGCGGCCCTCTGAGACCGCGTGCCGGGCCCCGCACACGCCCGTTCCGGTCCCTCCGGCGAGGAATCGGCGTTCCGGCTGTCGAAATCCTGTCGTATCGGGGAACCGGTCCATAGGATCCAGTCGTTGATCGGATGCCAACGCACCAAAGGGGCGCCCGGCTCGGTTGCCGGCCCCGAGAAACCATAGGGAGGACTCGTGGGAGTCAGCCTCAGCAAGGGCGGCAACGTCTCGCTGACCAAGGCCGCGCCCAACCTGACCGCGGTCACCGTGGGTCTGGGCTGGGACGCCCGTACGACCACCGGCAGCGACTTCGACCTCGACGCCAGCGCCCTGCTGACGAACACCGAGGGCAAGGTCGCCACCGACGGAAACTTCGTCTTCTTCAACAACCTCAAGAGCCCCGACGGCTCCGTCGAGCACACCGGTGACAACCTCACCGGTGAGGGCGAGGGCGACGACGAGGCGATCAAGGTCAATCTCGCCACGGTTCCCGCGGATGTCGACAAGATCGTCTTCCCCGTCTCGATCTACGAGGCCGAGAGCCGCCAGCAGTCCTTCGGCCAGGTCCGCAACGCGTACATCCGCGTCGTCAACCAGGCCGACAACAACGAGCTCGCGCGGTACGACCTGAGCGAGGACGCCTCGACGGAGACCGCGATGGTCTTCGGCGAGCTGTACCGCAACGGAGCCGAGTGGAAGTTCCGCGCGATCGGCCAGGGGTACGCCTCGGGTCTGCGGGGTATCGCACAGGACTTCGGCGTCAACGTCTGAGCGACGTCCGGGCGCGGCCGGATCCGGCGCCGCACCTCCCGTGCGGCGCCGGACCGCGTCCCGCCCGTCATCACCGGAGGAACAGAGCAACAGAGCCGGCCGTACGCACGGCACCACATCACCTCGGGGAGGACTCACCATCATGGGCGTCACACTCGCCAAGGGAGGCAATGTCTCCCTCTCCAAGGCCGCGCCGAACCTCACCCAGGTGCTGGTCGGGCTCGGCTGGGACGCGCGCTCCACCACCGGAGCCGACTTCGACCTCGACGCCAGCGCGCTGCTCTGCCAGAGCGGCCGGGTTCTCGGCGACGACTGGTTCGTCTTCTACAACAATCTGACCAGCCCGGACGGCTCCGTGGAGCACACCGGTGACAATCTGACCGGCGAGGGCGAGGGGGACGACGAGTCGATCATCGTCGACCTCTCCAAGGTGCCGGCCCACTGCGACAAGATCGTTTTCCCGGTGTCGATCCACGACGCCGACAATCGCGGCCAGACATTCGGCCAGGTCGCCAACGCTTTCATCCGCGTGGTCAATCAGGCCGACGGACAGGAACTCGCGCGCTACGACCTGAGCGAGGACGCCTCCACCGAAACAGCGATGATCTTCGGCGAGCTTTACCGCTACGGCGGCGAGTGGAAGTTCCGTGCAGTTGGTCAGGGGTACGCGTCCGGACTGCGCGGTATCGCCCTAGACTTCGGGGTCAACGTTTCGTAAAGCGGCGCTCTGCGAGAGCGGCGTTCTGCACGGGGGAACTCCCGTTCATCACACATGGGGTACCGAGTGATCCTGAAAACCTTCGGCTGGTCGTTCGCCATCACGGTGCTCGGCCTCGCCTTCGCGGCCTGGCAGTGGGGGTGGCAGGCGTTCGGGGTCGTGCTGATCCTGTCGGTCCTCGAAATTTCGCTGTCCTTCGACAACGCGGTGGTCAACGCCGGAATCCTGAAGAAGATGAATGCCTTCTGGCAGAAGATCTTCCTCAGCGTCGGCGTCATCATCGCGGTCTTCGGCATGCGGCTGGTGTTCCCCGTCGTCATCGTCGCGATCAGCGCCAAGGTCGGGCCCATCGACGCCGTCCAGCTGGCGATGCAGCACCCCGACCAGTACAAGAACCTGGTCACCGACGCGCACGCGGCCATCGCCTCCTTCGGCGGCATGTTCCTGCTGATGATCTTCCTGGACTTCATCTTCGAGGACCGGGACATCAAGTGGCTCGGCTGGCTGGAGCGCCCGCTGGCCAAGCTGGGCAAGGTCGACATGCTCTCGGTCTGCGTCGCGCTGATCGTCCTGCTCGTCTCGGCCATGACCTTCGCCACCGGCGCGCACGTCAGCACCGGCCACGAGGACAAGTCGGCCACCGTGCTCCTCGCCGGGGTCGCCGGGCTCATCACGTACCTCATCGTGGGCGGTCTCTCCAGCTACTTCGAGAACAAGCTGGAGGAGGACGAGGAGCAGGAGCACGAGGCGGAGGAGAAGGCCAAGGCCGAGGGCAAGCAGGTCTCCGCCGTCGGACTGGCCGGCAAGGCCGCGTTCTTCCTCTTCCTGTACCTCGAAGTCCTGGACGCGTCCTTCTCCTTCGACGGCGTGATCGGCGCCTTCGCCATCACCAACCAGATCTTCTGGATGGCGCTGGGCCTCGGCATCGGCGCGATGTACGTCCGCTCCCTCACCGTCTATCTGGTCCGCCAGGGCACCCTGGACGACTACGTCTACCTGGAGCACGGCGCGCACTACGCGATCGGTGCGCTCGCCGCGATCCTCCTCGTCACCATCGAGTACTCCATCAACGAGATCATCACCGGCCTGGTCGGCGTCGTTCTCATCGGAGCCTCCTTCTGGTCGTCCGTGCGCCGCAACAAGGCGCTGGAGGCCGAGGGCGGGGACAAGGACAAGGACGGGGACAAGACGGCGCTCCACGCCTGAGGCGGTGCGCCGGTGAGCCCTCATATGAGCCGGTCCTCCGGGGTGTGATCCGGAGGGAAAACAGGGAACGCTCTTCACGGGGCGGCCGTCAGGCGTGAGCCCACGGCCGCCCCGTCGTTCTGTGTGCGCATGTTCTCGGTGCGTACGGCGAGTTGGCGTGCTGGATGATGGCGAGTCGGACAAGAGACGGGGTGGGGGACATGGCCTTCTGGGACAACCTGTGGCAGGGACAGCGGGCATCGCAGTTCGATTCGGGCAACGCGGCGTCCAACTCCATCGAGCTGACCAAGCGGCGCCCGACGGTCTCGCTCTCCAAGCAGGGCGCGGCGACGGGCAATCTCCGCGTCAACCTCTCGTGGCAGATGCGCACGTCCGACATCGGTGAGCGGTCACGGCAGAACAACCGGCTGCTGAGCAATCCGCTGAAGCTCTTCAAGCCGGAGATCGTCCAGGGCCACACCCTGGGCGTCGTCAACGTGGACCTCGACCTGGGCTGCATGTACGAACTGACCGACGGCACCAAGGGCGTGGTCCAGCCGCTGGGCAACCTCCTCGGGGACCTCAACGGGCCGCCGTACATCAAGCTCAGCGGCGACGACCGGTTCGGCGCGTCCTCCGGCGAGACGGTCTACGTCAACCTCGACCAGCGCGAGTCGATCAAGCGGCTGCTGTTCTTCGTCTACATCTACGACCAGACGCCCGCCTTCGACCGCACCCACGCGCACATCACGCTCTATCCGAGCAACGGCCCGCGCATAGAGATCGACCTCGACGAGCAGGCGCCCCAGGCCCGTTCCTGCGCGGTGTTCTCGCTGGACAACGTCAAGGGCGAGCTGGTCATCCGCCGCGAGGTGAAGTACGTGTACGGGTTCCAGGCGGAGCTGGACCGGCTGTACGGCTGGGGCCTCCAGTGGGGGCGCGGCTACAAGACGAAGACCTGACCCCGCCCGCCGGCGCCCCGCGCCCCTGCCGCACGAACCGCCCCTACCGGATGAACCGCCCTACCGTACGAACTGCGGGCCCATCGGGGGCAGTCGGAAGCCCGGGTCGGGCGCGGGCGCGGCTGCCGCGGCCGGCTGCGGGTAGCCGTACGCGGGCCGCGGCGCCGACACCGGCTGCGGATAGCCGTACGGCGGCGGGGCGGCGGGCAGCGGGGGCTGCGGATAGCCGTACGCGGGGCCCCCGGCCGGCGGTGCGGCCGGCGGCGGGATCGTCGGAATCAGCGCGGTCTCCTCGTCGTCGGCCGGCGCACCGGCGAAGGCGCCGGGGGAGGGGGCCGGCGCGGGCCGGTCCGCGCCGGCGTCTGCCGACGGGTCGGCGCTCGCCTCCGCGTCCTCCTCCGAGTCGTCCACCGAGATACCGAACGCGGTGGCCAGACCGACCAGTCCGGTCGGATAGCCCTGCCCCACGGCCCGGAACTTCCAGCCGTCCCCGCGCCGGTACAGCTCGCCGCAGATGATCGCGGTCTCCTCGCCGGTCTCCGGCCGTACGTCGAAGGCGGCCAGCGGCTCACCGTCGGGCGAGCCCGCGTCGTACAGCAGGATCCGCAGGTCCTCCACGTGCTGGAAGCTCGCGCCGTCCGAGGAGGCCGCCAGCACCACCTGCTCGACCGACGGGTCGAGCCCGACCAGATCCGCCTCGACGCTGTCCGTCAGGGCCTCGCCGACCTGCTTCTTCGGCAGCCGGCGCACCAGCCCCGAGGGATGCCGGGGCTGGTTGTAGAAGATGAAGTCCTCGTCGGAGCGCACCCGGCCGCCGGGCCCGAGCAGCAGGGCGGACGCGTCCACGTCGGGCACCCCCGGCCCGGGCGACCAGTGCAGTACGGCGCGTACGGCCATGGCGTCGAGGGGGACGTTCGAGCCCTTGAGCATCGCGTGCGTCATAGCCGACATCCTGCCTTCCCGGCCCCCGTGCGGACAACGCGGGGCAGGGGACAGACGCGTCGGCACGGGGCGGCGGGGCGCCGCTGACACGTACCGGTATCGCGTATTCCGCACCAATGGCGCGGCGTGATGTGGACGAGTTACCGGGAATTCATCCACCTGGGGAACTCTTGACACTTGCCCGTACGTACTATTACCGGCCACCTGACCGAACGGGCCATAGCGGCAGTACAGGGGATTCACCATGCGTCACTTCGGGCATATCCCGCCCACTGCCCGGAAGGGCCTGTTCCACCAGGAGCCGAGCGAGTTCACCGCCGACTCTCCCGCCGCGCTGCTCTCCGTCGCCCTCGGGGCAACGCTCTACAGCCCCGCGACCCGGCCCCGGCTCGCGGACGACGTGGTGAAACAGACCGGCCGGGGCGTTGTCTCCATGGTGCTCTGCCTGGAGGACTCCATTCACGACGACGAGGTCGAGGCCGCCGAGGAGAACCTCGTCCGGCAATTCGCCGACCTCGCGGAACGCACCGAGAGCGGTGCCGTCGGCGGGACCGGCGGCGGGACCGGTGCCGGCGCGGGCCCCGGCACCCCGCTGCTCTTCATCCGCGTCCGCGAACCCGAGCAGATCACCGACCTGGTGCACCGGCTCGGCCCGACGGTCCGGCTGCTCTCCGGATTCGTCCTGCCCAAGTTCACCGAGGTGCGCGGCATCCCCTTCCTGGAGGCCCTCGCCGACGCCGAGCGCGCCTGCGGACGCACGCTGTACGCGATGCCGGTGCTCGAATCCCCCGAGCTGCTGCACCTGGAGACCAGGACCGAGACCCTCGCGGGCATCGCCGGCGCCGTCGACAAACACCGCGACCGCGTACTCGCGCTGCGCCTGGGCGTCACCGACTTCTGCTCGGCGTACGGCCTGCGCCGCTCGCCCGACATGACGGCGTACGACGTACGGATCGTGGCCGGGGTCATCGCGGACGTGGTGAACGTGCTGGGGCGCGCCGACGGCTCCGGCTTCACGATCACCGGCCCGGTCTGGGAGTACTTCCGCCTCCAGGAACGCATGTTCAAGCCCCAGCTGCGCCGCAGCCCCTTCCTGGAGGGTCGCGCCGAGGAGCTCCGCGCGACCCTGATCGAGCACGATCTCGACGGACTGCTCCGCGAGATCGCGCTCGACCGGGCCAACGGCCTCCTCGGCAAGACCTGTATCCACCCCTCCCACGTGCCGCCCGTCCACGCGCTGTCGGTGGTCAGCCACGAGGAGTTCAGCGACGCCCAGGACATCCTGAGGCCCGAACGGGACGGCGGCGGAGTGCTGCGCTCGGCGTACACGAACAAGATGAACGAGGTGAAGCCGCACCGCGCCTGGGCGGAGCGGACCCTGCGGCGGGCCGAGGTCTTCGGCGTCGCGCGCGAGGACATCGGCTTCGTGGAGCTGCTCGCCGCGGGACTCGCCGCGTGACCGGGCGGGGCGGCGCGCCGGTGTGGTCCGGTACGTGGGTCGCCGACCGGCTGGGCGTCGAACTGGCCGGAAGCGCCGGAAGCGCCGGGAGCGCCGGAAGCGCCGGGGGTACGGGGAGCACCGGGGGTGAGGGAGGCGCCGGGGGTACCGTTACGGACGAGCTGCGGGGCCTGCTGGGTCTCGCGCTGCGCCGCAACCCCAAGCGCGCGCATCTGCTTGTCTCGAATGTGCTGGGCAAGCATGTGCCCCAGCGCCCCGAGGTCGTATACGGCACCGGGCTCCGCCTCGGCGAGCGCGTACGGCGGCTGCTCGGCGCCGACGTGGCGCGCGCGGTGGTCCTCGGCTACGCGGAGACCGCGACCGGCCTCGGCCACGCGGTCGCCGACGGCATCCGCCACGCCCCGTATCTGCACTCGACGCGCCGCCCGGTGCCGGGGGTCGCGCGGGCGGGCGGCTTCGAGGAGTCGCACTCGCACGCCACCTCGCATCTGCTGCTGCCGTCGGACCCCGGGCTGCTCGCCACGGACGGGCCGCTGGTCCTCGTCGACGACGAGTTCTCCACGGGCAACACCGTGCTCAACACGGTCCGCGCGCTGCACGGGCGCTATCCGCGCGGGTGGTACGTGATCGTCGCGCTGGTCGACATGCGCTCGGCGGCCGATCAGGGGCGGCTCGCGGAGTTCGCCCGGGAGATCGGGGCGCGGGTCGATCTGGTGACGCTGGCCTCCGGGACGGTACGGCTGCCGGAGGGCGTACTGGCGAAGGGCCAGGCGCTGGTGGCGGAGTACGAGGCACGGGCCGCGCGGGCCGGCGGGGGCGCCGGCGGTGGCGAGGACGGCGCCGGTGGTGGCGGAGGCGAGGCAGGCGCCGGAGCCGGTGCCGTGTCCCGGGTCGTGCTCGACTGGCCGGCCGGGGTCCCCGACGGCGGCCGGCACGGCTTCACGCCCGCCCACCGGGCCCGGCTGGAGGCCGCCCTGCCCGCGATGGCGACCGCCGTCGCCGCAGGGCTGGGCGAGGGCGTCCGGCGCGTGCTCGTCCTGGGCTTCGAGGAGCTGATGTACGCGCCACTGCGGCTGGCCGGGGCCCTGGAGCGACGGGCGGCCGAGAGCGGCGAAGGCGAGACCGAGGTGCGGTTCTCGACCACGACCCGGTCACCCGTCCTCGCCGTGGACGACCCCGGTTACGCGATCCGCACCCGGCTCGTCTTCCCCGCGCACGACACGGCCGCCCTCGCCGAGGAGGACCGGAGCGGCGACCGGTACGCGTACAACGTGGCGGGCGGCGGCTTCGACGCCGTCGTCGCGGTCGTCGACTCCCTCGGCGACACCCCCGAACTCCACGCCCCCGGCGGCCTGCTGGATCGGCTGGCGGCGCACGTCCCGCGCGTGGTGCTGGCCACGATCCCCGCGTACGTACCCCCGGCGCACGTACCCCAGGCTCCCGTGCCCCCCGCACCCGTACCTCCCGCACACGCGCTTCCCGCACACGCGCTTCCCGAACGGCAGGAACCCCCCATGCTGCCCGAGCCCCTCCGCGGCCCCGCCTTCTCCTCCTACGCGCCCGACGACGTCGGCTGGCTCCTCCAGGACCTCTCCGACGTGGAGCTGGAGGCCCCCACCGAGGAGCGCGAGGAGGCGATACAGAACGGCGGCGCGCACTACGCGGAGTCGCTCCCCGTCGAGTACCAGCCCAGCGAGCGGTACCAGCGGCTCTTCACCGCCGCCCTCGACACCTCGGCGGCCCGGGTCGCGCGCGCCGTCGGCACCGTCACCGAGACGGTCCTCGCCGAACGGTCGCCGCGCCCCGTCCTGGTGTCGCTCGCCCGCGCCGGTACGCCCGTCGGCGTCCTGATGCGCCACTGGGCCCAGCACCGCCACGGCCTCGACCTGCCCCACTACGCCGTCTCCATCGTGCGCGGCCGGGGCATCGACGCCAACGCGCTGCGCTGGCTCGCGGCCCACCACGACCCCGCCGACGTCGTCTTCGTCGACGGCTGGACCGGCAAGGGCGCCATCACCCGCGAACTGGCCGAGGCGCTCGCCGAGTTCGACGGGTTCAACCCGGAGATCGCCGTCCTCGCGGACCCGGGCGGCTGCGTACGGACGTACGGCACCCGGGAGGACTTCCTCATCCCGTCCGCCTGCCTCAACTCGACGGTCTCCGGGCTGATCTCCCGTACGGTGCTCCGCGCCGACCTGGTGGGCCCCGACGACTTCCACGGCGCCAAGTACTACCGCGAGCTGGCCGGCGCCGATGTCTCCGGGAGCTTCCTGGAGACCGTCGAGGCCCGTTTCGACGAGGTCGCGGACGCCGTGGACCTTGAGGTCAAGGAGCTGCTCGCGGCGGACCGCGCCCCCACCTGGGAGGGCTGGGCGGCCGTCGAGCGGATCAGCGAGGAGTACGGCATCCACGACGTGAACCTCGTCAAGCCGGGCGTCGGCGAGACCACCCGGGTGCTGCTGCGCCGCGTCCCCTGGAAGATCCTCGCGCGGCGCGGCGCGGGCGCCGACCTCGACCACGTCCGGCTGCTGGCCGAGCAGCGCGGCGTACCGGTGGAGGAGGCCGACGGCCTCCCGTACACCTGCGTCGGGCTGATCCACCCCCGGTACACGCGCGGCGCGACGGGCGCGGACGGCACGGCGGTGACCGTCGCATGACCACTGCCACTGCCGCCGCCGGTGCGACGGCCGCCGCCGGTGCCGCCGCTCCGGTCCTGGTCGCCAGCGACCTCGACCGGACACTCATCTACTCGGCCGGCGCGCTCGCGCTCACCGGGCCGGACGCGGAGGCGCCCCGGCTGCTCTGCGTCGAGGTGTACGAGCAGCGGCCCCTGTCGTATCTGACGGAGACGGCGGCGGAGCTGCTCGGCAGGCTGGCCCGCGCGGCCGTCTTCGTACCGGCGACCACCCGGACCCGGGAGCAGTACGGCCGCATCCGACTGCCCGGTCCGGAGCCGGAGTTCGCGATCTGCGCCAACGGCGGGCACCTGCTGGTCGACGGGGTGTCCGACCCGGCGTGGCGGGCGGCCGTGGCGGAGCGGCTGGCGGCCGGGTGCGCGCCGCTGGCCGAGGTCAGGGCGCGGCTGCTGGCCACCGCCGACCCCGCGTGGCTGCTCAAGGAGCGGACCGCCGAGGATCTCTTCGCGTATCTCGTCGTCGACCGCGAGCGGCTGCCCGGGGACTGGGTGGCGGAGCTGGCCGGGTGGGCGGGCGAGCGGGGCTGGACGGTCTCGCTCCAGGGCCGCAAGATCTACGCCGTACCGCGCCCGCTCACCAAGAGCGCGGCGATGCGCGAGGTGGCCCGCAGGACCGGCGCGGAGCTGACGCTCGCCGCCGGTGACTCGCTGCTCGACGCCGATCTGCTGCTGGCGGCGGACCGGGGGTGGCGGCCCGGCCACGGTGAGCTGGCGGACGGCGGCTGGAGCGCCCCGCGGGTGACGGCGCTGGAGGAGAAGGGTGTGACGGCGGGGGAGGAGATCCTGCGGCGCATGGTCGCGATCGCGGAGGATCCGAGCGCCGCGGGCGGTGCGGGTACGGCCGCCTGACCGTCCCGCCGGGCCGCCGTACGTGTCGGGCCGCTGACCGGTCAGCCGCAGCAGCCACCCCCGCAGCAGCCGCCCCCGCCACCACCGGCGGCCGGGGCGGGGGCACCGGCGCCGCCGGAGCCCTTCGCGCTGCCGCCGACGGCGACGGTCGAGAGCAGTTTCACGGTGTCGTCGTGCCCCTCGGGGCATGCGGCGGGGGCCGAGGACTCGGCCATCGGCCGGGTCAGTTCGAAGGTGTCACCACAGGACCGGCAGCGGTATTCGTAGCGAGGCATGAGGCTCAGGCTAGTGCCTCAGCCGACGGGCAGTTGGCGATGGCCGCCCTCGCGGGCACGCTGCTCGCGCCCGGACGCCTCGCGTTCGGCGGCCTCGGGGTGGCGGGCGCGCCAGTACGGGTTGTTGTGCGGGAGGGTCGCGCTCACCCGCCCGAACATGCCGAAGAACATCAGCAGCACCCCGACCACGAAGCTGAACAGCACGTTCTGGATGTGGAAGGCGAGGAAGTTGTAACTGGTGTCCAGCAGCGCCAGATTGACGAATCCGCTGGCGATGAAGAGGATCCCGAAGACCATGTTCAGCGTCGATGCGGTGTTGCCGCCGATCACCATCCCGATCAGGAGCACCAGCCCGACACAGATCGACAGCACGCTCAACGTGCCGTTCGAGTTCAGGCCCGCGACCTCGTGGCCGCCGGTACCGAAGAAACCGATCTTGTCGACCAGCCCGAGGATGCCGAAGACGATCAGGAAGATCCCCATCAGTCCGGCGCCGACGCGGTAGATCTGGTTGAGCCGGTGGTCGAGGGGGAGCTGCGAGTCGAGCCGCACCCGCCGCCGGTGCCAGCGCGCGCGGCGCGGGCTCTGGCGGGGCTCGTGGTGCAGGAGGTGGTACTGGGGATAGGGGGACCGGTCGGGCCGTGCGGCTGCCGGAGGTGTCACGGGGGTGGCCATGGGCGGGCCTCCTTGGGACGGGAGTGGTGCACCGGCCTGGTTGTGCCATGTGTCGTGTCGTACTTCGTGTCGTACTTCCCCTTGTCGTTCCAGCATCAGCCCGCCGGGGCCACGGGACAACTCAGGCCCCCGTGCCCCGCTCCTCGCGGATCTCCGAGACGACCCGCGCGGCGGTGTTCCGTACCGCCTCCGTCTCGGTCAGGAACTGCCAGTAGTCGGGGTGGCGGCCCTCCAGCGCGGCCACCGCCCGGTCCAGCCTGGCCACGGAGTCGTCCAGCGGGCGGGCGTGCCGGGGGTCCGGGGTGTGCCGGCCGGTCATGGCCAGCCGCTGGGCGTCCCTGACCGCGAAGCGCGTACGGTCGATCTCCTGCTGCGGGTCCTTCGCCACGGCGTTCAGCCGGCGCAGCCGGTCACCGGCGGCCGACACCGCCTCGTCCGTACCGTTCAGCAGCGCGCGGGCCGTGCCGAGCCGCGATGTCGCGTCGGCCCAGCGCTGCTCCGCGCGCGCCTCTGCGGCCTCCTTGAGCTTCTCCTCCGCCTGCCGGACGCTGGTCGCCGCCTGTTCCGGAACGTGCTGGAGGTCCTGCCAGCAGGCGGCGGCGAAGCGGCGGCGCAGCTCGCTCAGGACCGGGTCGACGGTGCCGGCGCGGGTCGTCAGGGCCTGGGCGCGGGTACGCAGCGACACCAGCCGCCGGTCGATCTCCTGGGCGCGCTCGGGCAGCCGTGACGCTTCCTCCCGTACGGCGTCGGCGGAGTGCAGCACCTGCTCCGCGCGCCGGATGGTCTCCGGCACGCCGTGCCGGCCCGCGCCCTGGTTGAGCTTGGTCAGCTCGGGGGCGAGGGCCGCGAGCCGGGCGGCGAGATCGTCCGCCCGCAGTCCGGAGCCGCGCACCGCGTCGAGCGCGTTGCTCGCGGCGAGGAGCGCCTGCCGCGCCCGCTCGACGGCGGGGGCGAGCCGCGCCAGCTGGGTCTCGGCCTTGTCGAGGAGCGGGGTGAGCCCCTGCCCGAACCGGTCGAGTTCGGTCTTGACGCGGGTCAGCTCGTCCTTGGCCTTCGTCAGCTCGTCGCGCGCCTTGGACGCGACCGACGGCTCCAGGTCGTCGCGGTCGAGGTCGTGCGCGTCCACGGCCTCGATGTAGGTGTGGCTGGCCGCGTCGATCCGCTCGCCGAGCGCCGCGAAGCCTTCGGCGGCGCGCCGGGCGGCGGGCGAATTGTCCACCGCGGTGATCGTCTCCATCGAGATCCGCAGATCGCGCTGGGCGGTGTCCAGCTCGTAGAAGGCGGCGGCAGCCGCGTCCTTCGCGGCCTGCGCGTCGGCCCGCAGACTCTCCCCGCGCCCGCCGAACCAGCGCCGGGTGCCACCACCGGCGAAGGCCGCGGGCGAGGCGGCGACCAGCAGGGGGACGGGGAGCAGCAGGAGCGCGAGGACATCGGCGAGGGCACCGCGCGTACGGACGTCACCGGCCTCGCGCGCGGTCCCGGTGACGGCGTCCGCACGCGCTCGTGCCGCGCCCTCCGCCGTGGCTCTCGCTCCTGCGTGCGGCTGCGCGTGCGCGTGTGTCGCCGTCACATCCCTCTCCCGTGCCGATCGCCATGGCCTGGTTCATTCTCCCACCAGGTATGAACGAACACACGGGCCGGTCAGTTCGCGGTTCGCACCGTGATCTTCCCGTTGTCGCTGCGCGCCTTCACCACGTGCGGGCTCGTCGCGTCCTTCTCCACATCGACGTTGACCGCGCCGTTGTCGCTGGACGTCGTCACCGCGTACGCGCCGCCCGGCGGCAGGGTGATCTCGGTCCCCCCGTTGTCACTGGCGGTGTCCACGCTGTCGGGCGCCTCGGTGAGCCCGAGCCGGATCGCGCCGTTGTCCGACCTGGCGGTCACGGTCCGCGAGGAGACGTTCCGCGCGGTGACGCTGCCGTTGTCGGTCTTGAGGTCGAGCGGTCCGCTGGAGTCCGCGACGGTGATCGCGCCGTTGTCCGAGACCAGCTTGAGCGCCGTGGTGAACCCGGTCGCCGTCACCTTGCCGTTGTCCCCCTCCAGCGTCACGGCGACCCCGCGCGGCACCTTCACCTCGTGCCGGGACGAGCAGTCGTTGGCGAGGCCGGTGCACTTCACCTTGAGCGTGAGCGTGGATCCGTCCATCTTCCAGACGCCGTTGGGCCCGCTGCCCAGCAGCACCCAGCCGTCGATCTGGCGCGTCACGTCGACCGAGGTCACATCGGCGGGCACGAGATCGATTTCGGCGTTCGAGGTGTCGATGGTCAGCGTCTTCCCCTCGAACGCGAACGACTTCTTCTCCACAGGCGCATCGGAGGGATCGCTCCCGCACCCGCTCACGAACAGCACGGCGGCCAGTGCCCCGCCCGCCGCCATGAGCGTCGTACGCGTACGGTCACGGCTTTTTCCGGCCACGGCGGAACCCCCGGGGTGTGTCTCGGCACGCGCCCGAACCCCTCGGCCGCCCCACCACCGTACGGACCCGGACCCCGCCCGCCGATCCGGCCGCCCACCGTCCCGGGGTGGGGATATCCCCCGTACGGTGGGCCCCGCCCGCACGCGGATTACGGCGGTCCCGCCTCCGCCATGTACGCTGTTCCCTCGTCCACGGGTGCGTAGCTCAGGGGTAGAGCGCCGCTCTTACAAAGCGGATGTCGGCGGTTCGAAACCGTCCGCGCCCACCATGGATTTACCGGGGAAGGCGGCCTTCGGCGTCGAAGAAGCCGCCGGGGGTGCGTGGCCCGCCGGGTCAGGAGAGCTGGCCGTCGTAGTCGGGGAGCTTGAAGGTACGTTCGGCGTGGCCGCCGGTCAGGTCCGTGGTGTTGTTGCCGATGTTGGCGATGATCGTGTAGCCGTTCTTCTCGATCTTCACCCGCTGGGCCGTCTTGAACGCGCTGACCTCGGTGAACAGGTCGAGGAACGAGCGGCTGTACAGGCCGTCCAGCGGATAGCCGACCTTCTTCAGGTTGTACTCGGTGATCGGCTGGATG
This sequence comes from Streptomyces sp. NPDC093109, assembly GCF_040701725.1. Taxonomy (NCBI): domain Bacteria; kingdom Bacillati; phylum Actinomycetota; class Actinomycetes; order Kitasatosporales; family Streptomycetaceae; genus Streptomyces; species Streptomyces sp. NPDC093109. Next base: position 20,310 of record NZ_JBFBEZ010000051.1, read on the forward strand.
AGGTCGGGGCGGGCCGAGACGAAGAAGATCTTGACGCCCCGGGCGTGGGCGAAGTTCGCCAGGGCGAGGGTCCTGCGGATGGCCGGGGTCGGGATGGCCGAGGAGTAGTCGGTCTCCAGGGACGTGTTGTCGATGTCCAGCACGATCGCGGGCTTCTCACCGGCCGGCGCGGCGGCGATACGGGCGGCGACATAGGCGTCGGCCTCGTCCAGGACGGTGGCGATATCGGCCTGCCACGTCGCGTAGTCCGGCTTCGCCGCCGCCACCGCGGTGGCGGTCGTCGTCGCGGTGGCCGTGGTGGGCGCCGCGGCCAGGGCGGGGAGGGCGGTGCCCGCGGCGAGTACCGCGGTGAGCGCCGCTGTCGTGGCGATGCTGCTGAGTCGGCCGAATGCCGCCATACCGGTCTCCTGGGGGTGAGGGACGGGGCTGAAGGGTCGACCGCATCGTGACAGCTACAGGTTACCGATGGGTAGAGTCCGGACGGACAAACATCGAACTCCCCATTCCCGCGAACCGTTCGGCGCGAAAGGGGAGTTCGGGGAGTTCAGGTGTTCAGGTGTTCCGGTGTTCAGGTGCTCAGCCGCTTACGATCGCCCGTACGCTCTCCTGCGCCGACGCCACCAGCGCCAGCAGCGCCGTACCGCTGCCCAGCAGCGCGCGGAGCCGCTCCAGACGGCCAAGGACGCGGTCCGGGTCCGGAGCCGCGGCGGTGAGGTCCTCCTCGGCCGCCGCCACCTCCGTCCTGGCCTCCGCCAGGGCATCCGGCGCGGTGGCGCTCTCCGCCGCGAGAGCGCGCCTCAGCTCCGCGACGCTGTCCAGCGCGGCACGCAGCGCCTCGGCGTCCACGGCCCCGCCGGGCAGCTGGTACGAGACCGCCCGTGCGTTCGGGCCCGCCGCCATGGAGCCCCCGCTGACCTTCGCGTTGCCGCCGATCACAATGCCTTCGTTCACCTGCGGGCCGTCGCCCATGGCGGGTCCTCCCGTCCGTCGTGTGCTGTGAAGTGGTGCCGCTCGTCCGTCACTTGGCGGCGCCCGGCGCCGGCGCCGGCCCGCCGGTCCCCATCGTCGTGGCCGTCGCACCCGTGCCCGCGGCGACGCTGCCGTTCACGGAACCGCCGTACATCATCACGCCGTTGTTGAGGATCGTCGTCCTGCGCGCGTCGAGGTCGCTGACGTCCAGGCCGTGCTCCGCGAGGAAGTTCAGGACGGAGCCCAGCACTTGGAGCTCGACCTGCTTGCCCGTTCTCGTCGCGTCGACGAACTGGAAGAAGTTGCGGTAGTCCGGCGACGCCGCCGCCTCGCGCAGGCTGAGATGCGCGCCGAAGTCGTACCGCTTGTCCCGCTCGATGGCCCACCTCTCCTCTTCCTCCCAGCGCCGCAGCCGCCCGGCCTCGCCCAGTTCGGACAGGACGTTGGGGACGGAGGCGAGCAGCACCGGGCCCGCGGCGAGCACGGATTCGGCCGCGCGCCGCGCGCTCTCCTCGGCGGTCTCGGTGGCGTGCAGCGAGTCGGCGACCCGGAACTCCTCCCTGACCGGCGCCAGCACCCTGGTGTCGGACTGGAGGTAGAGCGTGCCCCCGTTGACCGCGACCTGGACGAACACGGTGAGCACCAGATCGGTGTCCCAGCTGCGGATCTGCACGCACAGGCAGTGCCGCAGCGGGCCGTCGATCAGCCCGCGCGCCGCTGTGATCCGCTGGTGCGGCAGCCGGTCGGTGGGGCGCTTGAGGCCCGGCGCCGCCGCCGCGCCCCCGGGCCAGATCTCCGCAGGGGGGATCAGCGGGGTGCTGAGCAGCGCGGAGCCGTGCACGAAGACCTTCTCGCCGACCTCCAGCCCGGCGATGCCGTCCGCCGAGCCCGGGGTCCGCGCGGACAGCTCCGCGAGGTCGGCGCCGAGCCGGTCCACCAGATCGGACGTGGAGAACGTCACCGGCGGCGGCCGTTCGCCGGTGCCCGGCTTCCAGCCCTCCGGGACCAGCCGGTTCGCGAACGACCAGGAGCTGAAGCGCACGCCCGCCCCCACGAACGGCGTGTAGCCGCTGTAGGCGATCAGGTTCGCGTCGTCGCCCGTCGCCCCTGCCGCACCCGCCGCGCCTGCCGCGTTCCTCCTGGGCCGCTGGAGGCCGGGGCGCAGCTCCTGCCGTACGACGGCCCACGCGGCGGTGCGCTGCCGCCAGGTGAAGTACCAGGGGCAGCCGATCAGCAGCCCCATGGTCATGACGTATGTGGCGGCGATCGGCGGTGACCAGAGGATGAGCGGGCCGAACCAGCAGGCGATGAGCAGGATCGCGGCCTGGGTGGCCAGCGGCCGGGCGATCGCGGCGATCCGGGAGCCCTGCGGCTTCGTCAGATGGACCGGACCGGCCGACTCGACCGTCGGCTGCCCCTTCCGCGCGCGGAGCCGGCGCCGGCTGCCGGAGCCCAGTACGCCGGAGATCAGGGCGTAGAGGACCGTCACCCAGGGCGAGAGGAGCAGCGAGAACACGAATGCCGCGCTCACCCACCGGTCCCGCAGCCGCAGATCGCGCAGCGCCGCCTCGGCGTGCCGGGCCACCTCGTCCAGGTCGACCCCGTACGAGGGGGCGCGGGCCTTGATCCGCTCGAAGCGGGTCTCGGCGACGACCGTACGGGCGAACTCCTCGTAAAGGCGCACGCCGGTGCAGAGATAGCGGGTGGCGGAGTTCTGTTGGTCGAGATTCTCGCCGCCGGGCGACACGTTCGCGCCGGCCGCCGCGCCCGGTGAAGGACGCGGCGGCTGTAGCGGTGGCCGGTTCGGCGGCTGACGTGGTGGCTGGGGCGGATGGTTCGGCTGTGACGGTACGGTCATGACGTCCCCGTGATCTCTCTGGTGGATCCTCCTCGTACTGTGACGGGACAACGACTTTTCGGACAGTCCGAAAACGACCAACAGCGGGGCGCACGGGTGCACTTGGTGGCATTCAGGGGGCGCACGCGGCAGTGGTCGTCAGGGCAGCCGCGTGGCCTCCCGCGTGGCCTCCCCCGTGGTTTCCCCCGTGGTCTCCCGCGTGACGGTGAACTCCGCGTGCAGCTCCCTGGTGTGGTCCACGTGCCGTACGGGACCGGTGAGCGTGACGGCGGCGGTGAGCCGCACATCCGCGCTGGAGGCCGCCAACCGCAGCTCCAGCGCCCCCGGTTCGACGCGCCTGCGCCCGTCACGTCCGGTGAACGAGGCGAGGTCGGCCGGTACGCGCACCGCGATCCTGGCCCGCTCGTCCGGCTCAAGCGGCACCCGCGCGTAGCCGATCAGCCGCTGCACCGGCTGGACGGCCGAGGCCACGGGATCGTGCAGATACAGCTGGACGACCTCGGTGCCGGCCCGGCCGCCCGTGTTGCGGACGGCGAAGGACACCTCCAGCGCGCCGTCCGTACGGGCGGTACCGGCCCCCGCCGCCACCGTCAGCTCCGACCAGTCGAAGGAGGTGTACGACAGCCCGTGCCCGAAGGCGAATTCCGGGGTCGGGTCGATGTTCGAGACCTCGGTGAGCCGGGCCAGCGGGGCCGCCAGATACGTGGACGGCTGGGCGCCCGCCAGGCGCGGAACGCTCACCGGGAGCCTGCCCGACGGTTCGATCCGGCCGCTGAGCACCCCGGCGATCGCCGGAGTGCCCTCCTGGCCGGGGAAGAAGGACTGTACGACGGCCGCCGCCCCGGTGGCCGCCCGTCCCAGCGCGTACGGCCGGCCGGCCAGCAGGGTGACCACCAGCGGCGCCCCTGTCTCCCGGCAGACGTCCAGCAGCGCGTCCAGCAACGCGCCTTGTTCGCCCGGTAGTTCGAGGCTCTCGGCGTCGCAGCCCTCGCCGCTCGTACCGCGCCCGAAGAGCCCCGCGCGGTCGCCCAGGGCCGCGATGACGACATCCGCCCGCCGCGCCACCCGTACGGCTTCGGCGATCCCCTCCGTACCGAACGGAGCGTCGTCGCGCGTGATGCCCGTACCCGCCGCCCCGACGATCTCCGCGCCCGGGAACTCGGCCGCCAACGACTCGCGCAGCGTGGGCAGTTCGATGCCCGCCGGGGTGCCGGGGTGCTGGGAGCCGACATGGACGGGGAACGAGTAGCAGCCGAGGACGGCCGTCGGCGACTGCGCCTGCGGGCCGATGACCGCGATCCTGGCGGGCCCGCCGCCCAGCGGCAGTGTGCCGTCGTTGCGGAGCAGGATCACCGACCGCTCCGCGAGCCGGCGGGAGATGTCCCGGTGCGCGGGGGAGTCCAGGGTCACACTGCCGCGCAGCGCCTCCGGACCTCCGCCGGGGCCGCCGGGACCGTCGAGGCCGTCGAGGCCGTCGGGGCCCCGGCCCGTGAGCGCGCTGGGGCGTGGCGTCCAGTCCGGGTCCAGCAGGCCGAGATCCGCCTTCTGCGTCAGGACCCGGCGCAGCGCGCGGTCGACCGTCTCCTCCGCCAGCCGCCCGGCGGCGATCGCCGCCCGCAGGGGCTCCCGGAAGGTCTTGACGGTCGGCAGCTCCACATCGACGCCCGCGCCGAGCGCCATCGTGGCCGCCTCGCCCCAGTCGGCCGCCACCCCGTGCAGCGTCCTGAGGAAGTCGACACCGAAGTAGTCGGCGACGACCGTACCCTCGAATCCCCAGGTCTCGCGCAGCAGTTGGGTCAGCAGCTCCGGGTTGGCCGCGCAGGGCACCCCGTCGATGTCGTTGTACGCGTGCATCACGGACCGTACGCCGCTCTCCCGTACCGCCATCTCGAACGGCGGCAGCACCACGTCGGCCAGCTCGCGTGGGCCCATGCTCACCGGCGCGAGGTTGCGCCCGGCGCGCGAGGCCGCGTACCCGGCGAAGTGCTTCAGCGTCGCGACGATCCCGGCGGACTCCAGACCCCGCACATAGGCCGTGGCGACCGTCCCCACCAGGTACGGATCCTCGCCGATGGTCTCCTCGACCCGCCCCCAGCGCGCGTCGCGCACCACGTCGAGTACGGGCGCGAGCCCCTGGTGCAGCCCCACCGAGCGCATGTCGCGGCCGATCGCGCCCGCCATCTCCCGTACCAGCGCGGGATCGAAGGACGCGCCCCAGGAGAGCGGGACGGGGTACGTGGTCGCGCCCCACGCGGCGAAGCCGGCGAGGCACTCGTCGTGGGCCATCGCCGGGATGCCGAAGCGATTGGCCGCGACGATACGTTCCTGGGTACGCATCAGGGAGAGCGCGCCCAGGGCCGGATCGACCGGGACCGTGCCGAACGGCCGAGTCAACTGCCCGAGCCCGTAAGGGAGTAGCTCGTCCAGCGTCGGCGGTTTCTCCATGTTGTGCTGGTACGGGGCGACTTCGGCGCCGTCGGCGGACGCGCCGGCCCACAGACCGTAGAGCTGGGCGAGTTTCTCGTCGAGGGTCATGGCGGCGACGAGCGCTTCGACGCGCTCGGCGCGGGCGGTGCGTCGTACGGTGGGGCCCGTGGGTTCCGTACTGCCGTCGAGGGTCTCGTTGCCGAGTGTGTCGCTCCTGAGGGTGTCGCTCACGTTGTGGGTCACTTTCCTCCGACGCCCATCAGCCCCTGGACCAGGGCTCTGCGGGCAAACAGATAGACGAACAGGACGGGCAGTGTGGAGAGGACCACGGCCGCCAGCAGACCGGGGATGTCCACCCCGTGCTGGGTCTGGAAGTCGTACAGACCGAGGGTGAGCACCTTCGTCTCCTCGGACTGGGTCAGCACGAGCGGGAAGAGGAAGCCGTTCCACGCCTGGAGCGCGGAGAACACGACGATGGTCGCGATACCGCCCTTGGAGAGCGGGACGACGAGCTGGAAGAAGACCCGCCGGGTGGTCGCGCCGTCGATGGCCATGGCCTCGAACAGCTCGTTCGTGATGTCGCGCATGGTGCCGGTGAGGATGAGCACGCAGACGGGCAGACAGAACGCGGCCGTGGGCAGGATGACACCGATGAGGTTGTCGTACAGCCCGGCCTTGCTGATCACGTAGAACATCGGCACGATCACCGCCTGCGCGGGGATGGCGAGCCCCAGCAGGAAGACCCGGAAGACCCGGGAGGTGGCGAGACCGCGGTTGCGGACGATGGCGAAGGCCAGCGGCGGCACGAGCAGGCACACGAGCGCGACGACGCTCGTGGTGACCACGACGGTGTTGAGGAAGTAGCGGCCGAAGCCGCTGGAGAAGTCCTGGGTGTAGTTGGAGAGGGTGAGGTTGCGCGGCAGCGAGAGCGGGCCGCCGGCGGTGTAGTCGGGGCGGGACTGGAGGGTCGCCGCGATCATCACGTACAGCGGCAGCGCGACGAGGCACAGCCAGAGGAACACCCCCATTCCGGCAAGGTAGTTGGGACGGCCGCGCGTGACGGAACGGCGTGGGGTCGCCGGACGGCGGGTGGTGGTGCGGGTCACATCCCCTCCTTCGTGCCGGACATCCGGTCGTAGCCCGACATCCGTACGACGACCAGCGAGATGAGCGTCGCGACGACGACCAGCAGCAGCGCGATGGCCGAGCCGACGCCGAACTCGAAGCCCTTGAAGGCCTTTTGGTACATGTAGAAGGCGGTGATGGTGGTGTCGGTACCGGGGCCGCCCTGGGTCAGGATCAGCACGGTGTCGAAGGTGGTGAGCCCGCCGACCACCATCAGGATCACGGACGTGATGATGGAGTTGCGCAGCTGCGGCAGGGTGATGTGGAAGAACTGCCGTACGGTCCCGGCGCCGTCGATCGCCGCCGCCTGGTAGAGGACCTCGGGGACCGCGCGGGCCGCGCCCTGGTAGATCAGCGCGTGCAGCGGCGTGAACTGCCAGGCGGCGACCAGGACGAGCACGGCGACGGCGCCGTCGCGCGAGCCCAGCAGATTGCCGTCGCCGAAGAGCCACCGCGCCTGCGCGGGCACCCCGAAGTTGGGGTCGAGCAGCGCCCGCCAGAGTACGGAGATGGCGGTGGCGGACAGCAGCAGCGGCACGAAGAAGACCGCCGAGAGCAGGGCCCGGTTGCGCTGCGGCCCGGCGGCCCAGACGCCGAGCAGGATGGCCAGCGGGGTCTGGGTCACCACACCGAGCGCGGTGAGCAGCACACTCAGCCAGAGACTCCTGATCATCACCGGGTCGTCCAGCAGCTTGACCCAGTTGTCCGTCCCGGCGAACCGCGGGTCGCCGAGCCCGTCCCAGGTGGTGAAGGACAGGACGGCGACCAGCACGAGCGGGACGAGGGCGAAGAGGCCGAAGAAGACGGTGGCGGGCAGGGCCCAGCCGAGACCGGGCCGGGCGACGGTGCTGCTGGGCGTACGGGACGCGGCCGGCGTACGGGAGCCGCGCGCGGGCGGCCGGCGGCGCCGCTCGCGGGGTCCGGCCGGGCCGGCGGGCGCGGCCGTATCGGTATCCGAGGTCACCGTTCAGTCACTCCGTGCTCAGGGCCTGCATGGCCTTGATGAAGCCGTCGGCGTCGAGGCGGCCGTTGACGAACTGCTGGACGGCCTGGTGCATCGGCGTGGCGTTCGTCTGGAGGTACGCCTGGTCCCACGACAGCTGGAAGGCGGGCGCCTTGTCGACCAGGTCGAACTGGTACTTGAGGTAAGCGGAGTTGTCGGCCGCGTCCAGGAACCCGGCGGTGTTCGTGGTCGTGGGGAGGTTGCCGATGGCCAGCTGCTCCTTCACGAACTCGTCGGAGTACATGAGCTTGAGGAAGTCGGCGATGGCGTCGGCGTGCTTGGTCTTCTTCAGCACGGAGTAGAAGTTGTTGGTGTTGCCGACGAGGTCGGCGGGGTCGCCCTTGCCGCCCTCGACGGTGGGGAAGGCGGTGTACCCCAGATCCTTCTTGGCGAAGTCGGGGCTGGTGTCCTGCTGGGTGGAGAACGCCCAGGAGCCCATCAGCTCGAAGCCGGCCTTTCCGGCGGCGAGGAGCGCGGGGGAGCCGCCGTCGGTGAACTTCACCGAGTCGTAGCTGGTGCCGAACGCGCCCGCGTCCACCAGCTCGCGCAGCATGGCGAGCGCCTTGCGGCTGTCCTCGCTCGCCCACGCCTCCTTGTCGCCGGCCAGCGCCTTCTTGAACAGCTCGGGTCCCGCGACCCGGTCGTACAGATACTCGAACCACATCAGGGTGGGCCACTGGTCGCCGCCGCCGAGCGCGATGGGGGTGACGCCCTTGGCCTTCAACTTCTTTACGGAATCCAGGAGTTCGTCCCAGGTGCGGGGCGGCTGGGTCCCCGCGTCGGCGAGTACCTTGGCGTTGTTGAACAGCAGCACCGGCTGGGTGCCGCGCATGGGGACGCCGTACGCCTTGCCGTCGACCTTGGCGGTGTCGAAGACGGACGGCAGGAAGCTGGACGCCAGCTTCGGCTCCTCGGCGATCATGCCGTCGAGCGGCAGCAGCAGATCGGCCTTGACGAAGGGCTGGATGGAGCCGCCGCCCCAGTTGAAGAAGACGTCGGGGGCCTGGGGGGTGTTGATGACGGTCTGGAGCTTCTGCTGGTAGTCGGCGCCGGGAACGGTGTCCAGGACGGCCTTGACGTCGGAGGTCTTGTTGAACGTCGCCACGATCCGCTTCTCGACCTTGTTGGCGGCGTCGCCGTAGACGAGTACGTGGAACTCCTTTGCGCCACCGGACGATCCGCTGCCGCCACCGCAGGCGGCGAGGCCCAGCCCGAGGGCGAGCACCAGTGCCGTGGTCCGCGATGTGGTTCGAGTAAGCCGTGCGCGATGTGTCAGCGTTGCCATCGTTCACCCCTCGAAAGTATCGGCTGCATTGCCGAAAGTATCTGGCGAGTGACCGTAGGACTCTCCTTCGGGGCGGTCAACAGTGCGGTCGCCGCGCAGCCAAACCGTTATCCTTCAGTCCATGCGTGATGAGACGAGTGCAGGCCGGGTCACCCTGGCTCAGGTGGCTTCGCAAGCCGGGGTATCTCTTTCGACAGTTTCGAAAGTCCTCAACGGGCGCCCCGATGTCTCCGCACCGACCCGGGTCAAGGTCGAGGAACTGCTCGAAAACCACGGCTACCGGCGCTCCACGCCCACCGCGCCCGAGGCGCCGCTCATCGAGATCGTCTTCCACGAGCTGGACAGCACCTGGTCGATGGCGCTGATCAGGGGCGTCCAGAACGTCGCCAAGGAGACCGGCGTGAGCGTCGTCCTCACCGAGACCGGCACTCGCCACTCACCCGGCGCCGACTGGGTCGAGGGCGTGCTGCGGCGCCGCCCGCTGGGGGTCGTCCTCGTCTTCTCCACGCTCCCCGACGACCTCAAGAAGAAGCTCTGGTCCCGGGCCATCCCGTTCGTGATCATCGACCCGGCGGGCGACCCGGAACCCGACGTACCGTCCGTCGGCTCGGCGAACTGGGCGGGCGGTCTCGCCGCCACCCGCCACCTCATCGAACTCGGCCACCGCCGCATAGCCGTCATCACCGGCCCCGAGGACATGCTCTGCTCCCTGGCCCGCCTGGACGGCTTCCGCTCGGCGATGGGCATGGCAGGCCTTACCCCGGACCCGGCCCTGACCCGCTTCGGCGACTTCCACGTACGGTCGGGCCACGCCCACGCGCTGGACCTCCTCCGCGCCCCGGCCGGCACCCGCCCCACCGCGATCTTCGCGGGCAGCGACCTCCAGGCCCTGGGCGTCCTGGAGGCGGCCCGCGTCCTTGGCCTGCGCATCCCGGAGGACCTCTCGGTCGTCGGCTACGACGACATTCCCCCGGCCCAGTGGTCCAGCCCCGCCCTCACCACCGTCCACCAGCCCCTGGTCGAAATGGCCGAGGAAGCCGCCCGCATGCTCCTGCGCCTACGCCGAACCGACCGCGCGGACCGTACGGGAGGCCCGGCAGCCCAGCCCTCGGGCGCCGACCAGGCGGACACCCGCATCGAGTTCGGCACACGCCTGGTCGTACGCGACAGCACGGCGCCGCCGCCGGGCGCGTAATCGCCGTTGCCGACCTGATGTCTGCATAGGCGCGTCACCGTAAAACGTAATCTGGTGGTGACTCTGTCAGCCCTTCCGGAAGTGGGCCGATCGTCCCGTGACCACCATTGTTATCGGCTCGCGTGCCAGTAACCTGGCCAAAGCGCAGGTGCGCGCATTCCTTGCCCCGCTTCGTGAGCGCTTTCCGGAAGTGAGTTTTGCCCACCGAGTGATTCTCGAAGCAGGGGACAGGGACCGGAGGTCGCCTCTCCCCGGCGTATCGGCGGTCAACGGTGGCTCGGCGTTCAGCTCCGAGCAGGAAGCGGCGTTGGCACGGGGCGATGTGGACGCCGTCGTCCACTCCCTGAAGGACCTTCCGACCGCCAACCCGCCCGGCCTTGTGTTGCTGCCACCACCCGGACGTGAGGACGTACGGGACGCGCTCTGCGGATCGACCCTCGCTGGGCTGCGGCAGGGTGCGCGGGTCGGAACCGGTGCGCCCCGTCGCATCGCTCAACTTCTCGCCGTACGCCCCGACCTTGAATTGGTGCCCATACGGGGGAATGTTCCGCCACGCCTCAAGAAGATCGAGACAATGGGTCTCGACGCGGTCGTCCTCGCGGTCGCGGGACTGCGCCGCCTCGGCCTGGAGGGATCTGTCGGGGAAATTCTCCCGCTCGATCTCTTTCCGCCGAGCCCCGGACAGGGGGCGCTGGGAATTCAGGTCCGTGAAGACAATGCGGTAGCCCGGGAAATCCTCTCCACCACCGGAGATCTCGCCGTCGACGCTCATGTACGTGCGGAACGGGCGCTGCTCGCCGAATTGCACGGCGGGTGCAGTGTGCCCGTAGGCGCGTATGCGGAAAGCCGGCCGGACGGACAGCTCTCACTGACCGCCCAGGTGACGTCCCTGAACGGGACGGAACGCGTGTCCGGCACGCTTGCCGGATCCTCCGCGGAGCCGGAGAAGCTGGGCGCGGCCCTGGCCACCGAACTCATCGGGCAGGGCGCGCGTTCGATCCTGGACGCGGTTCGGTCCGCCGACCGGGATCAGTTGAGCTGACGGGCGATGTCAAGCGCGGCATAGGTCACGCTCGCGCTCGCTCCCGCGCGCTTGAGCATGGTCAAGAGTTCTACCAGTCGACGAATGTCACGCTTACCCGTACTCGGGTCGATGTGAGTCAAGGTGTTGTACTCCCCGGAGACCGAGAACGGGAAGAGCGGAGCGCGGGTCATGCTCCGGAGCGTCCCGAGTACGTCGGCGGTGAACATGGCGGGTTCGAGTAGCAGCATGTCGGCGCCATCGGCTTCCATGCGTAACGCGGTGTCGATGAACTGGTCGGCGCGGCCCGGGTTGATCTGGAACTCCCGGTCCGTGCCTGCCTTCGGGGTCGCACCCATGGTGAGCCGGAACCCGTCGTACAGACTGGACCAGAAGATCACATGCGGCATGACGGACACTCCTTCGTGTCCGGTCTCGTCGAGTGCGAGCCGCACGCCCCCGGTGGTGCCGAGCACCATGGAGGCGGGGCCAACGATGTCCGCGCCGGCTTCCGCGTGCGCGACTGCCTGCCGGGCAGTCACTTCCACCGTCGCCGCCACATCCGGCCGCCCGTGTGCCCCGGTGAGGTAGCAGACCCCATCACTGGTGTACGAGCACAGACACGTCTCCGTCATAACGGCGATGGACGGTGCGGCGTCCTTGACCGCGTGGACAGCGCGGGCCATCAGGGAATCGGCGGCGAGTGAGATCTCCCCTGTGGCGTCCCGATCTGCCGATTCGGCGAACAACTTCACGGACCGGATACCAAGGGTGGCGGCCTCCCGCATCGTGGCGGGAATCCGCTCGACTGTCACTGTGGGCATGGGCCTGTCGGCGGGCCCCGCAGTCACGAGCAGAACCATGGAGAGGTCGGCGGGGGTGAGCGTCTGCGGCTCCAGCAGGCTCCGGACTGCCGGGCGGCTCCGGAGCGGGCTCGTTGTCCCAGTGGCGCTGCGGCGGTGTGGTGTTGTGGTGAGAGGCATGTTTCCTCTTTCCTCTGTTCGGTGTCTGGCGACTTGGTTCAGCCCACCGCCTATGCGGTGTAGGACTCCAGGCTGGTGATCCTGAACTCACGGAGCCGCATGATGAGTTGTCCGGCCCGGAGCCAGTGGATCCGGGGGTCGCCGAAGGCGACTTCGGTCACCTCGGTGGCGACGGGCGCCGGATATCCCGGGCGGTAGAACGCGCCTCGCACTCCGGCGAGTTCGAAAGCGCGGGCCCGGAGGGGGACGTACCGCTCACGCAGGTGCGGGCAGGAGCGGACGGACTTAACCGCGCATGGCATGCACAGCGGCGGGTGCGTTGTGTTGAGATCGGTGGTCCAGAAGCCGGGGTCGCCGGGGTCCTCGCCCAGCAACCAGAGCACGCCGTCGCTGTCGCGGTCGGCGGGACGGCCGCAGACCTGGCAGAGCAGCTCCCGTATGGCCCGCTGCTGCCGCAGCGCATGGACCCGGCCGAACTCGGGCCGGCCCTTGCCGGGGAGGGCCGGGACCCGGGTCCACAGCACGCCGTTGCTGTCGCGGTCGTAGGGCCGCTCGTCCGCATAGCCGATGCCGCGGCCCTTCGCGACGACGCGTAGGGCAGGTGCTTCTTCGGCGCTCCACTTGGTGATGTAGGGGACCGGACTCATCGTCGGACCTCCTCCAGTCGCAGGAGTGCTGGTCTTGGGTGGTGGCATGGAAGCCCCTAGGGTCAACCGTGATACGTGCTACGTAGCACGTAGCGTTTAGGCGAGTAGAGCACTCCGTGCCGGGAGCGGTCAAGGTGCTACGTGCTACCTAGCCCCTTCAGGTGCTACGTGCCACCTGTCGGTTACGGTGACCCCATGCCTGTAAATCCATCCCGTAGCCAGTACCGACAGGCGGCCGATTTGATTCGCGCCGCCATTGAGGGTGGCGACTACCCGCGCGGTGAGGCTTTGCCGCGCGAGGACAATTTGGCGGAGAAGCTCGGCGTAGACCGCAGCACCATCAATCGAGCCCTGCGAATCCTCGCGGCGGAGGGACTTGTCCAGCCGATCCGTGCGAAAGGAACCATTGTGAATGCAATCCCTCGTATCAGGCGGAACGCAGTCGCTCGCTACGCGCGTGAAGCCCGGGAGCGCTCAGGGGCGCGAGGTCCGTTCGAGACGGAGATCCGGGGCCTTGGGATGACACCGAAGACGGTCGTGGAGGTCAGCCGCTCGGCGCCGCCGTCGAACGTGGCGGGCATTCTCGGTCTGTCCGCAGACGACGTCAGTACGGTCAAGCGGTCCCGGCGCATGTTCGCGGACGAGACTCCGGTTCAGCTTGCCGATTCCTACATCCCGTTGGATCTCGCCGCAGGCACCGCGATCGAGTCCGAGAACAGCGGTACCGGCGGGATCATCTCCCGGTTGGCCGAGATCGGTCATGCGCAGGTGCGGATCACCGAGGAGATCGATGTCCGGCCGCCGACTCCGGAGGAGGCCACGTTCCTGGGCCTCAGCGAGGACCACCGCGTGTACGCGATCACTCATGTGGGCTGGACGGCTGAGGATCGGGCGGTTGAGGTCTGCCTCCACGTCATGCCCACGCACCTGTGGACGCTGGAGTACGAGTTTCCGGCCGATACGCCGGCGTGAGTTCTGGATTTCAAGAAGACCTCGGAGCCACATGGTTCCGGGGTCTTCCCTGTGTGAGGGCACCGTCGGCGACACTGGAGGTATGTGCCGCAGTATCAAGACCCTCCGTCCGCCCGTGCTCCCCGGTGAGGCCACCGAGGACGACATGCGGGCCGCCGCGCTTCAGTACGTACGTAAGGTGTCCGGCTTCCGGGCGCCCGCCGCGCACAATCAGGAGGTGTTCGAGCGGGCCGTCGAGGAGATCACGGCCGCCACCGCCCGGCTCCTCGACGGGATCGAGGTCCGGGGGCGGCGGGGGCAGGGGGTGGCCTGAGGGTCAGGGGGTGCTGAGGTACTCCGAGGGTCAGGGGGTGCGGAGGTACTCCGCCAGTTTCCCCAGCAGGCGCGCGGCGCTGTCCAGGCCCTGGGCGGTGTCCGTCAGGTCTCCGGGCAGCAGTTTCTCCCGCGGGATTTCCCCCTCGGTGTCGGACTCCGGGCCCGGGACCGTCGTGCCCCGGTACCCGGTGGGCGTCTTCCCGGCCGGGCCGTAGTAGCCGATGAAGTCGGCCGTGGGGGACGCGTCGGACGCCGGAGTCCTGGTGGGGCCGGCCAGGAGCTGTACCCGGCTGAGCTGGAGTTCGCCGCTCCCGGCGTTGTCGGTGATGCGCAGCCGGTAGCGGGTGTAGGCGGTGGTGTTGGCGAAGGGGAAGTCCCTCGTCTCGAAGCGGTGCGCGAAGCGTTCGCCGGTACGGGTGTCGACCGTCGTCCACGTACGGCCGTCGTGCGAGCCCTGGAGCTGCCAGTCCCTCGGATCGCGGCCCGGGGAGTCGTTGGCGGTGGTCAGCAGGTACGACGCGACGGCGGCCGGGTGCTGGAGGGTGAAGTCCAGCTCGGCGTTGTCCTCGTGCACCAGCCACTTGTTCCGGGACTTGCCGAGCAGATTGCGCGCGACCTCACCGCCGGCCGTGAACTCGTCACTCGCCTCGACGTCGACGATGGTGTCGGTGATGTCGCGCAGCTCGCCGGGCGCGGGTGCGGCGGGCACGGCGGAACCGGCGGGGCCGGCCGCCATCGCGACGTGGGCGGTCAGGGTGACCGAGGCCGCGTTTCCGCGCCGGTCGGTCCACGACACCCGCTCCACGGGTGTCGCCCGGCCGTCGTCGAGCAGGATCCGCAGCTCACCCGAGGGGCGCCAGTCGCCGTCCTGCCCCTCCTCGGTGGAGAACCGGTGCGGCGCGACGTCTCCGGTGCCGTCGGGGTAGGCCGAGCGGTCCGTGAGCGTGCCACGGAGCTCGCCGGTCTCGCCGTCGGCGGCCCGGTAGTGACCGTGGAAGCCCGACATGTCCGCCCGCAGTGCTATCGCCGTATCCGCGCCGTCCGTCCCGCGCCAGGAGAGCTGCGCGGGGACCGCCCGGTCGCCCCGGTCGATGTGGAAGAGCAGCCGTGGAGCGGGGCCCCACACCGCGGAGCCGACCGGGCGCCGTTCGGTGCCGAACGCGAAGACCGACCGGATGCTCGACCTGGCCGCCATGGCGCGCCGGGCGCGGCCACTGTCCTCGGCGGGGTCCAGGGTGACGGCGGACAGCCGGAGCAGCCCCTCCTCGCCGGCCGGGCCGCGTATCTCCAGGATGTTGTCGCCCGGCGCCAGCAGCTCTTCCGGGAGGGACAGGACCCTGTCCAGCGGGGCGTTGTCCCCGCCGGCCTCGGGGAAGGTGAGTCCCTCCGCCACGGCCTTGCCGTTGAGCAGGACATCCATGGGAACGCTCGCCCCGAGGGTCGTTACGGTCAGGACCGCCCCTGCGGACCCGGCAGCCATGGCGACCCCGGCGGCCTCGTCACGTATGTCCGTTCCGTCCGCCGTGAAGTCCAGCTTGATGTATCCGCCGGAGCCCAGCGCGAGATGCGAGGGCGCGACCCCGCACCGGTGGTACTCCACGACGGCGTTCGACAGCCGGGCCGGAGTGGTGGAGAAATCCGCGAAGACCGGTTCCATGAGTGTCCCTCGGTAGTTCAGCAGTCGTCATCCCGGCGGTTGGCCGCGACGGCGATCCGGGGAACGGACAACTCCCGCCCCCTGATACCGAGAAGCTATCGGCACCCACTGACAGGACGGGCGGAACAACGGACAGGACAGGGGTTACGCCGGGGACGCGGCTCCCGGGTCGGCGCCCGGCCTGCGGATGAAGTACGCCGCCAGAGAGCCCGCCGCGAAGAGCGCCAGCACGGAGACCGCCGTACCGAGCCAGCTCGCGCCGAGCCACTGGCCGCCGAGATAGCCGAGGCCCGCGCTGTAGCCCGTCCAGGCCACGGCGGCCAGCGCCGACCAGGGCAGGAACTCCTTGAGGCGGCGGTGCGCCACGCCCGCGCTCAGGGAGACCACCGAGCGGCCGGCCGGCGCGAAGCGGGCGATGACGACCAGGACGCCGCCACCCGCGCTGAGCGCGCCGCCCAGGCGTTCCTGAGCGGTCGTCAGCCGACGGGAGCGGGCGATCGTACGGGCAACCCGGCCGTCGCGGCGCCGCGCCAGCCGGAAGGCGACCAGATCGCCGAGTACGGACGCCGTGAACGCGCACAGCATCACCAGCAGCAGCGACGGCACCTCCCGCACCTGCGCCTGCGCGACCTTCCCGGCCGCGCCCGCGACCGCGACCGTCGTCGAACCGGCCGCCGCGGCCGTGGCCGCGGTGATCACCAGAACGCCGCTGGGCAGCAGGGGGAGGAAGACGTCCAGCAGTACGGAGAGGGCGACGACGGCGTAGATCCACGGGCTGCCCGTCAGCATCCCCAGACTCTCGACCACCTGTAACACACCCCGCCCGTCGCCCGTTGGCAGCGCCTCGGCATCGCAGGGAGCGGCAGTGGCGGCTGCAACCATACAGCGTACGCGTGTGCGGTTCGAGGGGTGCGGGCGGGTCCTGGCACGGCTGCGCCCGGCCCGCCACAGAGGCGGGCCGGGCGAACGTACGAGCAGGTCAGGCGGTTACGCGGGGATCGACGTACGGTCGTTCCCGCCGTCCCGCACCGACTGTCCAGGACCGCCGCGCGAACCGAACAACTGGTCCAGTGCGAACGCGCCCGGGCCGGTGAAGACGATCAGCAGGAACGCCCAGCTGAACATGGCGGACAGCTCGCCGCCGTTCTGGATGGGGAAGAGGCCGCCCTCCTGGTGGACGCTGAAGTACGCGTACGCCATGGCTCCGGAGGCCACGAGCGCGGCCACCCGGGTGCCGAGGCCGAGCAGCACCAGCGCGCCGCCGACCATTTCGATGACCGCCGCGTACCAGCCAGGCCAACTGCCCCCGGCGGCCGTCTCCCTGCCGAAGGCGCCGAAGAGCGACCCGGCGCCGTGGCAGGTGAAGAGGAGACCGGTGACGATGCGGAACAGACCGAGCGCGTACGGCTGCGCCTGCTGGAGACGCGTGTTGAGGGAGGGGGTGGGGGTGGGGGGAGAGGTGGAAGGGGACGTGGAGGTGGAGTTCATGGGGGTGCTCATGTGGGGGGTGTACTCCTTCGATCAAAGGTCGGACCGGCAAGAAGCTCCGCCCCCCACGTTAGGCAGTCCTAATCAATGCTTGCAAGTTCAACTTCGTGTGGAGCGTCACGCGGGAGGTCGATTCGCGCCGTACGTTCCGGATCGTCCCCCACCCGCGTTCGCAAACCGGCACGCGCCACCGCGTCCGTGTCCGACAGCATGACCGAGTCGACCCCCGGCCGCGCGCCCGCCGCCGTCACCCAGTGCACCCCCTCCGTCGGCACGCCGATGGCGAACCGCCGTGGATGCGGCCGTCCCTGACGGTCCACCAGAAAGTACGGCCGCCGGGTGACGTCCAGCCCGCCGGTCTCGTATCCGCCCACCGTGTGCGGCCGGCACTGGCCCGTCTTCAGCAGTCGCGACAGCAAGGGATCGGAGTTGCGCCGGAGATCCGGTTCCGGCAGCCGCGCCTCCACCAGCGTCGTCGCCAGGACCAGCGACCCCGGCACGTCGGGGGACTCGGCGGTGAACGCGCCGTCCTGCGCGCGTACGGCCGTCCGCGGCCCGATGACGTCCAGCACCCCGGCCTCGACCAGCGCCGCCATCTCCTCGACGCGCCGGCGCGGCGGACCGATCGACAGGAACGCGTTCAACGGCGTGTACCAGCGGTCCAGATGGTCGCGCCGGGAGATACCGGAGAGCCCGGAGTGGTCCACGATCTGCCGCAGCTCGTTACGGAGGTCACGCAGGACGTCGAGGGCCGCCTTGACCGGACCCGCCACATTGCCCAGCACGGCCTCGGCCGCGTCCGCCCGCAGATGGGCCAGCAGCCAGGCGCGGTGGTCGGCCGGGTCGAGGAAGGTCTCCGTACCGTACGGCCGCGAGATCAGCTCCCACGACCAGCGGTCCGCCGGGCCGAAGCCCGCGTCGTCGAGCAGGGCGCACTCGTCGGCGCTGCCGTGGGGCGTCGCGAGGAAGCCGGCGAGGAAATCGGCCAGATACCGCTCCGGGGGGCGGCTGTCGGGGGTGGACTTCCGCACGCGTAGCGTCGTGCCGTAGAAGACCGCCTCCACCTCCTTCGCCACCAACGGCCATATCTCGCGCAGGAAGTCCGGCGGATCGCCGCCGTCCGCGCGCTCGCGGAACCCCGCGATCACCTCGGGCGTCAGCACCAGCGGCTCGTGCCGCCCCGACGGCCCCTTCTCGTTGTCCCCCCGCGCCTGGTACGGCACCCCGCGCCGCGACCCCGCGTACAGCTGCGGCTCCCGGCCCGACGGGTGGTAGACGAGCACGCCCTCGGCGTCCCGGGTGAACAGGCCGCCGCGGCCCGCCGTCAGGAGCGCCATGTGGTCGAAGAAGTTCAGCCCGAGCCCGCGCAGCAGCACCGGTTCGCCCGCGGCGACCCCGGAGAGATCGACATCGGCGGGGTTGGCCGGCGGCAGATAGCGCAGCCGGTGGCGAGCCGCGTACCCGGCGAGCGTCGCCTCGGTCTGGCCGGAGACCACCGGGAGATGGCCCTGGGCGAGGACGACGGCACGGAGACCGGTGAGGGTCGTGCCGTTGTCGAGGGTCAGGGTCTGGGTGGGGGTGACGGTGTGGGTGGGGGCGGGATCCGTACGGCCGGCCTGTTCGTTGGTGTTGGTGTTGGTGTTGGTGTCTACGTTGGCGTTCGCGTCGTCGTCCAGCCGTACCGCCAGCGCCCGGTGCACCACCACTGTCACGTTCTCCGGGGCATCCGCCACCGTCCGGTGGAAGGCCCACTCCAGATATCGGCCGTACGCGGCCCGGCTCGGATAGTCGTCGGGGCCCAGGCGTTCTCCCGGGCGGGTCCTGGCCCACTCGTACAGGCTCGGCCCCGGACGTATCGGCCCCTCGCACGTGACGCTCTCGTCGGTGAAGACGGTGACCTGCGAGGCGACCGTGTTCATCAGCAGCTCGGCGGACTGGTCGGTGCGCCAGACGCGGCCCGCCCCCGGAGGCGCCGGATCTATCAGATGCACCGTCAGGGGTATGTCGGGTGCCAGCTCGGGGACGGAAGCGCAGAGTCTCTCCAGGACCGAGGTGCCGCGGGGGCCGGCGCCGACGACGGCGATCGAATGGGGCTGAGGCTGCCGTACGTCGGACAAAACGGTGACTCCCGGGGCATGGGGGTTACGGGATGCGGATGGTCCGCTCATCATGCCGTTGGTGCACCGGGAGTTCGAACCCTTGGGAGAAGGATCACGTGGTGTGGGAATGATCACTCGGGGAGGGAGTGGCCCGAGTGCCGGGGAGCTCTGCTGTACCGTGCCCGGTTTCGTCGTGCTCGGTACGCTCGGTGCCCTCCGGGGATGTTCCGCACCGTACGTGCACGGCGCGGGGACACCCCCGGAGGGCTGTGGGGGGAACCGGGACGGTCTGTCAGCAGCCGCTGAGGACGCTGGTGAGCTTGGTCTTCTCGGCCGAGTCGACGGTGAGCTTGTAGTAGTACTTCACCTGCACCCAGGCGCGGACGTACGTGCACTGGTAGGCGGTGCGCGTCGGCAGCCACGCGGCCGGGTCGCTGTCGCCCTTGGACCGGTTGGAGCTGGCCGACACGGCGATGAGCTGGGGGCGGGTCAGGTCGTTGGCGAACGCCTGGCGCTGGGCGGTGGTCCAGCTGCTGGCGCCGGAGCGCCACGCCTCGGCGAGCGGCACCATGTGGTCGATGTCGAAGCTGGACGAGGTGGTCGTGGTGGCGCCGTCGTACTCGGAGTACCAGCTGCCGCTGACGGCGGCGCAGGCGGAGTCCTGCACGACGTTCGTACCGTCACGCTTGAGTACGACCTCACGGGTGTTGCAGGTGCCCGACTGGGTGATCCAGTGCGGGAACAGGTCGCGGCTGTAACCGCTGGTGGAACCTTCCGCCGCCACGGTGAGCGTGCCGAGGTAGGTACGGGCGGTGGCGGCGGTCACCGGGGTCGGCATGGCCGCCACGGCGGCGGGTGCGGTGACCAGGGTGGCGACGAGCGCGAGGGCCGCCGTGAGCAGGAGGATGACGAGGCGCGGCATTTGACGCGCGTAGACACGTGACATGCGAACTCCCGTGAAGTGGGGGGAACCTGACATGGCGGTGTGGTGCGGGGATGTGTGGTGGTGCGGTGTGCGCGGCCTTACGGGCTGTGCGCCTTACGGGCCGTGCGGCGCCGTGGCCCGGCCGCCATCGTGGGGGCGGTGGGTTTCCGGGGGGTGGGCGCCAGGTAACAGCGTGGCGACATGTTCACGTCACATCAAGGGGTTGCGGGTGCCCGGCTTTCCTGACGGGCGGGCAATTGGCGCTTAACCGGGCAAGGTTGGCGCGGTGGCGCTCCATCGCGAGCGGGGGCGCGGGCCGGTGCGCCGGGAGGGTGCGGGGGTGGGGTGCCGGGAGGGCGCGGGGTGGGGCGCCTGGAGGGCGCGGGGTGGAGGGTCTACCGGAGGAGCCTGCGCGTCCCTGATGTCCTGGATGTCCCGGACATCGCACCGCCTACAGTGGGCCCGTGCTGCTGCGGGTCGATTTCACGTTCGGGGTTGTGCTCGGCCTGCTCCTGGCCGTGGCCGTGACCGTCGCCGCGTTCGCGCATCTCGGGCGGGGCCGGGAGATGGCCGTCGCCGGGGTGCGCGCCGCGCTGCAACTCGGCGTGGTCTCGCTGGCGATCGGCTGGGTCATCGGCTCCGTACCGCCGCTGGCCGGTTTCGTCGCGCTGATGTACGTGGTCGCCGTACGGACCGCCGGGCGGCGGATCACCCCGAACCGGACCTGGTGGTGGGCGGCCCTGCCGATCGGGGCGGGGGTGGCGCCGGTGATGGCCCTTCTGCTGCTGACCGGGGTCGTACCGGCCAAGGGCATCGCGGTGATCCCCACCACCGGCATCCTCATCGGCGGCGCGCTCACCGCGACCGTACTGAGCGGGCGCCGCGCCCTCGACGAACTGCACGCGCGCAAGGGCGAGGTCGAGGCGGGGCTCGCGCTGGGGCTGCTCGACCGCGACGCCCGGATGGAGGTCGCGCGGCCGGCCGCGGGGGACGCGCTGCTGCCGGGGCTCGACCAGACGCGGACGGTGGGGATCGTGACGCTGCCGGGGGCGTTCGTGGGCATGCTGCTGGGCGGGGCGTCGCCGGTGCTGGCGGGCGCGGTGCAGCTCTTCGTGCTGGTGGCGCTGATGGCGGTGCAGGCGGTGGCGGTGAGCGTGGTGCTGGAGCTGGTGACCAGGGGGCGGCTGAACCGGGACGAGTGAACCGGGACGGGTGAGGCGGGGCGGCTGAACCGGGACGGGTGAGGCGGGGTCCGTGGCGCGGTACGCCGTCAGGCCGTCGGTACGGAGTCGGGCGCGGCCAGGTGCAGGTGCAGGGCGATGCCGCCGGACGGCAGAGCCGCCACCCGCAGCCGCGTGAGGTCCTCGATGTGTACGTCCGGGCGCATGTCCGCGGCGCGCGGGCCAACGCCGACCACGCGCATGCCCGCCGCGCGTGCCGCCAGGATGCCGGCCTCCGAGTCCTCGAAGACCACACAGTCCGCCGGGGTGATGCCCAGCGTGGCCGCGCCGAGGAGGAAGCCCTCCGGGTCGGGCTTGCTCGCCGTGACGCTCTCGGCGGTGACGCGGATCTCCGGCATCGGCAGGGCCGCCGCCGCCATCCGGGCACCGGCGAGCGCCGCGTCGGCGGAGGTGACCAGGGCGTGCGGCAGGCCGGCGAGGGCGGCCAGGAACGCGGGGGCGCCGGGGACCGGCACCACGCCTTCCGTGTCGGCCGTCTCCCTGGCGAGCATGGCGCGGTTGTCGGCGATGTTGTGTTCGGCCGGACGGTCCGGGAGGAGTACGGCCATGGTCGCGTGCGCCTGGCGGCCGTGCGAGACCTTCATGACCTCGTCGAGGGTGAAGCCGTTCTCGTCCGCCCAGACGCCCCAGGAGCGCTCCACCGCGGCGTCCGAGTTGACGAGCGTGCCGTCCATGTCCAGCAGCAGGGCGCGAGCGGTGAGGGCTGGCGCGGAGGCGGAGGCGGAGGCAGGGGTGGACGCGGGCGTGGTGGCGGTGGCCGTCATGGGCGGACTCCAGGGAGGGCGGTAAAGCGAGACAAGTGGCCCCGCCCGCCGGTCAGGGTGAACGGGCGGAGCCACTTTGTTTCGCCATTATACAAAGCGGGTCGATCGCCGCTGTGCGCGCCCCCCGCCCCCGCGTCGCCTCCCGCCCCGCCCCTGCTAATTGCGTCCTTGGCCCCGGCCCGGCCCCTGTCCCTGGCCCTGCTTGGTCTCCGCCTCCAGTGCGCGCCGGGTGTCCGGCCCGTACACGCCGAGCGGGTCAGTCAGGGTGTTCCTGGACCACTGGAAGATCTTGACGGCCTCCTCGACGCTCGCGTCGAACTCCCCGTTCGCCGCCCCCGGGAACAGCCAAAGCTGCTTCAGCCGCTGCTGAAGCTCCACGACCTCGGCCCCGGAGTCACCGAGCCGCAGCGTCGCCCCCGTCGGGTCGGGATCGGAGCCGGGCGGCGCCGTCGCGCCCTTCGATGCCCCCGGTGATCCGGAAGGTCCCGAAGTCCCCGCGGATTTGGTGGACTTCGAGGCGTCCGGCTCACCGGACGCGGACGTGCCCGTCCCCTTGTCCGACCCCGTCCCGGCCCCCGCGGCGTCGGAGGCCGCCGCCGACGTCCCCGGCGACGCGGTGGACGTCGCCGCGTCCGACGGCGCCGACTCCGTGGCCGTCGCGGAGGTCCCCGTACCTCCGGAACCCGACGCGGACGACGGTGCGGACGGCGACGCGGACGCGTCCGCGCCGGTCGCCGTCGCGTCCGGCTGTCCCGCGTACGACGTGCTGTCCGGGAGCGCCGTGTCCCGCTCTCCGCCGCCCTGGAACAGCCCGCCCGCGAACGCCGCAGTGCCGACCACCGCCACGGTCGCCGCCGCGATCGCCGCGACCCGGAGGGATCTGCGGCGCGCGGGTGGTGACGGGGGCGCGGGTATGGGTGCCGGAGCGTACAAGGGCACGGGCGCGGGCACGGGGGCGGACACGACGGGTACGAGAGCGGTGGAGTGGGCCGGCCCGGACGCGATGACGGGCAGGACGGCCGTCGTGGCCGCCGCCGGGGTCTCCGTAGGGATCACCGCAGGGGCCGCGATCACCCGTAGTGCGGTGGTCGGCCGGTCGTCCTCCACGTCCGGTGCGTCAGCGTCAGCGCCAGCGGCGGTGGCGTCCGGCGTGGTGGGCGGTGCGTGCGGTGGCGGTGGAGTCGCCCCTTCGGCCCCGCCTTCGTCGGCCCCGCCCCCGCCGGCCCCTCCCGCCTCGTCCGCGCCCCCCGGCGGCACCGGCACGTACGGTCTGATGCGCAGCGGATGGAAGTCCTCCGACGCCGCGATCTCCTCCGAACGTCCGGCCTGTACGGCTTGTACGGCGCGTTCCGCGCAGCCGCAGCCGGGTCTGCCCAGCGCGGCTCGCGGCGTACCGCATTCGGGACAGAGCTGTCCGCTCACTGTTGGGTCCCCTCCCCTTGAACTGCCGCTGATTATGCAGTGCTCCTTGGGGCGCGTGGGGGCGGTCCCGGCAGGCCATAACCGGACAGAGCCGTCAGGATGGACATCTGAGGCGTCCGGAGTAGAGAGCGAGCGATACCGCATGGCCCAGGAAGCGAGCCCCCCGGCGGATCCGGATCCGGATCCGGGATCGGTCCCAGCCCCGGACGCGGACCCGGCCCCAGCCCCGGACGCGGACCCAGCCCCGGACCCATCCCCGGAGCAGGCCTCCGGCAGCAACGGCCGGAAACCGCGCACCGTACTCGTCGCCATCGGCGCGCTCCTGATGGGCATGCTGCTCGCCGCGCTCGACCAGACGATCGTCTCCACGGCCCTGCCGACCATCGTCAGCGACCTCGGCGGGCTCGAACACCTCTCCTGGGTCGTCACCGCGTACCTGCTCGCCTCCACCGCCGCCACCCCCCTCTGGGGCAAGCTCGGCGATCAGTACGGCCGCAAGAAGCTCTTCCAGACCGCCATCGTCATCTTCCTCATCGGCTCCGCCCTCTGCGGCATCGCCCAGAACATGCCGCAGCTCATCGGCTTCCGCGCGCTCCAGGGTCTCGGCGGCGGCGGGCTGATCGTGCTGTCCATGGCGATCGTCGGCGACCTGGTCCCGCCGCGCGAACGCGGCAAGTACCAGGGCCTGTTCGGCGCCGTGTTCGGCGCCACGAGCGTCCTCGGGCCGCTCCTCGGCGGGTTCTTCACCCAGCACCTCAGCTGGCGCTGGGTCTTCTACGTCAACCTGCCGCTCGGCGCCGTCGCGCTGCTCGTCATCGCGGCCGTCCTGCACATTCCCGTGCACCGGACGAAGCACACCATCGACTACCTCGGCACGTTCCTGATCGCGTCCGTCGCCGTCTGCTTCGTGCTCGTCGCCTCGCTCGGCGGCACCACCTGGGCCTGGGACTCCGCCGGGATCATCGGGCTCGGTCTGCTCGGACTCGTCCTCCTCGCGGTGTTCATCGGCGTCGAGCGGCGCGCCGCCGAGCCCGTACTGCCGCTGCGGCTGTTCCGCCTCAGGACGTTCACGCTGGTCGCGTGCATCAGCTTCATCGTCGGCTTCGCGATGTTCGGGACGATGACGTACCTGCCGACGTTCCTCCAGGTCGTGCAGGGGGTCACCCCCACCATGTCGGGCGTGCATCTGCTGCCGATGGTGCTCGGGCTGCTGATCACGTCCACGCTCTCCGGGCAGATCGTCAGCCGCACCGGCCGCTGGAAGGTGTTCCCCATCCTGGGCACCGGGGTCACCGCCGTCGGGCTGCTGCTGCTCCACCACCTCACCGAGTTCAGCGGTACGTGGCTGATGAGCGCCTACTTCTTCGTCTTCGGCGCCGGCCTCGGGCTGGTCATGCAGGTCCTGGTGCTGGTCGTGCAGAACGCCGTCAGCTACCAGGACCTCGGCGTCGCCACCTCGGGCGCGACCTTCTTCCGCTCCATCGGCGCGTCCTTCGGCGTCGCAGTCTTCGGCACGATCTTCACCAACCTCCTGCGGGAGAAACTCGCCGGCGCGCTGGCGGGCAAGCCGCTGCCGCCCGGCGCGAGCGCGGGCGAGCTGGCCGCCGACCCGCAGTCCCTCGCCCGGCTGCCGGCCGCGCTGCGGGCGCCCGTCCTGCACGCGTACGCGACCTCGATCACCGACGTCTTTCTGTACGGGGTGCCGGTGGTGCTGGTGGGGTT
This sequence comes from Streptomyces sp. NPDC093109, assembly GCF_040701725.1. Taxonomy (NCBI): domain Bacteria; kingdom Bacillati; phylum Actinomycetota; class Actinomycetes; order Kitasatosporales; family Streptomycetaceae; genus Streptomyces; species Streptomyces sp. NPDC093109. Next base: position 45,428 of record NZ_JBFBEZ010000051.1, read on the forward strand.
CGTGGTGGCCTGGTTCCTCAAGGAGGACAAGCTGCGCGGCTCGGTGACCGCCCCGGAGGCCAGCGAGACCCTGGCGTCCAACCCGGTCGTCCGCTCCTCGCACGACGAGGTGGCGCGCGCCCTGTCGGTGCTCGGCACGCGCGAGGGGCGCCGGCGGATCTACGAGAAGATCACGGCCAGGGCGGGGTACGACCTGCTCCCGGCGGCCAGTTGGCTGCTGCTGCGGGTACGGCGCCACGGCGTGGTCAGGCCCGCCGCCCTGGCGCAGGCCACGCCCGTACCCCTCGCGTCCGTCACCGAGGCGGCCAGGCAGCTGGAGGAGCGCGGGCTCGTCGAGCGCGTGGGGGTGGAACTGACGCTCACCGAGCCGGGCGCGCGGGTGGCGCGGGACCTGGCGGCGGCGCGCGAGGAGTCGCTCGCGGAGCTGCTGGGGGACTGGTGGGGGCCGGAGCGGCCGACCGATCTGGTGCGGCTGGTGCGGGACCTGAACAGCGAGCTGTGCGGATCGGAGAGCGAGCGGCCGAAGAGACGGCAGGAGCCGCCCGGGGACCATGCGGCGCATGTGACGGAGTGACGGGAACGACGGGAGTGACGGGAGTGACGGGAGTGACGGGAGTGACCGGTACGGAACGGAGGGGAGCGAGGGGAAGCGGTTACGGGCACCGGTCCGCGTAACCCCTCCTGTCCGCCCGTACCGCCCGTCCCCTCCGTACCGCCGTACGCGCGTCAGGCCAGCACGCGGATCAGCGCGAACCCGTCGTATCCCTTGCTGCCCACCGTCTGCACGGCGGTCGCGGAGAGCTTCGGGTTGGCGGCGATCTGCTCGATCATGATCTGCACCCCGCGCATGGCCGGGTCGGTGGTGTCCGGGTCGGCGACTCCGCCGCCGCGTACGACGTTGTCCACGATGATCAGGCTGCCCGGCCGGGTGAGCTTCAGCGCCCACTCCAGATAGTGCGGGTTGTTGCGCTTGTCGGCGTCGATGAACACCAGGTCGAACGGGCCCGCGCCCTCGGCCTCCAGCACCGGCAGCGAGTCCAGCGCCGCCCCGGTCCGTACCTCGGCGATCTTGTCGAGCCCCGCGTACGCGAGATTGGCGCGCGCGACGTCGGCGTGCGCCGGGTCGTACTCCAGCGAGATCAGCCGGCCGTCGTCGGGCAGCGCCCGCCCCAGCCAGATGGTGCTGTAGCCGCCCAGCGTGCCGATCTCCAGTACAGTACGGGCGCCCTGCGTGCGGGCCAGCAGATGCAGCAGCTTGCCCTGGTTGGGGGCGACGCTGATGGCGGGCAGGCCGGCGGCGTCGGCGGCGGCGAGGGCCGCGGAGAGCGCTTCGTCCTCCGGGGCGAGCCGGTCGGTGAAGTAACGGTCGACGGCGTTCCACTGCTCCTGTGACATGGGCCTCTCCGTGACGGTCGGGTCGACGACGGGTGGGTCGACCATTTAGTTTCTGGCGGGAACATATCGCGGAAGCCAAGGGCATTCAGCCAAAACACGGGTGACAGTCAGGCGAAGAGGGGGTTGCCTGAGTCTCTTCGGAGAGGCAGTGCGAGGCTCTATGCCCAGGACGGGCGTAATCAGGACGGAGGGTCGGCGCGGCGTGGCGAATGCAGAGCACAGCGCGCACGGCGGTGCGGCGGCGGGTGCTGCGGGAAGTGGGCTCGGGAGAGCCCGCGCAGTGCTCTGGCTGGTCGCCGCGGTGCTGGCGGCAAGACAGGCGGCGGCGGTGCTCAGGCAGCCGCCCGGGGAACGGCTCACCGATCTGGAGACCTGGATCGGGGACAACGGCGTTCTGCATGTGACGGGGTCGCTGTACGACACCGGGCAGTTCACCGGCACGCCGTTCGCCGGCCTCGTACTGAAACCGCTGGCACGCTCGGCGGAGCAGAGCCTCGGCATCGCCTGGACCCTCGGGACCCTGCTGCTGGTCGTCGCCCTCGGCCTCGTCGTGGCGCGGGCGCTGCCGGGGCAGGTGTCGCGCCGTACCGGACTGCTGGCCGCGCCGGTCGCGATCAGCCTGCTGATGCTGTCCCTGCCGGTGCGCAACAGCTTCTCGCTCGGGCAGACCAGCATCATCCCCGTCCTGCTGGTGCTGCTCGGCACACTCGCCGTACGGAACGAACGCGGGGCCGGCGTCCTCGTCGGCGTCGGCGCGGCGCTCCAGCCCGCCGTCCTCCTCTTCGCACCGCTGCTGTGGCTGACCGGGCGGAAGCGGGCGGCCGTGGCCTCGGCAGGCACCTTCGCCGCCGGGACGGCGCTGGCCTGGGCCGTCATGCCGGGCGACTCGTGGGCGTACTGGGTGCACCATGTGGCGGGCGCCGGGCTCGGCGAACGCGCCGACAGCCTCGCCAACCAGTCCCTGCACGGCGCGCTGCTCCGGTTCGGCCTGGAAGGGCCGCTGGAGGTCGCGCTCTTCGTCGTCCTGGCGGCGGGTGTCGTCTTCCTCGCGCTGCGCAGGGCCGCGCGGTACGCCCAGGACGGACAGCTGCTGCTGGCCGTCGCGCTGACCGGCTGCGCCGCGATCGCCGTATCGCCGACCGCGTGGCAGCACCAGCTGCTGTGGGTGCTGCTGGCGCTCGTGGGCAGGGTCGGCACGCGTGCGCGGGACCGGCTGGTGTGGCCGGCGGTGGTGATCCTGGTGATGACGCTGCCCGGCAAGATGATGCTGCCGAACATGAAGGTGCTCGTCCCGCTGCGCGAGAACGTGCCGCTGCTCGCGGCGCTCGCGGCGGCGTGCGCGGTGCCGTTCCTGCTGCGTACCTCGCCGTACTTCGACAAGCCCGTCCCGACGGAGTACGCGCGGCCCGTGCCCTCGCGCTGGGACCGGGTGCCGCTGGCGCCGTTCTGGAAGCGGCTGGTGAGCCGGCCGAACCTGCTGCTCGAACTCCTCGTCATCCGGGTCGGCTACTCGGCGTACTCGCACATCCGGCTCGTCGCGACGGGCGGTCGCGAGACCGCCGAGAAGCACGCGCACCAGATCCACTCGATCGAGCGGGCGCTCGGGATCGACATCGAGCACTGGGTCAACCACACGGCCGTGCGGATCGGGTGGGCGGAGAGCTTCTTCAACTTCTACTACACGTCGTTCCACTTCGTGGTCCCGCTGACGATCCTCGCCGTGCTGTACGTACGCCGCCCCGCCGACTACCGCTGGGCCCGCTCGTCGCTCGGCTTCGCCACGGTGCTGGCGCTGATCGGCTTCTGGTTCTACCCGCTGGCCCCGCCACGGCTGATGCCCGACCTCGGCTTCATCGACACCGTGCACGGCCCGCAGGACCTGACGAACCCGGACTACGGCGCGCTGACGGCGCTCACCAACCAGTACGCGGCGATGCCGTCGCTGCACTTCGGATGGTCGCTGTGGTGCGGCGTGGTGATCGTGGTGCTGGCCCCCAAGATGTGGATGAAGCTCCTCGGCCTGCTCCACCCCCTCTTCACGGTCTGCGCCATCGTCGCCACGGCCAACCACTGGGTCCTGGACGCGGTGGGCGGCGCGACGGTCGTGGGCGTGGGCTTCGCGCTGACGTACTTGCTGGCGGGGCGGCGGGAGCTGCTGGGGGCGGTGCCGGCGGTGCCGGCGGGGGCGGCGCCGGGGGCGGCCGGGGATGCCGGGCCGCTGGCGAAGGTGAAGACGAAGGTGAAGCTGCCGTCGCCGACGAAGGGCGACGAATCGCCGGTACGCGAGCGGGAACGGGAACGTGGGCATGAACGTGAGCGGGAGCCGGACAGGTTGTAGCGCTCACCGGAGGAAGGGGCGGGACGAGATGTAAAGAAACGTGCCCGGCCGCTTCGCCAGAAGCCCCCGGGACGGCTGCGGGAGGGGGTGTTGGCAGTGTGTCGCGCCGGTGCGCGGGTGAGGGGGCCGGAGGGCCGTTCCCGGTCCGGCCGAACGGCTTCGGCGCCTCTCCGGGATTCGCCGTAACCCGCTCCGAGCTGGGCTTTCTCCGCGTCCGTCCGTACCGTGCTGCTCCTCTTCATGTCCCAGCGTGAGAAGGAGAGCGGATGGAAACGGAACACCGGAACATACGCACGGTCGACGATGTGCTGAAGCTCCTGGACACCCTGTTCGCGCCGGAGGCCGACCGTTGGACGAGTGAAGCGGCCACGTGGTGGGACGGGTTCTATGCCGACCGGTCGAGGCCGGTGCCGTTCTTCGTGGCGAAGCCGGACGAGAACCTGGTCTCGTACCTCGACCGGGGGCTGATCCCGCGCGGCCGGGCACTGGACCTGGGGTGCGGGCCGGGCCGCAACGCCCTGTACCTGGCGTCCATGGGTTTCCGGGTGGACGCCGTCGACCTCTCTCCGGCGGCCATCGGCTGGGCCGAGGAACGCGCCCGGGAAGCCGGCGCGGACATCCGGTTCCACTGCGGCGACGCCTTCGGCCTCTCGGCCACGGAGCTCAGCGGTCCGTACGACCTCATCTACGACTCCGGCTGCTTCCACCACCTGCCGCCACACCGCCGCGTCAGCTACCGCGACCTGCTCACCCGGGCCCTCGCCCCCGGCGGCCATCTCTCCCTCACCTGCTTCGCGTCCGGCCGGATGGGCTCCGAACTCCCGGACGCCGACTTCTACCACGAGGGCCGACCACGCCTCCACGGCGGACTCGCCTATACGCCGGAGTCCCTGCGCGGGATCTTCTCGGACCTGACGGAGGTGGAACTGCGCCACATGCGGGACGAGCCCGCCGACTCCCCGCACTTCGGCGAGCCTTTCCTCTGGACGACGCTGCTCCAGCGCCCGCTGCTTTGAGGTGGGGCGTTGCTGTGCCGTGATCGGGTGCGGGTCAGGGCGGTGTTGAGTGAGGTGGGTGGGTGGCGGGGGTTGTTGGGATGGGGGCCGCCCCTCCTGGTGTGAGTGTCGCGTCTCCGGGACAGGTGTAAAGGGCGCTCCTGCGTCGCGTCGGCTGCGCCGATTTCGCTTCGCTCACCCTTGACTCCTGTCCCG
>NZ_JBFBEZ010000052.1:0-48438 GCF_040701725.1 Streptomyces sp. NPDC093109
GGTCGACTTGAGGGCGAAAGCACTGCGTTGACCTGCTGAACTGCGTATCTGCCGCCCGCGCGTTCTCTTCACGAACCCGCACGGACTCCACTTAGGCCCTGGGCGCGCAGCTGGCGGCGGGTGGCCAGGCCCTCATCGGTGGGGGCCATGCGCCAGGGGTAGGTGGGGAGGCCGCCGTGGTGCTCGCCGGTCGGGTCGAAGTCGCGTGCACGCACTGGCTGTTTCCCTCCGGGTGAGTGGGTGGTCTCGCTCGGTGCAGGACCACCATGCCAAAAACCTCTTTCCTCTGTCAATGGGTTTACAGGTGAAAGGCGTTGACAGGGGAAACCGGACAGGTGATCCTCAAGGAATGACGACCCCACCGCCGGCCGACCACGTCGGCGTCACCGACATCGGAGAGATGCTGAAGGTGAGCCGCCAGCGCGCCAACCAGCTCGCCGCCCGCACCGACTTCCCCGCGCCCGTGGTCCAGACCCGGGCGGGCCGCCTCTGGGACAGGGCCGCCGTCGAGCAATGGGCGACCGCCTGGGACCGCCACAACCCCGGCGGCCGGCCCCCAACGGCCCAGCCGTAGAACAACCCCGCAAACGCGGCGGTGCGCCGTACGGAACTTCGGTCCGTACGGCGCACCGCCGTTTGCCGTTTCCGCATGCCGCCGCGTCAACCGCGCGGGCGGCCGGTCCTGCGGCGGGCCCGGCGTATGAGCGCGCGGCACCCTCCGCGCCGACGGCTGTGAGCGGGAGCGTCAGAGCGACCGGATTCCGGCAGCGGGGCGCTCACCCGGCGGCTGTGAAGGCCGCCGTGCGGGCGCGGTGGACGTCGTTGCGGCGCGGGCGGGTGCCGCTGTGTGAGGTGCACAGGTCGCCCGGCTGCGCGTCGCACGCCGGACAGGCCACGGCGAGGGCGGGGAGCTGCAGGGCGGGAGTGTCGGTTTCGTCGAGATCGTGGCTGGAGGTACGGGCGGTCACGGGTTTCTCCTTGTCGACGCGGATGGTGCGGGCCGGCTGTTCCGGCTCCCCGCCCGGCCCCGGCCCCGGAATGGGGTCGGGGCCGGACAGGCAGTCGTCAGCGGTCAGTTCACCGACGGGAGCTGCTGCTGGTCGGGGGTGTTCGGGGTGTACGCGGCGGGCTGGGTCTTGGGAAGGTGGATTTCGGCGCGGATCTCGGGGGCCGGGGGTGCCGGGGGTGTGATGTCGACGTAGACGGCCGGGGTGAGGCTGAGTCCGCGCAGGGCCAGGACCGACAGGGCGGCCCAGGCGAGCAGAGCAATGCCCGCAGCGACCTGGCGGCCGGGGGCGGGAGTTCCGTACCACGTCATGGCAACGGTGAGGGCGCCCCACAGGGTCCAGGTGAGGCGGGCACCGGCGGAGTGCAGGTAGCCCAGGGCGAACGCGCCCGCGCCGACGGCCTGCCAGGTGGCGTAGGCGGTGGTGACGCTGACCGGCAGGGACGTGGTGTGGGTGGCGAGGTAGTGCCGTACCGGCTGGTCGATGGTGGCGAGGAGGCCGGTGTGATCGTCGTCGGCCGGGAGGGGCCAGGGCAGGGCGTGGCCCCAGCCGATCAGGAGAGCGCCCGTCCAGCGCAGCGCGAGGACCGCGCCGGCAGTGGCGCCGATGATGATGAGGGTCTTGATCCATGTGGCCATCAGGGGCCAGCCGTGAGCGGGGGCCGTCCGTACGTCGTGGACGCGGCGGGCGAGCCAGCCGTGCTCGCCGCCGAACCGCCCCCACACGCCTCGGGTGGAAGTGGCCTGTTGGGGGGCGGGTTCGGGCTGCTCCTGCTCGTGGCTGCTGCGGGGTCCGGGGAACGGGGTGTTCATGGGGGTGCCTTCCGTGGTCATCGGGACGGGGTGAGCTGGGCGGGGTCGGCGGGTCAGGCGTGCGGGGCTTCCTGGGCGGGGGTGGTGGGCACGGTGTCCAGGGGCCAGCAGGGTCCGGCGCAGGGGGTGCGGTCGGGCAGTTGGTGGGGGTGGAGGATGGGGGCGCCGCCGGTGGCATGCATGCCGCGGTAGCGCCATACGACGCCGGGGCGGCGGCGGTTGTGGTCGGTGGGCAGGTGGTCCGCGGTGAGGTCGACGGTGTGGCCGGTGGCCGGGTCGGTCCATGTGTCCGGCCGGTCGTGGGCCTGGTTGATGAGGCCGGTACCGGGGTCGGTGTAGCGGTCGACGAGCTGCTCGAGGCCAGCGCGGATGCTGTCGGCGTTGGCGCGGATCCACTGGGGCAGCAGGTGTTCCTGGCCGCGGGCCGCGTAGTAGGCGGCGCTCTCCTGCGGGTCACCGGCGGCGGCCTTGGCCAGGTGCGCGATGGCCGCGAGGAGTTCGGTGACGACGGGCGCTTCGATGCGGGTGACCCGGGCGGCGTGCTCGCAGTACCGGATCTCGGTGGCGTTGATGGTCAACGTGGGACAGCTCCTTGATGGCGGGGAGGCCGGGTGGCCTGTCCGGTCCCCGGCACACTCCGCGTGCACGCGGTTCCGGGGCCGGGCGGGTGGCCCGGTTCAGGGCGCGGTGGAGGAGGTGGTGCCGGCGGGCGTGGTGTGGGCGGGCTGTGCGTCGGCGGGGGTGGTGTCGGTGGAGTGGGAGCCGAGGTAGAAGCCGCCGACGAGCGCGGTGACGGACAGGACCTGGTGGCGGTGGGCCTGCCACCAGGACGGCTTGGGCGGGGTGAAGGGCTGGAGAGTGAAGACGGGGGCGGGCTGCTGTTTGGGCATGACGAAGTCGCTCCTCGGCGGGGGCAGGTGGGGAAGAGAGGGGTGGGCGGGGCCGGTCGGCCTGGCCGGTCCTCGGGTCCGCCGGCGGGGCGGGACCGAAGGCCAGACAGGTCGGCGGGGCAGCTCGGGTGGGGGTTACTGCTTGTTGCGGTTGTGGTCGCCGATCTGGATGTTCACGTTGCCGCCGCGGCCGATGAGGCGGGTGCCGCCGGTGTCGATCTGCGGGGCGAAGAGGACCACCGGCTCGCTGAGCGTGTCGGTGCCGCTGTCCGGCTCGGGGTTCTTGTGGAACAGGGCGCGGGCGACGGTGAGGGCGCCCAGCAGGAGCACGGCGAGGGTGAGGGCGACTTTCCAGATGGTGTCGAGGATGTCCACGAGCCCTCCCAGGGCGGGTGCGGCGATGCGGAGGGCGAGCGCGCCTCCGAGGGCGAGCGCGGTGAGACTGCCGGCGACCATGCCGACGGCCTTGGCCCAGGCGGGCATCGGCTCACTGGGCGCGCCGGCGGCCGGTACCGGGGTCAGCTCGCGTTCGACGGGGCGGGCCCAGGCGGTCCGGCCGTCGGGGAGCTGAACCTGGACGGCGCCGGGGACCGGTACCTGGTAGAGCGTCAGCGCCGGTACGGCGGTGTGCTGTACGGGCTGGGGGGCGGGCTGCCAGACGGCGGTGGGCACGGCGGGGGTGAGGGGGCCGGCTTCCTGGCCGACCGGGTGGTGCTCGGTGTTCATCGGGCGCTCCAAGGGAGTCGGGAATGCCGGAGGCCGGCCCCCGCGTGGCGTGGCGGGGACCGGCCTCCGGTACGAAAAGGGCCGGCGCTGCGATGGGGCGCTGTGTTCCGTTCAGGCGGCGGTGGTGTACTGGCCGGCGTGGTCGGTGTGGATCCAGGCGCCGTGACCGAGGTTGGTGATCGGCGCGCCCGGGTCGTCCTTCATGCGTTTGAGCGCGGTACGGACCTGCGGGCCGGTCAGGTTGAGGGTTTTGGCAATGATCGCGGGGGCGGCGGGTTTGCCGTGCTGGAGGAGGAAGGCGACGATCTTCCGCGCGGTGGCGGACAGGCCCGGTCCTTCCGGCTCGGCCGCGAGAGGAACTGTCTCCTTCTCCAGTGAGGGAGCGGGGGTCTTGGTCTTCTTCCTGGCCGGGGCGGGGGTGGTGGTGTCGAAGCGGTCGGGGTCGTAGGTGTAGTCCTGGCCCGCGTTGCGCAGACTGAGCATCAGCTCGTGCTCGGCCAGGACGTGACGGACGATCGGCAGTGCGTCGATCGTGGTCTGCTCGATGCCGGTGGTCTCGCCCTCGTGGGCGAGGCCGTAGGGGTCTTCTACGAAGGGGGCGCGCCACATCGCGGTGCGGTTGTCGGGTCCGGCGAGGTAGCCGAGGCCGCCGGTGCTGGTGCCGTCGTTGAATTCCTTCGGGATGGCGCCGGGGTCGACGCCGTCGAGGGCGCCGCCGGCGGCCCGCTTGCCGGTGGCGGAGGATCCGGAGCGCAGGACGGCGTTGTTGCCGCCCTGGAGGATGTCGCGGATGAGGGTTTCGCCGCCCAGCTCGCTCGCGTTGGGGGACTGGTTGGCGAGGCGGAACTTGAGGCCCACCTTGCGGGCCTCCTTGGCGAGGTCCCCGATGATTTTCACGGCCTCTTCGCCGTATTCGGGGTCGTTGAGGAGGTCGTGGGCCTCGTCGAGGGTGATGGAGATCAGCGGGTCGGGGTCGCCGGGGACGAAGAACGCGCGGCCGACGCGGGTGCGGCCCTTCTCGTCGGTCCACTTCATGCGGTTGTAGCGCTTGCCGCGTTCCTTCATGATCGCGTGGACGGCGCGCAGGACGACGATGCCGAGGTCGTTGCCGGGGGCGAACACCGCGACGCCGTCGGGCCAGTCCGGCAGGGACAGGCCGGCCTGCGGGTCGATGACGATCGAGCAGACCAGCGGGCTGCGCCGCTCGATGCCCAGGAGCGCGTCCAGGAGACGGGACTTGCCGGAGCCCGAGGTGCCCGTGACGAAGGAATGGACTGCGCCGGAGCCCGGCAGGAAGAACCGGTAGCTCGCCTGCTCGCCGTCGTAGTAGATCCCGATGGGGGCGAGCCCGGTCTCCGGGTCCAGGACGTGGCTGTCGCCGAAGAGGGTGCCCTTCTTCAGCGGGTTCTCGGTGAACACGGTGATCCTGCCCTTGCGTGGGGCGGTCTTCTCCAGGGCGACCAGGTCGGGGTCGTCGATGGCCAGGGAGGACAGGACATCGTCCAGCGACTGGATCCGGAAGGACTTGCCGCGCGGCACGTGGATCTCCGCGCTCCAGCCGCCCTTGGGCGTGGAGATCGGGGAGACGAGCGTGCTGCGGGGGTAGGGGCCGTCGGCGGCGGCCGCGAACTGGGTCCAGTCGAGCATCTGCTGGGTCAGCTCGGGTGCCTTGCCGGTGGCGGGTCGCTGTCCCCAGCGGGTCCAGGCCCAGGTGCCGTAGGCGGCGGACCAGAGCAGGGAGATCCCCCACCCGGGGTTGTCGCCCCACTCGGGCCCGCCGGTCGCGGCCATCGTGGTCAGCAGCGCGCACCCGGTGAGCGGCATCGACAGGCCGATGTAGCGGTCGTTCATACCGGGGAGGGTGCGGGCGGGGCGCCACAGGCCGCGCCACTTGACCAGGCCGGGCAGCCAGCCCCAGGCGCCGGCGCCCGCCGCCCCGGCAGCTCCGAGGGTCAGCGCGGTCTTCCAGCCGTCACCGGCCGCGGACAGCACTTCCCCGGCCGGGCCCATACTCGCCGCGGTCACCGCGATCGTGAGCTTGCCGCGGTTGTTGAGCGCCCAGTCCTTGACGGTGCGGGGCTTGCGGCCGGCCGCCGCCCGCGCGGTGGCCGGGCTGGTCTGCGCGGCGACGAACGCCGCGAGGTCGGTGTACTGGGGGGAGGGTTTTTTGGGGGCGCGCACGGGCGGGGTTCCCTTCATGTTCGGGGATGCGGAGGACGGGGCCAAGGGGGTCCGGTGCTCCCCACCGCCCCCGGAACCGCACGGATGGCGGGGCCGGGGGCGTCTGGGCAACACGGGGACCGGACTCCAGCAGGAGCCCGGTAGCGATGCGGTGGCGCGGTATGCCGGGGTGGCTATTCGGCGCTGTAGAAGGTGTTGTCCGCCATCGGAACGTCGGCGTTGGCCACCGCGTCCTGGATACGGCCGTGGTTGCGGTGCGCGGTGCGCGCGGCGACCTCGGCCTGGACGACGGAGGTGTCGGCGGCACTCTTGTAGCTGGTGGCGGCCCGGGCCTGCCCGGCGATGCTGTCGGCGACGGCCGCGACGTTGCCGACGGTGTAGTAGTCGACGTTCAGGGCTTTGAGTTCCGTGGAGACCACCCGCATGCGGGTGGCCATGTCGCGGGACCAGGCAGTGAGGTTGGTGACGTCCTCCTGGCGGGACTCCACCTCGGAGCGGATGGCCTGGAGCGCCTGGAGCAGCGTGCGGTGGCTGACGACGTCGGGGATCTTTGTGATGGCCATGCTGGTTTCTCCTCGAGTTGTCATTCGCTGTCGTAGTAGCCGGCCACTGCGGCCAGCTCGATCGGCGAGGACTGGACGGCCTCGGCGATGCCGCCGTGAGACTTGTAGGCGGACTGGGCGACGACGGTCGTGAGTTCGGCGGAGTCCTTGGCGGCGAGGCCGTACCGCGCGGCGGACTGTGCCTGGACCCGGATGGACTCGCGCAGGCTGTCGACCTCGGCGCGCGTCGCCGCATCGACTTCGAAGTCCGCCATCTCCGCCTCGATCCGGTCCAGCAGGTTGGACAGGGCCAGGTCGTCGGCGGCGACCGCGTCGGCTTCCTCGGCGCGCATCAGGCACATGGCGCTGGTCATCGTCAGGGCGTTCATCAGCCCGTCGAGGGTGCGGATCTCAGGGATCAGCGTGGCGGACATGGACTCTCCATTCGTCGGTTCAGGGGCAGTCCGCACCACGGTCAGCCGCGGCCGATCCGCCCCCGGAGCCGGATCGGGGTCGGGGGTGGGGGTGGGGGTGGGGTTCTTCTCTTCCAGTTCGCGGATGCGTTCCTCGGCTTCCCGCGCGGTCTCTTCAGCCCGCCGGGCCCGCTCGTTGGCCTCGGCCGCTTCCCTCTGAGCGGCCAGGATCCGGTCCATCGCGGCCCGTGCGCGGGCCTCCTCGGCTTCGCGCCGGGCCTCCTCCGCTCTCGCCTCGGCGGCCTCCGCCCGCACCCGGTCCCGGTCCACGTCGTCCGGGTACAGGAAGGGAAAGTCGGGATCCGGCGGCACCGGGGTGTCTGCCGGGTCCACCAGCACGGACCGCGGTTCCGCGCCCCCGTCCTCCGGGGCCGTGCCGGGAGGAAAGGACGGAGGCGGGCCCGCCGCGGCGAAGGCTTTGTCCGCTTCCGCCTTGGCCAGCGCTGCTTCCTTCGCGGCTTCCTTCTCCGCCTCGCGCCGTACCGCGCGCTCGGCCATCTTCTTGCGCCGCTCCGCGCGGATCTCCGGCCACCGCTCCCGGTAGCCCTCGACGGTCGCCTTCCACATCGTGGAGCCGGTCTCCGTGAGCACCGCCAGCGGCACCGCCGCCTTCCCGCCCAGCAGGGCGCTGCGCGGGGCAGAGGAGCTGAACGTGCCACCGGGCTCGGCCGGCCCCGGCGCCTTCTTCTTCAGCTTGTCGCCCGCACCGTCCGGGCCGTCCGGGCCGTCCGCGATGGCCGCGACCGTCGTGTCGGCGCCCGCGGACAGGCCGCGGTGACGGCGGTCGGAGGTGCCGGTGAGCGACTCGACACCCCGGGCTCCGGCGTAGGCGATCGCCAGTAACAGCAGGATTTCCATCGGTCAGCAGACTCCTTCTCTTTTATGCGATGCCGAAGGCGCCGGCGACGAGCCCGGCGATATTGGTGATGGCCCAGGACAGTGCCGACTGGATTCCGCGTCCGACGGGGCCGGGGATCGTGGCCGCCAGAACGGGCAGCAGCGCGGCCACGAACAGGGTCCGGTGTTCGATTCGCCGGGTGATCATGTCGTTGATGAAGATGAGGGTGGCGAACAGGCCGGGCAGGCCGGTGACGATCAGTCCGGCCCACTGGCCGACCAGGCCGATCGCCCAGTCGTTGAGGGAGTTGACCGTCTCGTTCCACCAGGCCCCGGCCGGCGTCGCGACCATCGCCGCCGACGCGGTCGCCACCAGCGCCGCCTGAATCCGGTCGGTGTGAAGCTTGTGGGTGAGCTTGGCGATGCCGGGGAGCTTCTCCGAGCAGTAGAGGAGAGCCGCGGTCCCCGCGCAGGCGCCTCCGGCAGCGGCCGTCACAGCAGTTTCGATCATGAGAGATTTCCGTCCTTCCAGACAGAGATGACACTTGACGGGTAGTTACAGAGCGTCGTATCCTCGCGCGCGCACCTGCGCGCCCACGCGCCCCCGCACGGGTCGGCCGGATTTTCGCGGTCACAGCCGATGTCACAGGGCCTGTCACAGCCCCGGTCACAACCGGCCGTTACTGCGCGTGCTGCTCGCGGACCCGGTCGACGGCCTGCGCGAGCGCCTCGTAGGCCGTCTCCCGGGCCGCCTCGGGCAGCCGGTCCAGCTCGCCTCGGGCCCGGTCGAACACCATCGCCGCGTACGCGGCCGGCCCGGCCTCGCGGGCCGCCGCCAGACGGCCGCCCCAGTGCCCGGCGCGCCGCGCGAGCTTCTCCGCCCGCTTGTCCCGCAGCTTCTTCTGCCGCGTCGGCGGGCTGCTCCAGGGGCTCGGTTTCCCCTCGTTCACGAACCGGTCCTCCTTCCATTCCGGCCCGAAATCCGGGCCACCCAAATCGGTACATTCCAAACGCCATTCAGGGCCCTGCGGAGGGCGGCGGAAGGCGGTTCAAGACGCTCGGGCGTCCATGCCGAAGCCCGCCCTGTTCGAATCCAGGACGGGCCTCAACAAAGCAGCCGGAACAGCCATCGAGCAGGCCCCGAGCCCTGTGAAACGGGCCCGGGAGCGGGGTGTCAGCGGCGGCGCAGCCGGGGGTGGCACCACCAGCAGCCGGCGCCGTGGTCGTGCCGGGTGCGTCCGTGGATGACCAGGAACGGGGTGACCAGGAGCATCAGCAGGATCTCGATGGCCACGGCGACGGCGAATACGTACTGCATGACGGGGTCCTCATCTCAGCGGGATGGTGGGAGTGTGGGTTCGGCGTTTCGGCGCCCCCGGTCCCCGAGGTGACGTCAACATCTCGGGGACCGGTGAGACGGGCGTGAGACGGGGTCTCAGCCGGTTGGCGGTTCCGCTGCCGGGGTGTCTCACGCCGGGCGCCGGGTGAGACCGCCCGGCCTCCGTGCGGGTGCGCGCCGGGCGGTTGAGACCGGGCGGGTCTCAACGGGCGGGGGTGTAGCGGTTGCGCGCGATCTCAAGGCGGCGTCCCGCGGTGGCCCGTGAGACGTTCAGGATGTCCTTCGCCTCGGTGATGGAGACGGTGTCCACGCCCTTGCGGCGGTGCATGAGACTGAGCAGCGCGGTGATCTGGGTTTCGATCTCAGCGTCCTTGGGGGGCGCGGTACGCGCAGTCTCACTGCGGCGGGTGGCCAGGGCCACCGAGATACCGCCGGTGAGACCGGCCTCAGCGTCTGACCTGCCGGTCTCACGCGAGTGAGCCCCCGTCTCACGGACGCTCACCGCGCCGCCCGTCTCACGCGGCACTGTCTCAAGCTCCCTCCCAGTCTCACCGTGCGCGGTCCCGCCGGTGCGGGTCTCACCCGGCATCCGGGGTGAGACCAGGCTTCCGGTTCCGGGGAGAAAGGAGGGCGCGGGGCGGGGTGTCTCACCGGAGGCTGAGACGGGAGCGGTCTCACTCCCCGAGGTCTCACCGGATCCGCCGGTCTCACCGGGCGTTCCCGTCTCACCGTGCCTGGTGGTCTCAGCGGGGTCCTTGGTGATCTGGTGGATGCGCCACATCACCCACGGGGCGATCGCGGCGACGAGGACGATCAGCCACCACAGCGGCTTCTTGTCCGCGTCGACACCGACCAGTCCGGCATCCGCCAGGTGATAGATCGCGTTCGCGGCCACCATAAGGATCAGCGCGCCAGTGACGTCGCGGTGCCGGCGGAACGCCTGCACGACATACACGTCGATGCCCAGCGGCAGCGCCCAGGCCACCTGCCACGGCCAGCCGGACAACTTGGCGAGCGCGAACTCCCCGGACGCGGTCAGGACGATCGTCGCGCCCAGCGCCACCCTCGGACCCCAGGTGTCCACGAACGCCGTGCGCTTCTCCTGCCGCGCAATCAACGCCTCCGCGAGGGCCGCCTCCTCACGGGTCTGCGCCAGCTGCCGCTCAGCGGCCAGCTGCTCCTGGCGCGCGAGGGCGAGCACCGTCTCGGCGCGGGAGGCGGCCTCGGCCACCAGGCGCTCCGCCTCCTTCTCCGCCGCGCCGACCCGCTCCACGGCGGCGGCCTCGGCACCGGCGACGACACCGGCGGCCTTCGCCTCGGCCAGCGACCGGACCTTCAGGACGTCCTCCTCGGCCTGCGCCTGAGCCTGCGTCAGCGTCTCCTGCGCCTCACTGCGCTGCTCGTGAGCATCCTGTTCGGCCTCACGGATCAGGGAGGCGGCCTCCGAGCGGGCACTGTCCAGGAGCTGGTCCGCTTCCTCCTCAGCGGCCGTGACCGTCTCCCGGGCCTGCGTCCGCCACTGCTCCGCGTCCTGCTCGGCCTCGGCCCGGGACTGCGCGGCGGCCTCGCGGCGGGACCGGGCGTCGTCCTCGGCCGCGGCGACCAGAGCGGCCGCCCGTTCCTTGGCCTCCTCCACCAGGTGCGCGGCGTGGCCGGCCGTGGTCTGCGCCTCCTGCTGCACCCGGGTCTTGTCCCGCCCCGCCTCCGCGAGGATCTGCTCCGCGCGCACCCGGCCGGCCTCCACGATGCGTCCGGCCTCGGCCTCGGCCTCGCTCTGGATCCGGTGCGCGGCCTCCCGGCGGCGGGCGAGGGTCTGCTCGGCCGCCGCCAGGTCGCCGTCGGCGATCGTCCGGGCGCGCCGTACGGTCTCCTCGGCCGCCGTGATCTGCTGCTCGTTGAGCAAGCGGAGCCGCTCGGCCTGCGCGGTCGCCGACGCGGCGATCTCCTGCGCCTCGGCCGTCGCCTTCGCGGCGCCCGCGTCGGCGTCGGCCATCTGCCGGCGTGCCTGCGCGAGCAGGGCGTCGGCGTCCGTGCGCGCCTGGCCGAGCAGCTGTTCGGCCTCGGTACGCGCCGCCTCCACCAGTCCTTGCGGATCGACCGCCTCGGCCGACGCGGCGGGCCCGGCCGTCTCAGCGCTCTGCGCGGGCTCGCTCTTCGCGGCCGTCTCACTGTCCTGGGCCACCTCGCTCGGCTTCGGCTTCGGCGGCGTCTTGACTGCCGCACCGGAGCGGCGGGGCTGGGTACGTCGGGTGGCCACGGTGATCCCTCTCTCTCTCAAATCGGGGGCCGGCCCCGGAGTCTTCCCGGGCCGGGGCGGTCAAAAGGCCGGCCGCCCGTACGACGGGCGACCGGCCAAGGGGCGTGCGGGCAGACGGGCAGAAAACCCGTTCCGCCTCCCGCCCGGCGGGAAGGAGAAGGACGCCGGCCCATCGGAGTTGACGAGACCGGCGCCGTGCCCGCGATCAGTCGGAGTCGCCGCGGGCACGGTCCTTCAGGCGCTTGAGGTAGGCGTCCTGGAGCTGGGCGAACGCCGCGTACAGTGCGCTGCCCGGCCTGCAGGACTGGTCGTTCCGGCAGGCCGGGCAGGTGTCGGTGTGACGCTGGTAGGCGCCGCCGGCCTTGACGTACCGGCCATGGAGCTCGTCAGCCACGCGCGGCGGCGGAAGCGCCGGGCCCGTAGGCGCGGGCGAACTGCGCGCCGGCGATGAGCAGGGCGGTAACGTCGGGATGCGTACGGTGAAGTCGCTGCGCCCACGCGGTGGCGCGGGCCGTTGTCGAGCCGGTGTGCGCCTGGACCACCAGCGTCAGGACCGCGTCGGCAATGTCGCGGGTGTCCGGGTCACCGTGCTCGCTCTCACCCGCGTGACGCAGTGCGGTGTCCATGGTGCGGCGCGGGTCGGTACGCATCTCGTCGCAGACCACGCGCAGCAGAGTCCTGACCATGGCCTCGACCGTCGTCGACTCGTCGTGGACAAGATCCGTACCGGCCGACCAGTCCGCGCTGCTGTCGTAGTCGCGGATCCAGCCGTCCTGG
Organism: Streptomyces sp. NPDC093109; assembly: GCF_040701725.1. Lineage (NCBI taxonomy): Bacteria > Bacillati > Actinomycetota > Actinomycetes > Kitasatosporales > Streptomycetaceae > Streptomyces > Streptomyces sp. NPDC093109. The sequence continues at coordinate 11,842 of NZ_JBFBEZ010000052.1, forward strand.
TCGAGCAGCGCGATGGTGGCCTCCAGGTGGCGGGCGACCGCCTCGCCGGAGGACTCCTCACCGGAGGAGCCGGTCCACAGCGGCCGGTAGGCGTCGGCGGCGAGGTCAGCGGCCTTGCGCAGCGTCTCGTCGGTGAACACCACGGCGGCCGCGGGGAGGGGGGCGGTGGTCGTATTAGGCATGCGAGCCTCATCTCGGTCTGGAATCCGGGCTGTCCGGTTCCCCTGTGACTCAGCCCCGGCCGCCCCGCGCGGTATGAGCGGGGTGACCGGGGCTGAGCAGGCAACCGACAGAACGGGGGCTACCAGCCGTTGAGGACGGCCTCGTACATCGGCCAGCCCTCGCGGGCGGCGGCCGCGTGCTCCTGGGCCGCCTGGGCGCCGCGCCGCCAGATCCCGGCGGCGATGTCGTGGCCCTCGCCCGCAAGGCGATCGGCCTCCGCGTGCTGCGCGAGGGCCGACCGCGCGTGGTCGGCGGCGATCGTCTGCATCTCCGCCGGGCTGTAGAGCGGCGGAACGTGGTGAGCAATCTCGGTCAGGACCTCGTAGCTCTCATGATCGGCCGTCGTCCACTCCGTCATGTCGATGTGCGCGGAAAGGAACTGCTCGGGCGTCAGAGTGTCGAGCAGATTCAGCATCGTGGTCCTCCTGACACACGGTGGGACGCCCTCCGGGCTGTTCCCGGGGGCGGATGGATCTCGTGCACGTGATGACCGGCCCTGTACGCGCCGACGGCCGTCATCGCGGCGGCGGCCAGCAGCGCTCGGGCCAGCGGATGCCTGAGCCCTAGGCGGGCAACCGCTCGGGCCGCGCGCAGTTGCGCGGCCCGAGCGGTTCTTATCTGCGGAGTCAGAATCAGGCTCCTACCGGCGGCCCTTGGGCTGCGGCTCGGGCTGCGGGGCGGGGCGCTGGCCGCAGGTGCACGGCTCGTGCCCCACGCCCTGGTACCGCTTGCCGTCCGCGCCAGTGCGGTTGTAGGTGATCAGCCGGTCGGGGTGTCCGCAGGGGGCGCTCATCGGGCCGCCTCCCGCAGTCCGCCCGCGCCGACCAGAAACGCGTCGTCGGCACCAGCTACCGCGTCCCGACGGACCAGAGGCGGGATCGTGTCGGCCGGCTTCCGTACCGGCAGCGGCGGAGGCGGGGGCGGCGTGTCCGCCATACGGAGCCGCATGTCGTGCAGCGTGCGGGCCGCCCGGCGACCGGCACGGGCAGCGCGCCGGTCGCCGTCGGCCACCAGGTGCCGCAGCAGCTGGCTGAACTCGGCGGGGCTGTAGGGCTTGCCAGGCTCACGGCGCGGCAGCGGCGGCTGGCCAGGCGCCACCATCGCCGCGGTGCGCGAGTAAGTGTCCGTCTCGTCCCGCTCGGGACCGCGCCGGTCGTCGTCCTCCGTCATGTCCTCGTAGAGTCCGGCGCGGACCGTAGGGACCGAGGCGAGGCGGGGCGGGATACCGCACCGGCACGATTCGAAGCTGCCCTTGCAGGTCGGGCAGCGCTGCTCGGACATCGGGGTGATGACGGCCGCTCCGGGCCGTGCAATGATCGTTCGCATCAGGCGTCCTTTCAGGGTGTGCCTGTCTGCGGCGTCCGGGAGGTCTAGTCCCGGACGCCGCGCTGCGTGGTGGTGCTGGGGCCGGCCGTTCCGGCGCCCATCACCGGCGCCGCACCCTGTGGGCGCGGTTCCGGCGAAAGGCGACGTTCAGCTGGCGAGGCGGGCAAAGTCCGGCCGGGCGTCGGTGTTGTCGATGGTCGTACCGATAGACACGGTGTTGTCGGGGTACTCGTCGAGACGGCGCATCGGCCTCGGCGACAGGCCCCGTACGGCGGGCGCCGCCAGGCCGGACGGAATCTCCTGGGTGCGGTACGCAGCATGCGGTGCCGCAACCGCATACCGAGTGGCCATGGCCTGCAACATGCGCCATGCCTCGGCATGGCTCTCGGGCAGCACCCGGATCTGGGCGACAGCGGCCCAGACCTCCTGGGTGACGTCGTCGGTGTCGTCGACCGGATCGGCGCCGCCCAGGTCCAGGGTGTGCGCAACCTGAGCGGCGATGCGGGCGGAGTAGCGGGCGTAGAGGTCGACCAGGGTGACGCGCATGAGGACTCCATCAGGGTGGCGGGACGGACCCCCGGGAGTACGGGGGTTGCTGCTGTACGAGCAGCCGCGGCCCCGGCCTCCCCGATCACTCGGGATGGCCGGGGCCGCGGTTGTTCGTCGTGCAGTCCTAGCGGGTGAGCTGCTCTTCCTGCGTCGCCAGGAGCGTGATCGCGTTCATGAGGCCGGCGCGCTCCCCTTCGGTGAGCTGCGGAGCGTCGGCCTTGTGCGGGTTGAGCGTCTGGATCAGCGCGGCCAGGGTGTCGCGGACACGCCGGAGTTCGGTGTCGGCGACCATCTCAGAAACGTTCTGCCACTGCTGCTCGTGCAGCAGGCGCAGGCCCCAGGCGCGGCGGTCGTTCCAGTCCTCACGGTCCATCTGCGCCTTGCGGCGGGCGGGGCCGAGGCGCTTGGTGTGCGCGGCGAGCTGGGCAAAGCGGCGGCCGTCCGTGCACCGGGAGGTGAGGTCGGCGACGCGCAGGATGGTGCCCTTGTCGTCCTTGATGGAGCAGGTGGAGCAGCCGCGGACGTGGGCTTCGTCCAGTTCGCGAACCGTCTTGTCGTCGACGAGGCCGCCGACGATCTGCATGACAGCCGGGGTGGGCATGGGCTGGGGCTTGCGGATGACGCGGTCGGCGCGGCGGCCGTTGGTCTCCGCGACGCCCTGCTCCAGGCGGCGGGACCACTTGGCGACGCTGACGTCAATCGTGACCAGGCGGTGGCTGCCGAGGCGGCAGCGGACCGGGTCTTCGGTGCCGGCCTGCTCGGTGTGGTGGGGAACCAGCTTGGCCGTGGCCCGCTCCGTGTCGGCGACGCGGATCGGAACCCACGTGCGGCAGGACGGGCACACCAGGGAGATGCAGGCGGGATCGAGGTCGTACTCGTGCGCCGGGAGCTGGGAGACGACGATCGGGCCAAGGTGGCTGATCGTGCGGGACCGCGTCCGGCGCTTGCGCTCCTGGCTGACGGTCTGGACCTCACGCTCACGGACGGATGCGGTCATGGGGAAACTCCTCACGAAGCAGGCGGGTCGGGTAAGGCGTCGCGGGTACCCTCTCGGCCACGCCAGCACCCACCGGAAGGGCCGGGCGTCCTGACGGACCGACAACGCATACGCGCTGCGACAGTTCAAACAGCAGTCACGGACACGGGGAGGAGTTAGTTGCCTCAGACTCCCCGAGGCCACCGAAGTGGCGACTGGTCATGCAGTGGTGCAAGGCAATCCGTCCCTGACGGAACGACCGCCTTCGCAACTTCGATATCGAAGTTGCAGTACGATGGTGCTCGATCTCCCTATCGATGTCAAGCACATCGATAGAGATGTACCCGCGCTATGTCGTCGCGAGCCGCAGCTGACGCTGAGCATCGAAGCCCTTAGGATCGCTAGCGAAGTTAGGAGACACATGGCAGGCGGAAAGGGCTCTGCGCAGCCCAGATACCTCCAGATCGCTGACGAGCTGAAGGCTGCGATCGAGCGTGGGGACTACCGGCCCGGGGATCGACTGCCGGGGGAGAACGCCCTTGCGCCGCAGTACGGCGTCGCCGTGATGACGGCTCGGCGAGCCCTGCGCGCGCTCACCAACGAAGGGCTCGCAGAGTCCCGGAAGGGCGCGGGGGTGTTCGTTCAGGCCTTCCACCCCATCCGTCGACGCGGTATTCAGCGTCTGGCACAGGATCAGTGGGGCGCCGGGAAGTCGATCTGGTCGGCTGACGAGGACCGGTCCCTGACAGTCGACCAGGTCTCCGTGCAGGAGGTCGTTCCGCCAGCGCACATTGCCGAGATGCTCGACCTGGACGCCGGCGAGACCGCCTGCGCCAGGTCCCGGCGCTACGTCCTGGATGACCGGCCAGTCATGCTCGCCACCTCGTACCTGCCCTACGCCCTGGTGGAAGGGTCGGCGATCACCCAAGCCGACACCGGGCCGGGGGGAACTTACGCTCGCCTCGCTGACCTCGGGCATGGCCCGGTTCGCTTCCGGGAGGAGATCCGCGGACGGCTGCCCACTGCTGAGGAAGCGGCCACGTTGGGCATGTCCCCTGAGCGCCCTGTCCTGAAGATGTGCCGGACAGCCTTCGACGCCCAGCGGCGAGTTGTTGAGGTCAACGAGATGACCCTCGACTCCGCCTCGTACGTCCTGGACTACGAGTTCGATGCCTGACGGCACGCAGGACTCGATGCGGGCACGGCACTGGGGTGTGCCCGGGATCGCCATAGTTCCTCCGGCCGGAATTGCGGGCGTGGATCAACAAGAACCAGCATCCGCACCAGGGACCTTGAGCGAGATGTCCGGCCGTGGAAGTGGTGTAGCAACAGCGTGGCAATAGGGCCGTTGATACCTGGAAGGTGACCGCCAAGGGGGTGTGTAGTGATCGCTGTGGACAGGTGGACAGGTGAGGAGGCGCTGCTGTTGCGGTCGGTGATGCGAGCGTCTGTGCGCGAGTTCGCCGGTCGCCTCGGCATCAGCCCTCGGACCGTCTCGAACTGGCAGCGGAACAAGGCGAGCGTCTGTCGTCCCCAGATGGCGCAGATCCTGGACACGGCGCTCTTCCAGTGCACCCCGGCTGAGCAGGAGGCGTTCAGCCTCCGTCTGGCAGCCCTGCGTGGAACGGCAGTTCCCCTCAACGCGGAGTCGGCAGCGCGTCCGGCACCGTGCACGGTCGTCTCCCACAAGTTCTTGCCGGTGTACCTCGGTGAGTGCAATGCGCCCCTCTACGCTGCGGGTTCGCCAGGCGAGCCGGGACCAGGCGGCTTGGAGCAGCGGGTCCTGCCGGCTGACCACCACTCCGCGCAGTCGTCGACGGTGCACATATACGCCTGCGGTGTCGCGGTGGTGCATCTCGAGGAGCACCACCGCCTTGAGTCGTTGACCGAGTTGGCGTTGTGGCGTTACCGCACGTACCTGAAGGAACCGGGCTGGGTGGGGGAGTGGATGGATCACCTGCTGACCCGCCACGGCGACGGCAAGGATCAGCCTGCCCAGTCGCTCATTCCGCAGTACGTGCTGTCGGCCTACGAGCTCCGCACACATTCCTGGTCGAGTGCCGGCCTGGATACGGCTCTTCAGCTGCTCGCGACGCCATCAGTGCTGGTCAACCGGCAAAATCCGGCAGATGTGGTGCCGCTTGGGCCGGGGGTAGAGGAAGCCAAGTTCCGTGACGGCTGGGCTCACCCCGAGGCCGTGACGTTCGACGGCGGAGTCTCCCGCGGCGTCGTCGGCTGGTCGGGGGTCGCCTATCACCCGCAGCAGGACGAGCGGGCTCTGACCATGAGCCAGATCGTGGCCCTTGAGCTCGACGTACAGGCCCTCTGGGCTCTCTCGTCGCACATCCTGCACACGATCGAAGACGGCCAGGACCCGGTGATGCCGACGGCCTACCGCTGGCGCTTTCTGCGCAGTGCCTACTTCCGGCTCACGACCGCGCGCCCCACTGAGACCGCTCAACACCGTGTGATGCGCGAGGCCATCCTGGCCACCAGCGAACTTCCTGATCGGCTGCGCGCCGCCCAGGACGCTCTCCGAGACAGCAATCCGTGACGGCCATGTGGAAGGCGGAGTGGGTGGACCCTCGATCGACAGCGCTGCTGGTCATTGACGTGCAGCAGGGCTTTGTCAACCAGCACAGCCGCGGAGTCATCCCAGCGGTTGTGCGGCTGGTGGAGGGCTGGCAAGCAGCCGGCGCTCCAGTGGTGCTGTCGCGGTTCCACAACGAGCCCGGGTCGCCGTACGAGACGATCACCGGATGGACGCGCTTGCGTACTCCCGAAGAACAAGCCCTCGTTGCTGACCTGGTCCCCTTCACTGCCAACGCCGCCGCGATCATCGACAAGCCCCAGGCGTCAGTGTTCACCCCCGAGGGCGCCCGGACCATCCGCAAGGCGGGCTGGACCGATCTGGTGCTGTGCGGCATCGACACCGACGCGTGCGTATACGACTCCGCTGTTGCGGCCTACCAGGCCGGATACCGGCCGTGGATCGTCACCGACGCCTGTGCCTCCACCGGCGGAGCCCGCTACCACGACGCCGCACTCCTGCTCGCCTCCCGGAACATCGGCGCTGAGCAACTGGTCACGAGCGAGGTTGTCTTGTCCCGAATCAGTGGAACGCAAGGAGCCCCCGCATGAACACACCGCATGAGACAGATGTGCTGGTAGTCGGCGCAGGGCCGTCAGGAGTGGCGGCCGCAGTGATGGCGGCCAGCCTGAACCTCCGAACGGTCGTCGTGGAGGCCGGTGCAGTAGGCGGCAAGCTCCATGTCATCGGGGCGCTGGGGAACGTCCCTGGCAACTGGTCGACCGGCCCCCAGCTTGCTGAAGCCCTTGCCGCCGACCTGGAACGCCTACAGCAGGCTGACCGGTGCTCCGTCATCCAGGCCCGTGCGGTGAGTGTCACCGGCTACGACGACCGGGCGGAGCTCGGACTCGAGGACGGGCGCGTACTGAGCGCACAGCTGATCGTGGTCGCCACCGGCGTGGCTGCCCTGACTCCGCCCGATGCCGACTGGATCAGCGCTCCTACACGCTTGTCCGTTCCTCCGCTGTGGCGCACCACGCCGACAGACCTAGCGGGCCGGACCTACGTTCTCGGAGGGGACCGTCCCCTCGGAACGTGGCTCCGCACCCATCCGCACTCCTCAACAACCTTGCATGTCCTTTGCCCGCCGGCGGATGACTACAAGATCGCCGAAGTCGCGGGGAACGAGCGCGTGCGCGTCGTCCCTGTCTCTCACGTCGCCTTGTCGCCGATGGCCTACGGAGACGAGTGGAGCTTGCAGGTCAAGGACCGGCAGGGAGAGCGTAAGTCCTACGTTGCCAAGACGGTGCTGAACAACCTCGGCAACACACCAGCCGGTCTGGACGGTCTCACCTCGAGCGAGGACGGCTACTGCCCTCCCGGCAAACAGCACCCTCGGATCCAGGTCGCCGGCGACTTGAGGTCAGCCCAGTTCCAACGCGTCACGACGGCGCAGGGCTCTGGAGCGGAAGCTGTGCTCGCGTCCTACTACGCATCGATCCTGAAGCCATGCTGAGGCCCGATGCCCACCGCCACATCGGCGTATCGGTGCATGCTGCCAAGATCGATCCCGTGGTGTATCTTTCAGGGATTCGGTGATCATGAGAGGTTGGGGCATGTCCGACGCGGATCCCATGCAGCGGGTCAACGCTCTCCTCGACGACGTCCTGCCGTCGCCGCGCGTGCGGCAGCAGCTGCGCCTCGCTGCGGGGCTCACTCAGCAGGAAGTCGCAGACGCCGTAGGCGTGAAACGTCTGGCCGTAGCCCGCTGGGAGCTAGGTCAAACCCACCCCCGGCGGCCCCATCGCGCGGTTTACATCCACTTGCTCAAAGGGCTCGCGGAGCGTTTTCCCGACGTCGCTGAGCTGGATGCAGGCAGCACGACGCCGGCCTCCGGAAGGGGGTCGGGATGACCTAGCGGCCATCGGCCGCGCGCGCGAATGAGGTGGACTGCAATCCACTGTGGCCCCGCGCGGCCCGTCTCGCCGACCGTCAGGTCGGCCGCCCAGTCCCCGGTTGGCGCCGGTTCTGGGCTCCAGCTCATCGAGCTGGTCTTCATTCCTTCGTAACACCCCGCCTTGGCAGGCGGTTCGTTCCACCCGGTCCGCTTTGGCAAGCGGGCCACCCCGGCTCTCCAGGAGCCCCTTTGGCAGGGGGCCTCTGTTGAGCCACCAGCGTCACCCCGGGTTCCGGCGGCTTTGGCAGGCCGTTCGGTGCTCGGGGCTCCGTCCGCATAGAGCGCTCGGCCGTGGTCGGGTCCCTTGGCAGGGGCCTGGTCGCGGTCGGGGCGATCCATATGAAGGTTGGTGTCCCCGCCATAGTGCACGAGATCGGTGTCCCCTGTCAGCTCGACCGTGCCCGATTCACACCGGTTCGAGCCCCCCGCGCTTCCCGCGTGACGGGATTCGCACACCCTGTTTGCCCTGTTCGCGGCATTAGTCACGAAGATTCTTCGGGGTGGAGTGTCACACCGCCCCCGGTCCCCGACACCTTTACCGAGAGGGGGACCCCTGTCCTCCTGGCGACGCCGGCCGCCGCGGTGCTCCGAGGCTGCGTCCCGTGGGGCGGGACTCGATCGGAAGTTGTTGCCCGCCCGGCGGGAGGGATCGGCGCTCTTGCCGGTTCCCGGCCTCTGTCCACAGGCGGTCCGCGCAAGGCTGCCGGGATGATCTCTGTCTCGTACGTCGGGGCGGGCCGGTGAGCGCCGTGGCGGCGCCAGCAGCCGTGATGCTGCCCGCCCCGCGTCCGTCGGTCGACGACGCCGACGCGGTCACCGTGCTGCCCTTGCTGTTCGTGCCGGAGGCGTCGCAGTGGCTGTCGACGTCGCCGGGGCGGATCGCGGGTGAGGGCTACTCCTGGATGCAGGCGGTGCACTGGGTGGCCGGGTCCGGGCTGTACCGGCCGCGGCGGCACCGGTCGCACGGGCCGCGCAGCTTCGGGCCGACGACCGTGCGCGTCGCGCAGGAGCTCGCGCAGCTCTTTCCGTGCCGTCCGGGGATCGAGTACCTGGTGCGGCGCACCGGGCTGTCGGAGCGGTCGGTGGAGTACCACCTGGGGATGCTGCGGGAGGCCGGGCTGCTCGCGTGGATCGTCAAGGGCACGCGGGTGTCCAGCGGTCCGGCGCAGGCCAGCGAGTTCGCGCGGATGATCCCTGTGGAGTTCGACGTCGCGCTGGGGATCCGCACGGTGCAGCGGGATGAGGCCGCTCCGGCGTACACGCGGACGGCGTCCGGGATCGCGGAGGCCGGCCGGGAGCTGATGGCGAAGCTGGCGAAGAAGGCGGCCCGCAAGGTCCGCAAGCCGCGCTCGAAGGCGTCGTCGAAGGCCCCGGCGAAGGCCTCGGTGAGGGGTGCTGAGCAGGGGGTTGTGACGGCTGATTCGGATGAGGTCCGTTGCACCCCAATGCAGGTTGGTACCTCAGCGTCTTCTACTGCGGGTACTACTTCCTTCCCCCCTGAGAGCAAGCTCGCAAGCGGGCAGAGCGATTCCCCCACCCCGAAGAAGGTCAAGCGCGGCCGCCGGAAGCTCAACAGCGTCGGGCGCCGTTTCCAGCTGGCCTCGGAGCTGATCCGACGGGTGCCGTGGATGGGCCGCGCTGCGGTGCCCCGGATCGCCTGGATCCTCAAGGAGGTTGCGGACGCGGGCTGGACGGCCGATGAGGTGATCGCGTTCCTGGACTGCGGCGACGCCCCGGGCACCGTGCACCGGCCCTCCGGGTTCCTCGCCGGACGGCTCAAGACCGCGACGGCTGAGTGGCCGCACGCCGAAGGCCGGGCCCGCGCCGTTCAGGCGTACCGGGACTCCCGGCGCGCTGAGAAGGCCCGCCATCAGGAGTGGGAGGGCGACTGGACGCCGCCGCGCAGTGAGTCCGTGCGCCGCCTGGTCGCCGATGCCCTCACCCCGAAGCAGCCGCAGTACGACCTCGCGGCCAGCCACCAGGACGCGGGCGAGACCGGCCCCGACGTGCCCGACGAGGAAGAGCTCACGGAGCTCCGGGACGTGGCCTGGCAGGAGTACATGCTCGGCAGGCCCGACCAGGTCGTCATGACGCTCGACACCCTCGGCCCGGCTGGCGCTGAGCAGATCTACGGCGCTGACCTGGTGCGGCGCGTACGCAAGCTGATCAGCAGCACCAACCACATGACCGTCGCACGCCGGTAGGAGGCCGTGATGACCGAAACCCTGAACACCACCACCAGCGACGAGCAGCCGGCCTCGGGACTGTCGGGCGTCGACCTGGCCCGGGTCGCACTGCACCAGGCACGCGAGGCCGCCAAGGCCCGCGGCGAGTCCGGCACCCGCAAGGCGAAGCGCCGGACCGGGACGACGGTGCGGCGCGACGGCCGGGAGCCGACCGGGTTCGCCGCCGTTCTCCAGGGCCTGATGGCCGACCGGGCCTGGGACATCCCGGCCGCTGGCGGAAGCATCCTGGCCCAGTGGCCGGACATCGCGGCCGGCCTCTCCCCGAAGCTGGCCGCGCACGTCCAGGCGGTCGCCTTCCACGCGGAGACCGGACAGCTGGACCTGCGCCCGGACTCACCCGCGTACGCGACCCAGCTGCGCCTGATCAGCTCCCGGATCGTCACCGCGGCGAACGACGCGGTCGGCACCCAGGCGGTCCGCACCGTCCGCGTCCTGGCCGTGGGTGCGACCGCCCCGGCGCTCCGGGAGCCGGCCGCCGCCTCGAAGGCCGCGGCAGCGCCCGAGGCGCCGGTGAAGACCAGGCAGGAGGCGTCGCCCGGCTTCCACCAGGCGCTCGCCGCGCACCAAGCCGTCACCCCCGCCCAGCGGCTGGACCCGGGGATCACGGAAGCTGTCGAGCGGCAGACCAGGGCGATGCGCGAGCTCAGCCGGAGGGCGTTTCCAGAGACGGAGGCTGCTGTCGACGATGCGCCGGCTCCGATCAGCGCTGCCCATCTCCAGCGCCGCCGTGAAGCCGCCGCCACCGAGGCAGCTGCCCTCCGGCGGGCCCGCGCGGAACGTGCCGCCCGGCAGGCCGGGACCGCTGCCTTGGTCCCCGCCGCGCCCCTTCCGCTGCGCACCACCGCATGACGGGGCGCGTAGGCCCGGGGCTACGGCACCGGCAGCCCGAGGCCGGGCAGGAAGACGGCGTGGTCGGAGATGTGGAGACGGGAGGCCATGCCGGAGGTCACCGGCTCGTCGTAGCCGGGGACGGTCCGTAGGTGAACTCTCCAGCGGCTCGAACGCGTGGATCATGCCGCACGCCGCACCGCAGTGAGGTGCACGGGGTCGCGGTGGCCATACGCGATGCACGGAATGTAACTAGACGTGTGGGTACAGTACTTGACCTACCGAGAGGGGAATGACGGTGGCGAAGAGGAAAGCTCGGCCCAAGACGGCGAAGCGCCCGACAGCAGGCGCCGTGCCGCCGCCTCAAGCCCAGGCTGTCAGCGTGAGCGCTCCTGTGGTGACCGCCGGCTTCACGCCGCAGCGTCGACCGGCGTTGACGATGCGCTTCGGCGACCGCACCTTCGACACGGTGCACCTGTATTACGGGGACCACTTCCCTGAGAGCCGGCCACGTGGGATCGCCGAAGGGCGGGGCTTCGCGATCGAGCTGCCTGCGGTCCTGGACATGCTGGACGCCGTGGCGGCCGGCCAGGTGCAGGCCGCCGACGCGCGCGCGGCTCTGCTGGAGGGCGTAGCCCAGCTGTACGGACCGCTTCGCTGCTTCGAAGACGAAGACGAGGACGACCAGCTGGCGGTCTGCCGCGCGCGGGGAGGATGTCCTCTGTGCCAGGGCGAACGCAAGGGGTGGTTCGACGGGCTACTCGACTCCGCCGACAGGGAGTGGGCCCGGTTCACCGCCCCTGAGAAATATCCGTTCACCGCAGGACAGAACGGCATCCACGAAACCACCTGCTCGGTAGTGGCCCGCCACAACCCCGCGACGTACGCCAGGCCAATCGGGCCGGCTTACGTGGAAGCGCTTCGCCGGTACGCCCACAGCGTCGATCCCCACAGCGGCCGCAGTGACTTCTACGGTGATGAGAACTATCCACGGATGCACAGCATGACCACCGAGGAAGCACATCAGTGGATCAGCAAGAACACGGGACCCAAGGGAGGCCGCAACTACAAGCGCTGCGCACGTTGCAGCCCCGCGGTGTAGCTGACTTCACCGCGGTTGCAGGCCGTGGCGTTCGACGCGGACACTGGCCGCCTGGACATCGTCCCCGATGCCCCAGCCGTCGGCACGTAGCTGCGCTGGAGCGCGCCGAAGCTGATCGCGGCAGCCAACGAGCGGGTGCCGAACGCGAACGTCCGCGCCCTGCACGTCCTGGCGCCCGCGCCCATGAAGGCCAGCCTCGCCGTATCGGTCGTCGGCCCGGCCCTGCAGCCGACCTCGCTCGCCGTACCGGTGGAACGCCGGACGCCGCCGGACGGGTATCGCCGTGCTATCGAGGCGCACCGTCAGGCCGCCGTCACCGCCGCCGTCCCGGGTGGATCCGGGTATCGCAGCAGCGGTGGATCGGCAGACGAAGGCAATGCGGGAGCTGCCACGCCGCGCGTTCCCCGAGCCCGACGGCGTCGCGGACGATGCGCCGGCCCCGATCGAGCAGAGCCGCCACCAGGCCGCGGCGACCGAGGCCGCCGCCCTACGCCGGGCCCGAGCCGAACGCGCTGCGCGCCAGGACGGGACTGCTGCCGCGCCGCCGCAGTCGGCGCCGCTCAGGACGACGGCCTGATCACAGCGATGACCTGTGGAATCAACCCTGCGAGTGGCACGATGAGTTGGGATGAAAGGTGGGGGTTCGTGCGAGGTGACAGGCGGCAGATCCAAACGGCGGTCATGGGGAGCGCGGACTCGGAGGAGCCGCTCATGCTGCCGCTCGAGGCGATCGAGCTGGACGCATTCCGGCAGCGGCACGAAGAAGACTCGTTCTGGTGCGGGCTTCTGTTGGGCGGCTGCGGCCTCCAGCTGACCACCAAGCTGTACACCGACCGGGTCTGCCACTTCGCTCACCACCCCGGCCCCGGGGGACAGTCCCACGTGTGCGGGCGCCGGGCCCGCGGCGTCTCCAGCGCCGACCACCTGTACGTGAAGTCCGCGGCCGCGGCCTGGCTCCGTATCCGCGGCACGCAGGCCGACTTCGACTTCGCCCAGCCGGACGGGACCCCGCTGGGTTCAGTCGTCGATATTCAGCTCGCGCACAAGAGGCTGCGTGTGCACCTGGACCAAGAAGTGGCGCCGGAGTGGGACAGCCAAGACGAACCGGTGCTCGGCATGTCGGTTCCGGTGGACCAGGACACTCTGATCAAACGCTGGTACGTGCACCGCATTCGGCTGGACAGCGAAGGCACCAGCCGACGGGTTCGCATCGGGACCGAGGCCTTCGCACGGCCAACCGAATGGTTCTCCCTGGAGGAGTGCGAGGTTACCGAGCGGGGACTGTCCACCCCGGCCGTCGAACGGATCATCCAGGCACACAGCACGCCCGAACCGGCACGATGGACTCCAGGGAAGAAGCAGAAGACTTCGCCACAGGACGAGCGGGCGCAGGAGTTGATGCGCCGGCTGCTCTATGCCCGCCGGACCGAGTCGCCCGGCCTGATGGTAACGGTCTGCCGTGAGATCACCGAACTTCCCGGGGCCAGCCCTCAAATGCAGAAGCGGCTGGATGCCGCGCATCACAGTGCCTCGCTCTGGATGGAGAAAGAAGCCGAATCCCGCCGGATGCAGGTCTCCTTACTTGAACAGGCTGTGGCCGCTCAGAAGGTCAGCCAGGTTAAGAGCTTGATCGCACAGGCCAAAAAGGCCACCAGGATTGACCAGACCGGGGAGGAGAAAGAGGCGATCCGTGCAGCTGCTGACTACCTAGCGAACGCGATTCCAGCCGCGATCGACCGGTTGAATACTCTCCTCGAAGAAGTGAGCCATATCCCAGCCAACGGCGACCCAGAGCTGCTGGCCAGGAAGGTCCAGCAGATGTCCCGAGAGGCTGATGAACTTGGCAGGGTCGGAAAGGGCGTGCCACACCAACGCGCCCAGCTCGCCTTGTGGAAGGAACGCCTCAGGTCGCTCCTCGTTCTGCCACCCCGCTCTCCGACGCCAGGTCCGTTGCACCAGATGGTCGGCCGGGGGTACTGGACCACGAAGATGTGTCCGCTCTGTGCGGCAGATCACGGACAGCAGTGCGTCTTCCTTGACGGCCCCCGTACGGGGCAGTTGCGAGGGACGCCCCATGCCGACCGGCTGCGGATACTCATCGGGGACATCAAAGAAACCCAGACTGTGTGGCAGGCGTACGACGTTACCTGCCCTGTCTGCCAGCAAAAACGAGGGGATTGGTGCCGAACCTCCGGCAGACCACATGCACTACGGTCCAAACGGGCCGCAGATTTCACTCAGAAGAAAAGTCAGAATTCACAAAAGAATAACGCTGCGGAGGAGGAGTCCTGATGCCCGACGCCTGGAACGGCCATCCCCCTGGCCGGAGGCGGGACGATTCACCGCAGGGCTATTTTCACGGCTATGGCTCGGGGATGAGGCGTACGACGGTGATGGTCAGGATTCCGGCGGAGATGACGTAACGGACGATCACCCGGGACACGACGGCTTCGCGCCGGTCCTTGTCACCGGCCACGGAGGTGGACCCGTGGCCGTAGGGATCGGCACCGAGGGTGCGGGCTACGGCGGCCCTGAACCCGGCGGGGGAGGGGAGCTTGCCGAGGGCTTCCTCGGCGACGGGAGCGAACGCGACGCGGTAGCTCACGCGGCGGCCGTCCCGAGCCCGTACGCCCGCTGCTCGGCACGCAGGAGAACGTCGACGCGGTCGATCGCGTCGCCCGGGATGACCTCCAGAGCCCACTTGCGAATCAGCCGGCCGGCCATATTCGGCGGCGCCGTATCGATCTCGCTGTCGAACACGGGACGCAGTTCGTCCGCCAGTGCGGCCCGTACGTCCTTGACGGTGAGCGGCACGACGAACCGCTCACCGTGCACCACCACGCTCACAGGCCCCTGGACCGTATGTGTGCGGGGCATACGGTCCAGTTCCGCGAAGGCATCGTTCTGGTCCCTGATCCGTCTTACAACGGCCTCTTCCTCGGCATCCGGGTTGTGAGAGATCGGTTCGGCCATCGCGCTCGCTCCTTCTTCCGCGTGCAGCCACGCTACCGACGAGCTGCCCTCACCGGAACGCTCACCGGTCCGACCGCGATCCGCGATATCTGTCATGCCCCTTCAACTCCCTGAGAGCCGATGGGTTGCGCACGAGTTTCCCCGCACCGGTGGGTGGCCCGAGTCGCGGATCGTGACGTGGCCCGGCAAGCGCCGTACGTCGGGTGAAGCATCAGACCCGTGCGATGCGGGCGTTCAGCCGGCGTGCCGGGCGGGGATGTGGCCGGGCCGCCCTGTCCGTTGAGGATCGGGGCGGCCCGGGGGCGGGGATGGGTGTGGGTCAGTCCCGTTTCTTCGGTTCGCGCTGGGCGTGGACGCTGATGCCTCCGTTGACCGGGTTCGGTGGTTTCTGTGATCCGGTGTTGCTGTGGCCCGGGTTGTCGCCGGTCCGGCCGCCGTGGGTGTGGATGCCGTGCATGACTCCCGCGCTGGCGCCGCCGCCGGTGACGGCCCGTACGGTGCCGCCGGCGGTTCGGGACGCGGTACGGGCGACTTTGACCGCGTCGCCGATGCCGGGGGCGCGCCGGATGATGTAGAGGGTGACGGCGAGGGCGATGACGGTGACGGCGAGTCCGGTGACGACGTTGCTCTGGCCTGAGTCGTCGGTCTGGAGGGCTGCGGAGAGTCCGAGGACGATGACGGTGACGGGTTCGAGGAGGATCAGCGCGATCATGAATCCGGCCCAGCGGCGTACGTGGTTCCACAGGTCGCGGTCGACGAGGCCGGCGTAGACGACCACTCCGAGGAGGGCTCCGACGTACAAGCCCAGGGCCCGCAGGACGAGGAGGATCCACAGTGCGCCGCACAGCAGGAGGGTGGCGAGGGAGACGAGGGCGAGCATCAGTGGTCCGCCGCCGACCTTGCCGTTCTTGAGGTCGGTGCCGAGGGAGACGAAGAGTCCGCCGGGGCTGGATCCGAGTGCGCTGACGAGGACGTCGGTGACCGCGCTGGTCGCGGCGGTGACGGTGTAGAGAATCAGCGGGGTGAACGCGGAGGCGAGTACGGCGAGCCACAGGAGGCTGATCGCTTCGCTGATCGCGGTGGTCATCGGGACGCCGCGGGCGGCGCGTTTGGCGACGGCGAGGAGCCACAGCACCAGGACGAGCACGGTGGAGGCGGCGAAGACCACGGCGTACTGCTGGAGGAAGCCGGTGTTGGTGAAGTCGGCCGTGTTGCGGTTGCCGACCGTGTTTCCGAGCTGTCCGGCGGTCCAGTCGGCGGCCCTGGCTATGGACCGGGCGAGGACGGTGAGCGGGTCGCTGCTGTCGGCACTGCTGGAGGTGCCGGGCAGGGTGCTGTTTCCGCTGCCGCTGTCGCAGTAGTCCTTGGCGGGGCCGCTGACGTCGCACGGGTCATCGGCGAGCAGCATCGGGCCCCCGGCCGTCGGTGTAAGTAGTGTGCGGGCACACGGATTTCCCTCTCCGGTGGTGACGTTCAGTGCATGGTGCGGCGGGCCTGCCGCAGCTGGGTCGTCGCGCTGGTCGCGGACTGCCCGGCCAGGTGCAGTGCGCCGACGCTCGGGTGGGCCTTTGATCCTTGCAGTTGTCCGAGGCCGGCGGTCATCTGCTGGAGGGCGGTGGCGAGGGCGCCGGTGAGCCGGGTGAGGTCGTCGGTGGCCTGGCGGATGGTGTGGGGGTGGGTCCACTGGGCGCGGCCCGAGTTCACGTCCCGGACGGGGCGTTCGACGGCGTCGGCGGCGATTTTGGCGTGCTGTGCCGGGTTCTGAGGGGTCATCGGGTCTCCGGGCGGGGGTAGCGAATTGATGTGTCCGGTGCGTCTGCGCAGGTCACAGTGTGTCTGTGGTGTGTCGGGCGCGGGCACATCGGCACATCGCCGGGTGGGCCGGCGGCATGTCGGGGCACGTCGCGTACGCACCTGGACAGGACCCTGCCACGTCGCCGGCACATCAGGACAGGGCGCCTTTGATGTCTGCCAGCCGGTAGGCGGTGGGGCGTTTGGGGTCGGTGTCGGCACTGAGGCGTTCGGTGGGGATGTCGAGTCCGGCGGTCTTCAGCCGGGCTTTGACGGTGCGTCCGACCATGAGGAGCCGGTTCTTCTGGCCGTCCCACTTGCCCCAGGTGGCCGGGTCTGCGGCCGTGAGGTGGTCGGCGAGCTGCGCGAGGGTGAGCGCCGGGGGGTCACCGTGTGTGGCGAACGCGGCGAGGAGGAGTCGGGCGATCTCGGGTACGGCGGCCTGCGGCGCGGGCACCTGTGCGCTCTCCAGCCGGGGCAGCCCCGCGGCGAGTCGTTCGCGGGTCCGGCGGTCGGCTTCGGCCGGGGGCAGGGGGGAGACGTAGCGCAGGACCGGGGTCCGGTGGCGGGGGGTGAGGCAGTAGAAGCGTCCGGCGTCGGCGGGGAAGCCGGGTTCGGGGGAGGGGACCAGGAGGTGGGGGAGCCATCCCCGGGAGATGGCGTCGGCGCGGCCGACCACGAGCGGTACGTCCGCTGCCCGGCAGGGCAGCATGATCCTGACGCCGAAGGCGTCCGCGATGGCGTCTCCCAGGACATCGGACGTGGCGTCCTGGGTGCACAGCACGATGGTGATGCGGGCCTCGCGGCCGATCCTGAGCAGCGCGACCGCGAGTTCTTTGCCGCGTTTGCTGAGCTGGGGGTACTCGTCGAGGAAGGCGAGGACGGCCGGACCGGTCGGGCTGGGTATCCAGGTGTCCTGTGTGGGCGGCATGGAAGCGATGCGGTCCCGGGCCCGGGCCAGCAGGCCCTCCAGTACCGTCTCGGCTTCCTGCGGTGTCCGCGCCGTGATGACCGCGGCGGGCGCGAGCGCCTTCAGCCCGCGCTTGACCGGGTCGATGTCCACCACGACGGCGTCCCGGCAGGCAGTGGCGTATTCGGCGATGGCCTGCACCATGGCGGTCTTGCCGCCCCCGGTGTCCGCCACGATGATCACATGCTGCCCGGCCAGGACGACCGGCGTCGTCGCGCCCTCGAGGGACAGCCCGAGGCTGACCGAATCAACGATGGAACACGAGCCGGGCGGCCGCTCGGGATACGGGAGCGGCGTCGCGAACGGGTCGCGGGTGAGGATCTGCAGGCTGACGAGCGCCGCGTCGTCCGGGTCGGCGGGCTGCGCCAGGACCCGGGACTCGCCCACCCGCAGCGTCGTGGCGAGGGGCCGAAGGACGCTGACGAGCTGGCCGGCCGTACCGGACTGCAGGACGAGCGGCACCTTCCACCCGTACGCGGTCTCCTCCGGGACGAGCACCTCGGAGACGCGCGCGTTCTCCTTCTTCAGGGCCAGGCGCACCGCTTCACGGGCCTGGCGCGGGTTGGTGCCCGCTTCCCTGATCGGGAACGGCTGCGGATCGGGGTCTTCCAGCTCGGTGTGGGCGGGCGGCGCGGGCGGTACGAACAGCAGCTTCGGTACGGGCGGGCGGCGCCAGGTCGGGGTGCGGCCCTTCACCCAGGCCGCCGCGGTGAAGACCAGCACCGCCACGGCTGTGACGGTGAGGGCGGCGGGGACCGACAGCAGCCACAGGCCGGCCCACATCAATGGCAGGACGAGCAGAAGGACGCCGGCGGTGAGATGGCGCCGGGAGCGGACCTGCCCGTAGCCGATCTGGAGCATCGACGGCGTGACCTCCAGATGCTTGAACTCCTGCTGTCCCATGCGCATCTGGAGCTGGGCCCACTGCATCATCCGGTAGGAGATCACCGGGGACGCGCCGTAGCCGCCGCCGTATCCGTATCCCCGGCCGCGGGCCTGCTTCTGGAGCGCCATCTGCTGCATCTGCATGTACGTCTGCCGTTTCTGCTGGTCCTTCAGCAGACCGATGTTCTGCTGGACCTCGGCAGCGTTGCGCTGCCGCCACTGCCGCCAGACGCGGTACTGGTCGTTCAGTACGCGGTGCGCGATGTGCGTATCCGTCAGATCCTCGGCACGCCACCAGCGGCCCCACTCGGCACGCAGATGGAGCACCCCTGCGGAGATGGTGCCCCGCCCCCCGCTGTCGGACATGGCCACAACCGCCCTTTCCCGTAATCAGATGCTGCGGAGCAGGATGTCGCCGATGGTGTTGCCGGACGTCCGGATCAGCCCCATGGCCATCCCGAGCAGCCCGGCGGACGCACCCAGCCATATCCCCACCAGCGCGCCCCGGATGAGCGGCGACTTGAGGTCGGCCCGCCCCGACTTGATCAGCCCCGCGTAGAGGGCGAGCAGACACAGCCCGGCGATCACCCCGCTCACACCGACCTTCTCGCCACCGGTCATCGCCGGCCGGGTCCCGACGGCGGCCACAGTGCCGGTCGCGTTCTCCAGCGCGTACGTACCGAGCCCGTCCCCCAGCGCCGCAGCGGCCCCGCCCATCGTGCCGAGAATTCCCCCGCCCAGAAACAGCAGAGCGGCCAGCGCCACCCCGGCGAAGAAGTGCATCTTGGGCGTGGGATCGCCACCCCGCCACCGGCCGATCTGGTACATCAGGACGACGAGACCGAGCGTGACCGCGCCTATCCCTCCGGCCGCAGCACCCGTCGTGTTCATGAAACTCATACTCCCGTCAGCCAGTTGACCGCCAAGCGCCCGACCAGGCGCGCGACGACGATGATGACGCCCCACACGGCCACGGCCACGACCAGGCGCAGCAGATAGCCGGTGAAGGCGGTGTTCCAGGCCCGCGCCACCAGGACGCCAAGGCCGCGCAGCACGGTACGGACAAGATCCGCCAACACGCTGCCGAGCGGGCCGCCGACGGGCGTCAGCATGAACAGGCCCACGGCGAGAGCCGGCAGCAGGATCCACCCGAGGAGCGCGACGGGGCCGTTCTCGGCAAGAGAACGCGGCAGGCCGGCGGGGGCGCTGCCGCGCCATGATGCGAGCAGCGCGAGAATAAAGCCCGGCACGTTGTACTTCAGGCGCATCCAACGGATGTCCAGGCCGCGTTTCTCCGCCTCCGTATGCGGGTTGGGCAGATGCGCGGCGACCGCCTCCCCGATGGAAGCGCCGAGCTCGTGCGCGGCGGCCAGGCCCTCCTGGCCGTGAGTGGCCCACGTATCGCGCCACTCCTCGCGTACGCCGTCGAACCGCCACCAGTCCTCGCCCGCAGCGCCGGCAGCCTCCGCGCCGTCCGTACCCGGACCGGCAGCGTCCTCGTTCCCCTCCAGCCTCGCGGGCTGTTCCGCGCGCGGCGCGGGCACCTCGGGAGGCAGCGGCTGGCTCACCGAGGCCGGCTCCGGAAGGCCACCCGGCTCCCCGGCCGTCATACCGCGCCGCCCCGGTCCGTACCGATACCCAGCTGCCTCCACGACCAGGCCCGCGCCCGCAGCGCATCGCCCCACACCCCGTACGACGGCGCGCCGGCCGCGTCGGCCGACACGGCCGGCGGGGACATCACGGCACTCTGCCCGGAAGCCTCAACCTGCCGGGAAGCCTCAACCGCAACGCCCACCGGTATGTCCGCGTCCGTCATTCCGAGCCGGTCCTCTCCCAAAAAAAAGGGGGCTGGTGCGGGCCCCAGCCGTCAGCGGCCCCGGGCACCGTAATCGATCACCTGTCGCAATCTAACCCCTACACCACGTGATGCCACAGGCGCACCACCAGGCAACCCCGTACCCTCACGCCCCACAGACTCACGGACCGTGCCATACCGGGATGGAACCACTGAGGTACGCGCCGCCCGAGACGTTCCCCTTCACCGCCGACTCCGGCGAGAACTACGGCCCCACGCCCAGCACGGCCGCGTGAACCACAAGGGCGTCGTCCGCGTGCACCCGGGCGAGACACTCCGGCGCTCCCTGGCGCGAGGGCTGGACACCACCACGTCGACAGCCGCGCCGCGCCCCGTGGTGCAACACAGCGGCGCCTTGCAGCGACCAGCCGTCGGTCTGCTGCAAGGCGCCGCTGCACAGGGTCAGCTGCTGGTGGCCCACTTCTCCATCTCGCTCGGGTCCTTCCGCATCAGGGCGTCGCGGCGGTACTGCGCGGTGGCCCGGGTGACGCCCATGGAATTCGCCAGCGCACCGTACGAGCCGCCCTGCGCGGCGTGCTGGCGTACTGCGGCTTCCTGGACGCCTTCCAGCCGGTTCATCAGGCCCGTGGTGACGGCAATGGTCGTCGCGAGGTCCTCGGTGCTCATCCCGCCGGCGCGCAGCTGCGCCAGACCGTGCAGTACGGCACCGAACCGCACGGCCAGCCGCCCAACGTCGTCGCCCAGCGCCTGGGCGTCGGCACCGGAGAGCGGGATCGTGAGGTCGGGAACAGGGTCAGTGTGCTTGGTCATCGGTGGCCTTCCCAGGAACGGTAACGGGTGCAGAGCGGGCTTCTAGAGCCAGTCGAAGGCACGCCGGACGTCGCTCGCGGCTCCGGAGAGGTTGTCGGCGTGCAGCCGCTCGTCGAAGTCGTACGGGTCGACGACGGCGTCCATGACGCGCTCGGAGGCTGCGTCGAAGACGCCGGCGAACGCCTCGTGGACACCGGCGGCCTTGAGGGCCCGGACGATGTCGTCCTGGTCGGCGCCGCCACGCCGGACGGCGTCCGCAAGCAGGTTGAGCGCGGCGGCCGCGGCCGGGGCGAGCACGGCCAGGCCCTCGCCGCCGGCGGTGCCGCCGGTCCGTTCGGCCAACGTCTCGACACTGCTGATCCGGGCGAGGGCCTGCGACTGCTGCTCCATGGGGAACTCCGATCCGGTGCGCGGGTACGAGGGGGACGGTGGTGACCGGGGCCGCCGGAGAGCGATGACATTCGTTGTCGGTGCCCCGGCGGCAAACGGGTACGGCGGGGTCAGGCGGTCCGGGCGAGGTAGCCGGCGGCGGCGTCGACGAACTCGTCGTGAGCGACCTTCGCAGCCTCGCGGGCGGCGGTCAGTTCCTCGCTGGTGGTGTACGCGCCGCGCAGTGCGTAGGTCAGCGTGATCATGTGGTCGGCGGCGGCGCGCACCGCCTGGTCCTCGATGAGGACGCGCAGGGCGACCAGCGGGCGGGTGACCGCGCTGCGGGTCATGTGGCTCTCGCCGCGCAGGGCCTCGATCCGCGCGGGGCCGGCCTCCTTGAGGACGGCGTCGCCGCGCATCCACATCGCCCGGCGGTGGTCGCTGACGGCGCAGGCGAGCGCGGTGACGGCCTCCAGGCGGTCGCGGCGGATCGCTTCGCCGTGGGTGACGCGGACGGACCGTTCGGCGGCGCGCTCCTGGGCACGGCCGCTGACGATCGAGCCGAGCAGGGTGCCGACGATGGCGAGGGCGGCGGTGACGAGGGTGAGTAACACGGCGGATCCTCCCGTAGCCGTATGAACTTCAATACACTGTATGGAAATTCATACAGTCACGCAAGAGCCCTCACGATTCCCTTCGACCCGCCCTCGTTCACCGAGCCCCGCGGAGCGCCGCGCGGCCGACCGGCAGCCGCGACGTACGCCCCGGACTCTGGCCGGCTGACCGCCCGCACCCGGCGCTCCGCACGCCATCTGGAACCTGGACCGGATCCAGCCAGAGGGTTACTTTGCGTCAACAATCGATAACCGAGAGGTGTTGTTGTGTGGTTCGCGGTACACAAGGGGGCTGAAGCGTCGTTCTAAGCAGTCACGCGGGGACGGCTGGTGTCTGAACGGGGGCTAGGCCGGGTGCTGACGATCAACGTGACGTTGCTGCTCATCGTCATCGTGGTGCTGCGGCTGCGTCGTCGGACCGAGGCCAGGAGCCGGCTGGACGAGAAGTTCACCGTCGTCATCGTGCTGGCCCTGGGCGTGTTGCTCGCTCCGACACCGGTCGGTCAGGGAATCCTGGAGTTCCTGGGCCAGCTCATCCGGAGTCTCTCGCAGTCCAGTTTTTAAGCCCTGCCGTGCCCAGGAAGCGGCATCTTCCACGAAAGAGTGAGGGGGGGGAAGGCCGTGAGCGGCCCGCCGGAAACTCCGCTGTCCCATCGCCCCCACCCGTGACGGCACCCGCCGGTTCAAGTGGCATCGGGTCATGTCCTGCCCGGACTGCTCCTGGGCCCAGGCCCTGGACGAGGACCTCCACGAGGACGATGAGGACATCCTCCTGGCCTGGCACACCGCACACACGGACTAACGGTCGACCACCTCGCCCCCCGGACCCCCCGCCGGCCCCCTGGCCGTCCCCGCCCATGTGCGATGGACCGAACAGTAGGGGCGCCTGGCCGTCGGGGACGAGCGCACCGGGACCGCCGTCCTGTTCAACCACGAGTGCCTGGCCATCTTCCGGTCCGTGACCGCCGACGGCGACCTGGCCGACGCCATCACCGCGAACGCCCGCCGCATCGGCGTTCAGCCCCTCCAGAGCCCGCCCGGAAACCATCCACATCGCCACCAGCCTTTACCGCAAAGGACTGCTACGCCCGCCCCGGACCTCAGACGGCAGGGGACCGCGATGACAGTGCTGGTGCTGGTCACAGGGGTGTAGCTTCCGGCCGGTCGGCCGGAAGCTACGGAGCCACGCGGTCCTCGGAAACCGGGTCCGTCAGGCAGTTCGGCGGTTACCGGGTGGTGTCGAGGAAGTCCCTTACGACGGGCACGCCGTGGTGGGTGGCGAGTTTCCTTTTCAGCCCGGCGAAGATGGTGTTTCCGCGGGAGGAGGCGACGCCTCCGAGGATCTGCACGGCCTGGCCGGCGGTATGGACGGCGGTGTCGAGGTTTCCGAGCGCGAGGTGGGCGTCGGCCTCGCGGGTCAGGCGCAGCGCGGCGGTTCTGGGCTGTGCGGGGGTGTCGGGCGGGGTGTGGTGTGTGGTGGTGATGGCGGTGTGGTGGGTGAGGGCGCGGTGGGGGTCGTGGAGGTCGAGGGCGTTGCTGGCGGCCCAGCTGTGGAGTTCGTCGCGGTCGACCCAGTACACGCATGCGGGTTCGTCGTTTGTGGGGCCGGCGCAGTCGTAGGTTTCGAAGGCTGCGGCTTCGGCGCGTCGGCTGGCCTGGCGGTCTCCGGCTTTGGCGTGGGCGCGGGCGGCGCGCGCGTGGAGCATGGCGGTCATCCGGCCGGAGCCGGTCCGGTCGGCGTGGCGGTGTGCGGCGTCGACGAGTTGGAGGGCGCCGGTAGGGTCGCCGGCGCTGTAGCGGAGCATGGCCCAGAAGGAGAGGGTGTTCGCCGTGACGACCGGGTCGCCGGCGCTGGCGGCGGCGCGCAGGGCGGCGAGGTAGTGGCGTTCGGCGATTCCTGTGTTCCCGGAATCGAATGCTGCCCAGCCGCAGACGCGTGAGGCTTCGGCGGCGGCGGCGAAGAGGCGGTGTCCGGTGTCCGCGCTGTACGAGGCGGTTTTCAGGTTGTCGAGGACCATGGTGAGTTCGGCGCGGGCCAGGGCGTATGCCTGTCCGGAGCCGACGCGGTCGTCCAGGCGGCGCAGGGAGTCGAGGCGGCTGTCGATCAGGTCGGTGGTCTCGGTGTCGATGCGTGTTGTTCTGCCGGAGGAGGTGGCGGGGCCGGCCGGGGTGGCGGTTGCCCAGTTTGCGAGTTGGGCGGCGAGTGCGCCGCCGCCCGCGATGATGATCGCCCTGCGTTCCATGTCTGCCAGCCTTTCCGTATGTGCCAGTGCGTCCAGCGCCTGGACTGCCCCCGCCTGTGTCCAGGGCGAGGCCAGAAGTGCGTGTTCGTCGTGGATCGCGAGGCGCAGCCAGCCGGGCCAGCCGAGTGCGTAGAGCTGCTCGGGGGACACACCGAGCAGGTCGGCCATGGCGATCTGGGCGCGGCGTTCCGGGACGGTGCCGCTGCACCAGCGGCTGAACTTTTCCGGCCGGGCGACCATGATTCCCAGGCCGAGGGCTTCGTGGCGGGCCGCCAGGCGGCGCAGGAACTGGCCGGCGTCGCAGCGTTCCTGATCGAGGATCCGCCCGAGTAAGACTCCGGCTTCGGTGACGACCACATGGTCCTCCCGGTGTTGGCGGTTACTCGTCCTGTACCCGCTGTGGCCAGTGTCCAGCACACCCGGGGCCACCCGGCAAGGGGTTGGCTGCGGAAGGCATACGGAGGCAACCGGAGGCATACGGAAGCGGCGCCGGGCGGGTACCCGGGGTCTGCGGGGTGCGTGACGATTCTTCACGCGAGGCTGCGCCGGGCTCCCTTGGACGGGCCCCCGTCTGGGGAGGTCGGCGACCGTACGCCCATCGGCCCGGGGCAATGGAGCCCGGCCGGCGATCTCCGAAGGAGACGACCCGTTCGTCCTGTCACCCGGTCCGCTGCGCTGTGCGCCGGACCGGCCGCCACACAGAGGAGTCCTCCGTGCGCAAGCCCACCCACATCACGTTCCGGTCCCTGATGCGGCCCGGCCGCCTGGTCCGCGTCGCCGGCGCCCACGACGCGCTCGGCGGGCTCCTCGCCGAAGCGTCCGGGTTCGACGCCGTGTGGTCGTCGAGCCTGGAAGTGTCGGCGTCCCGCGCTCTGCCCGACGCGAGTCTCCTCACCATGACCGAGTACTTGGAGGCCGCCGCGAACATGCAGAAGGCGCTGCGCGTGCCGGTCGTCGCGGACTGCGACAGCGGATACGGCAACAACGCGAACGCCGCGCACATGGTCCACGAGTACCAGGCGGCCGGCATCACCGCGATCAGCGTCGAGGACAAGAAGTTCCCCAAGATGAACTCGTTCGCCGACCGGGGCAACAGCCTGGTCGACACCGCCGAGTTCTGCCGCAAGCTCGAGACCGTGAAGAACGCCCAGTCGGGCGGCGACTTCTTTGTCATCGCCCGCACCGAGGCCCTCATCAACGGGCTGCCGGTGACCGAGGCACTGCACCGTGCCCGCTCCTACGCGGACGCCGGCGCGGACGCGATCCTCATCCACTCCAAGGCCGCCACGAACGAGCAGGTGGTGGACTTCCTGAACCGGTGGGAAGGCAGACTGCCCGTCGTCATCGTCCCGACGACCTACCCGAACTGGCACGCGGACGTCATGGCCGCCGCGGGCGTGTCCGTCGTCATCTACGCCAATCACGGGCTGCGCGCCACCATCACCGGGCTGCGGGAGACGTTCGCGTCGATCCTCGCCCACGGCGACACCATGAAGCTGGAGGAGGAACTCGCTCCGGTCCGTGACGTCTTCGCCCTGCAGGGGCTCGATGCCTGGCAGGCCCTCGACTGACGTCCATCCCGGGTGCGGGACCCCGTCGCCGGGACCCCGCACCCGGGCGGCGCCTCCGCTTCCTCCCCGCCCGCCTTCATGGTCAGGAGTGCCTGTGTGCCCCACCCTGCCCGGATCGTGCCGTGTTCTCGTGGTCGATCCGATCGCCCCGCCGGCCCTGGACATTCTCAGCGCCCGCTACGACGTCACGGTCCGCCTCCGGCCGGCACCCCACGAACTGCCGGGCCTTCTGCACGGCCAGGACGCCATCGTGCTGCGCAGCGGCATCACCCTGCCCGGCCCCGTCCTCGCCGCGGCCGGCCGGCTCCGTGTCGTCGCGCGGGCCGGGAACGGCACCGACAACATCGACCTCCCGGCAGCGGCGGCCGCCGGTATCCAGGTGTTCAACGTCCCGTCCGTCTCCTCCCGGGCGGTCGCCGAACTCGCACTCGCGCTCACGTTCGCCGTGGCACGCAATGTCGTGACGGCAGACCGGCAGGTACGGGCCGGTGTGTGGAACAAGGCCGCCCTGGCGGGCGCCGAACTCACCGGGAAGATGATGGGCGTCATCGGCGTCGGTGACATCGGCGGGCATGTCGCCGCCCTCGCCACCGGGATCGGCATGAACGTCATCGGCTCGGTCGGCAACCCGACACCGCAGCGGCGCGAGGCGTGGCAGGCCCGGGGAGTACGGCTCACCAGCACCCGTAATGTCCTCGCCGCGGCCGACGTGGTCGTGGTGGCGTGCCCGCTCACCGGCCGCACCCGCCATCTCATCGACGCCGACGGCCTGGCCGTGATGAAACCGGACGCCTGCCTCATCAACGTGGGCCGCGCCCAGGTGGTTGACGACCAGGCCCTGTATGCCGTTCTGCGGGAGCGGCGCATCGGCGGTGCGGCCCTCGACGTCCACGCCGCCGAGTCCGGCACGCCCGCTCTGGCCGCCCTCGACAACGTCGTCCTCACCCCCCACATCGGGGCGATGACCGCCGACGCGCAGGAACGCATCGGCGGCGCCCTCATACAGGGCCTGGAACTCGCCCTCGCCGGGCGGGACGCGCCCACCCGTATCTGCTGACCTCACCCCCGCGGGAGACCTGTGATGAGTGTGACCGGCCTGGCCGTCGGCGTTGTCGGAGCGGGCGGATATGCCGGAGGAGAGCTCTGCCGGCTCCTCCTCAACCACCCGCACGTCGGCCGTATCGTGCCGACCGCCCGACGCGACGAAACCTTCGAGCACGTCCACCCCAACCTGCTGGGCAGCGGCCTGACGTTCCGTACGTTCGAAGCCCTCAAGGAGCAGGCCGCGCACCTTGACGTCGTGTTCTTCTGCACCCCGTCGGGGACGGCGATGCAGCACGCCGGATGGTTCCTTAACCAGGGCTGCCGCGTCATCGACGTCAGCGCCGATTTCCGGTTCCGCGACCCGGACATCTACAAGCGCGTCTACGGCGCCGAGCACACCGCCCCCGGCCTTCTCGAGGACGCCGTGTACGGGGTGACGGAGCTGCACCGCGAGCGGATCGCGCGCACCCGCCTCGTCGCCAACCCCGGCTGCTACGTCATCACCGCCCTCCTCGCCCTCACCCCGGTCCTGCGATCCGGATGGGCCGACCTCGAGCACCCGGTCCACATCACGGCAGTGAACGGGACGACCGGGGCCGGCGCGAAGCCCGTACGGGCCGTCATGCACGCCGAAGCACTGAACTCGATGCTCCCCTACAGCCTGGACGGGCACCGGCACGCCCCCGAGCTGGAGACCCGTCTCGCCCCCGAGGCGGGTCCCCTGACCATCGACCTGTCCACCGCGCACGGGAACTTCGCCCGCGGCATCTACCTGCAGGCCAGCCTCCAGGCACACCCCGCGCACCGGGACGGCATGTCCCGGGACCGGCTCATCGACCTCCTGACCCGTTTCTACCGGGGCGGACCGGGCGGCCTCCCCGAACCCTTCGTCCGTATCGTCACCACACCCAGGAACGGCCGGCTCAACGCGAAGGACTACGGCCTGTACCCGCGGCTGAACGCCGTGATCGGGTCGAACTTCTGCCACATCGGCGCGGACTGGGATCCGCAGCGCGGCGTCATCAAGCTGGTAGCCACCACAGACAACCTGGTCAAAGGGGCGGCCGGATCGGCGGTCCAGAACATGAACGTCATGCTCGGCCTCGATGAGACGTGCGCGCTGACCGCGTACGGACTGTAGAAGGGGGCGCGGTCGTGAACCCACTGCCGTTGCTGGCCGACCGGCCTGTCCTCCGCGGCGAACGGTGGATCTTCTCCGCCGGTTTCAACGTCGCCCCCACCGGCGGCCTGAGCGACACCGATCGCATCGACAGCGAACTGGACGACATCGCGTCCCTCGCCGACCGGGGCGCGCGCGTGGCGATCCTGTCCCACCAGGGCCGCCACCGCGACGGCACCGCCCGCCACCTCGGCGACGTCGCCCACTACCTGACGATACGGCTGCACCGTCCCGTGCAGTACGTCCCCGACAACGCCTCCGACGCAGCCCGCGCACGGGCGGCGGCGCTTGCTCCCTCTCAGGTGTGCGTGTTCGGGAACACCCGGCACCATGCCGGTGAAGAAGCCAACGATTCAGCGCTCGCCGCCCGGTTCGCGGCTCTCGGCCAGTACGTGGCCGTCGGCGGATTCTCCAAGGCCCACCGATCTCACGCCTCCAATCTCGGCATCCTCGCCCACCGGCCCGGCTGGGCGGCCCGAAGCCTCCTGCGGCAGACCCGCCTCCTGGCCCCGTGGGCGGGCCGCCGGCCGGACATTCCGTCCGCCGCGTTCGTCGGAGGGATCAAGCCGGAAAAGTCGCTCCTCGGTCTGAAGTCGTTCGCCCGTACCTACGACCTGGTGGTCCCCGGCGGGGCCGTCCTCAACCACCTGCTCCACGGCAGCGGGTACCGTATCGGCTCCTCCGAGCGCGGCGACCGGGCCGACGCGTGCACCGAGGCCGTGCTCCAGGCGGTCCGCTCCGCGACGGCCCGCATCCACCTGCCCCGCCACGTGGTCATCGCCCGCCGCGACGGCGACCAGTACACCGGCCGGCAGGTGATACCCGTCGCCGACGGGGTGCCCGACGGGTACGCGATCGTGGATTTCCTGCCCGCACCATGGCTCCTGGACGACCTGCGACGCCTGCGGACCGGGGCCCGCGTCATCGTCGCCGGCACCCCCAGCCTCCACACCGCGGGGTTCTCCACCGCCTCCCGACTGGCCCTCGACCTCGCCCGCGCTCCCGCCGCCGACGCCATCCTCGTCGGCGGGGACACCGTCGCAGAACTGCCGTTCCACGGTCCGACCTCCACCGGCGGCGGATCCGCGCTCCACTACCTCCACCACGCCGACCTGCCCGTCCTCCAAGCCCTGCGCGCCAACACCGCCCGGAGGCCCGCATGACACTGCTCGACTTCCACACACCCACCCGCATCGTGTTCGGCCGAGGCCGCCTCGACGAACTCGGCGCTCACACCCGCCCCTGGGGCCGCACCGCCCTCATCGTGTGCGGACGCACCTCCGCCCGTACCACCGGCATCCTCCACCGGGCCCTGACCAGCCTGGCCGCCGCCCAGGTGACCGCGCACGTCATCGACGGCATCCCGCCCAACCCGCAGTCCGCCGGCATCGACACGGCCGCCGCGACAGCCCGCACGGCCGGCGCGGACGTAATCGTCGGCATCGGCGGCGGCAGCGCCCTCGACGCGGCAAAAGCCATCGCGGTCAGCATCGTTCACGGCCCGTCAGGACCGCTCATCGGCACCACCGTGCCCCCACGCTCCGGCTGCCTGCCGGTCATCGCCGTCCCTACCACAGCAGGCAGCGGAGCCGAAGTCACCAAAGGCGCGATCATCACCGACACCGCGCGCGGCGTGAAGGCCGGAATCCGTGGCGACGACCTGTTCCCGAAGACCGCCCTCATCGACCCCGCACTGACCGACACACAGCCCGCCCACGTCGCCATCGCCTCCGGGTTCGACGCACTCGCCCACGCCGTCGAAGGCCTCGCCGCACGCCGCTCCAGCCCTCTCACCGAAGCGGTCGCCGCCCACGCCCTGCAACTGCTCCCGGACACCCTCCGCCGCGTCGCAGCAGGCGACACCAGCCGGGAAACACGCGACCGCATGGCCTACGGCGCCCTGCTCGGCGGTCTCCTCGTCGCCACCGCCAGTACCTGCCTGCCCCACCGCATGCAGCAGGCCATGGGCACCCCCGACCGCCCCGGCCCCTCCCACGGACAGGGCCTCGCCCTCCTCTACCCGGCCTGGCTCACCAGCCTCGAACAGGCCGCCCCCCACGCCGCGGTACGCATCAGCGACGCTCTCGGCACAGACAGCGCCCGCGGGACAATCACCCAGCTCCTCACCACGATCGGACTGCGCAGCAGCCTCACCGCAGCCGGATACCACCCCGACGACATCCCCGCGTTCACGGCCCGCATCACCGGCAACACCGACAACGACCCCCACCCGGACCCCGGCATCCCCCTCATCACAACAATCTACGAACGGGCCCTGTAGCCGAAGCACCCACCACACCACCGAGCCCTCTGCTAGCGTCCACACCGTGACCAACGGTGTATATGCGGGCAACGCGAGCAAGGACGCGGCCAACGACCGGGGCTGGCTCCTCGGCCACTTCAAAGCCCCCGGCGACCTGCGGCACAGCCGCGAAGCCGAGATCAAATGGGGCACCCATCCCCGCGGCGACCAGCGCACCGCATGGGTCACCGGGGAGGAGCGCACCGGACTCCTCATCCTCATCAGCGGCCGGTTCCGCATGGAGTTCCCCGACCACAGCGTCCTCCTCGAAGAACAGGGCGACTACGTGGTGTGGGGACCCGGCGTGAACCACTCCTGGACCGCGGAGGACGACTCCGTGGTAATGACGGTCCGATGGCCGTCCATCCCCGGCTACAAAGCACCCGAAACGGAGTGACCACCAGTCACGGATGGACCGTCGCGCACACCATCCGGGCAACCTGTGGCATCACGAGTACGGCCGTCGGGTATCTCCCGACGGCCGTACGGCGCCGTCCAGTTCGGGTACCGGCGCGGATGCGGGGTCGGGGCTGACGGAAGTTCGGGGCGGGGGTGACGCATCGCACCAGATTGTGACGCGCGCCACTTTCGGAGCGGCGTGGCGTTTGCTTCCTTTACCGCGCCGGAGAGCGCACGACCGACGCCCTCCGGCGCGGCACTGGGTCCCACCGCGCCGCGGTGTGGGGACCCAGCCGTACGAACGGAACAGGTGACGGGGCTTACGCCCCCGGGACGACGGCCTGGCCACCGCGCCGTACGGCCTCCACCACCCGGACGTGCAGTCCGTGCAGACCTCCCGGGGCTACGGGCACCGGGCTGCCGGTGAGGGTGTACGACTCATCGGCGCCGGTGTACTGGACGTGGATGTCCGCCCGGCTGTCCGTCCGGAGGGCGGTGGTGAGGGTGAGGTTGCCGGTGATGACGCCGACCTCGTCGGTCATGACGCCGCCGGGGCCGGCGACTACCTCGCTGGTGTACTGCTCGGACCGGTCGATGCTCACGCGGGGCAGGTGTCGAGCATGTCGTACAGGGCGGCCTTCTCCGCCCCGGTCACGTTGAGTTCGTAGACGCTCTTCACGCTGACCCACGCCCGGGAGTAGACACACCAGTACGAGCGCAGCGGCGGCTTCCACAGGTCGGGCGTCTGGTCTCCCTTCGACCTGTTGGACGAAGCGGAGACCGCGAGCAACTGGGAATGCACCAGATCGTTGGCGAAAGCCTTGCGCTTGGGGGTGTCCCACAAGTCGGCTCCGGCGCGCCAGCCGGCGGCGAGGGGGACCATGTGGTCGATGTCTGCCTGCCCAGAGGCGGTGAGGATTTTGCCGTCGTACTCGCTGTACCAGGTCCCCGAGACGGCGCGGCACTGCTCGTCCTGGACCACGTCCTGGCCATCGCGCTGCAGGACGACTTCACGGGTGTCGCAGGTGCCGTACTGGGTGGCCCAGTGCGGGAATTTGGACCGGGAATAGCCGGTCATGGTGTGCGGGGCCTCCACGTTCAGACCGGCGAGCTCGGCGCGCGCAACGGCGGCGGGCGGCGGCTCGGGCAGGGCCCGGTAGGAAGCACGCGAGGTCTGCGCGGTGGCAGACGCGGCAGTGGCGTCCGTTGCGGCAGCGGGGAGAACAGCGGCCATCAGGCCAAGGAGAGCGGTCGCGGCGCGCAGCCGCCCGCGTGAAGTGATCACGGGGTCAAGGGATAGCGGCCCGCAGCCCCGCACCGGTCTACCCACTCGTTCGAGGGCGCGCCCTGCTGGCGGCTGACGGTACGCCGGCTGGTCCGGCGGATTGACCCGTAGAACCAGCGGTGTGACACAGTCCGTACGCGCGCTGGAGCGTCGGCACGCTCATGCTGAGGGTTCTGGTCACCGGCGCCGGTGGGGGGGGTACAAGGGCGCCGGCGGCGGACCGCCTGGGGAAGAAACCCACGTCATCGCCATGATTCCAGCCACGACCTGTATCACCGCCCGGCCGGAATGACGCTCTCCAAAAGCATTAACCAGATCCTTACGCTGTTAATATGGCATCCCAGAAGGCACAACAACGCCGCATTTTAGGCGAGTTGCAAGACATGGCCCAGGAGCCGTTGACGCCCTCGGAGATATTCCGCCGCGCCGACGAAGTGCTGCGCGAGGCGGTCGGCTTCGACGGAGTCTGCTGGCACGGCACAGATCCGGCCACCGGACTGGTGACCTCGGTCCTGACCGACGATCTCCGCCTGGAGGATTTCAGCCATGCCGTGGAGCTGGAGATCTGGAGCGAGGACGTCACCCAGTTCGCCGATATCCGCCGCAGCGGCAGAAGAGCGGACACACTGAGCCGCGCGACAAACGGGCAGCCCGGCCTGAGCCGCCGCTTTCGGGAGCAGATAGCACCCGCCGGCTTCGGAGACGAAATGCGGGTCCTCTTCGACACGGCGGGCGGCCACTGGGGGTGCGCCGCCTTTATGCGCGCCCCCGACCGCGGTTCCTACCGGCCCGGGCAGCTCGCCCTGGCGCAGCGCGCGGCCCGCGTCCTCGGGACCGCGCTCCAGCGCAGCCAACTGACGCTCGCCGCAGCTCCGTTCACGACGCAGCCGCCCGCCGTGCTGCTCCTGGGGCCCGACAACCGGGTGACACACGCCGATGAACAGGCCGAGCGCCTGCTCGTCGAGTTCGCCGACGCCGCGAACCGCGTCTTCGCCGTACCTACCCCGTTCGTCATGGCCGCCGAGCAGGCGCGAGCGGCGCACGCGAGCGGCAACGTACCGCCGCCTCTGCGGGTCCGCAGCGACACGGGAGCGTGGTTCGTCCTCAACACCTCGCTCCTGGGCGGCTCTGGTGACGCCACGGTAGCCGTGGTGATCACTGCCGCGTCCGCCGCGGATGTCATGCCCGTGGTGTTCGCGACCTACGGACTCACCACGCGCGAGCGCGAGGTCGCCCTGAGGGTGCTGCGGGGAGACGACACCCGGGAGATCGCCCGCACGCTGTGCATGACGACACTCACTGTGCAGGACCATCTCAAGTCCGTCTTCACCAAAGCGGGTGTGCGCAGCCGCCGTGACTTCGTTGCCCATCTCATCGCCTCACAGGTACCGGTGGTGTGGGACTGATCAGTTCCCCGGAGGTCCCCCGCAGTCCCCGGCGGTCCCCGTGGCCTCCCAGACATCTGGGATATCGCCGGGACGCCACCATGCTCAATTATTTACCGCGTCACGAACGAAGTAACGGTCACGCGCGGCGGCTCCGACCAGGCCGCTCCGTCCACGGCCCGACGGCGTATCACCGTATGCCACTGGGCTGTTGCCCGAACCTCCGCCTGGCGCGGTACCTCTGACCGACCGCACGTCCTTGTCGAACACCGAAACCTGGGGGGTCCTTTCATGACGTATGTGCGAAGAATTCTGGCGACATTCGTCGCCCTGTCGTTTCTTCTTCTGTGGCCGGCGGGATCCGCCTCGGCGGACCCGGGCCCGAAGACCTTGATCGTCAACCAGGCGCAGCAGAGGTGCATGAGCCATTACAGTGGCACTCCCGAGCCAGTCCTCTGCGGCGTTGGCACCGTGCCCAGATGGTCGTTCGAAGCCGTCCCCGGCGGGTCCACCACCATAAAGACCATCCAGTCGGAATACTTTCCGGGTTACTGCCTGGACACCAACGGCAGCCGGCTGTATCTGCATCTCTGCAACGGCGGCGGCTACCAGCATTGGTACGTGACACCGTTCCAGGCACCGGGTGGGACTCCCGCCACCGGTTATGTGGGAGTCCGTCTCAAGAATGTCGCCACCAACATCTGCATCGACAACCCCGGGAAGAATTTCGGCGGCTCGAAGATCGCTACCAACAACACCTGCAACGACGGTCCGTTCCAGCAGTGGAACATCACGCAGGCGGCATTCGACAGCCTCACGCCCGCCCCACCGACCCCGGGACACTGGGGTGGGGGCATGACATGGAAGACGCTGGAGCAGCGCGCCGACAACGTGGTACACGTCGGTTCGGACGAGATCACCAACCCCTACAGGGGGGACACCAGCCCGTCAACGGTCCTGCCCGTGCTCTGTGCCCTACGGGACGGCCGGGCCCCTGCCCCGGGTGTCCCGCGGGGAACGTTCAACTCCTGGTTTGCCGGCATGGTCGAGGTGAGCGCGCCGGTTGCCGGCTCGACCCTGACGAGTCTGGACCGGGCCAACCAGACATGCTCCGACGCTTTCGGCACCGGTTGGCAGATCGCCTCGTTCCATGGCGGCGGCGGCTGGTCGTTCTGGGCCAATGGAACCCTGCCCAGCGACGTGAGGTTCTGGACGTATATCCAAGACCAGGTGGCTAATCCCTGGAACTGACACCGGGACAGCCGAAGCCGGCACCAGAGCCACCTTGAGACGTCCGGGACCGGCCCGTGGGGGCCTCGGGGGAGGCTCCACAGGGGCACACCTCTGTTGTCCGGGCCGGTCCCGCCCACGACTACCGCTTCACCCGCTGCCCGTACTGATGGCGGCATGGCCCGCACGGCTGGACACGCAGGACGACCACGCGCCTGCTCGACATTCCGAGACAGCGGTCGTCAGCGGGCAGCCACGGCCTCATCGGTCTCATCCTGCTCTCGCGCGGTCTTCTTCACGGCCATTTCCAGCTCGTAACGCGACACTGCGGCCGCCGCCGCGTGGTCCGTTACAGCCCGCTGCAGCACGTCTGCCGCGTCCAGCCACGGCTGCCACGCCTCCGTGGAGTAGTTGCCCCGCGTCGCCTCCCGCCGGGCCGCGTTCGCCGTGCGCTGAAGCTGGATCAAGCTCTCGGGGATCTCCACGTTCGTTGCCACGGACGGATGCTACGCCGCAGCCTTGGCCCGCCCGCGCGGGAACCCCTACTCCAGGCGGCGCCGACGTGGGACGAGGATCCCAGGCTGGAGCGCGGCGACGGCGGTTGCCCCGGCGGAATCCCCGCCGTTCACGAACCCTCTCCGCGCTCGCTTTCCCACCCCCGCAGGATAGTGGGTACGGGTACGTACCCGTACCCACTATCCTGCGGGGGTGGGAAGGAGTACGACGATGTCCGATGCCAATGTCCGTATCCCCGAGGATGCCAAGACCAGGCTCGCCGCGATCGCGGCGGCCGAGGGCCTGTCCCTGCGCGCCTACCTGGCGCGCCTTGCCGAGACCCTGCTCACCCCGGACGAACGCGCCGAACGCGCGGCCAAGGCTCTCGCCGCGCTCAAGGGCTGGACGGGATACGCCCCGACCGCCACCGAGCAGCGCGACCTGGACGGTGAGCTGGACCGGCGTCTGGCCCAGGTGAAGCCCCGGTGACCGACACGATGCACATCGTCCTGGACGACACCGCGATGGCCGCGGCCGGCCAGGGCAACGTCCTCGCCTCCCGCCTCATCCATCGCGCCCATGCCGAGGCCGGCTGGTTCCTCTACGCCCCCACCTGCGCGCTCGTGGAAGCCGACCGCGCCCGGCCCGGAACAGCGGAGCACCTCGCGGCCCTGCCCGGGATCACTGTCCTGGACCTGGACCTGCCCGCCGCCCTGGCCCTCGCCACCCAGGAGGCCTGGGCCGCGGCCCACTCCGAGTACACGGCCCGGCCCACCCCGGACCGGCCCGACGGCGCGATCATCGCCACCACCGCTCCGAAACGCTGGGACGGCCGGCCGGTCCGCGTGCTGGACCTCAACCCCTGAAGTAACATCGCCGCCCTTCTGCGTACTTGGCCCACAAGCTGACCACCCGTGCGGATCAGCCGGCCGGACATGTGGACCGTGCTGCGGAGGAGGAGTCCTGATGCCCGACACCTGGAATGACCGTCCCCTGGCCGAGGCGAACCCTGTCCGTGAGCAGGAGCCGATCCACTACCGCGTCCACGACGCCGACGGCGGCCGGCTGCTGGGCTTCGGTACGGCTCGCGGTGGCGACTACCTGTCCGTCACCGACCATTACCGGCGGATCCAGAGTGCCCACCCCGGCCGGTTCCTCGTTCTGCGCCGCTACGACCGTCCGGCGGGCGGCGAGTTCAGCACCGCGGAAGGACCTCAGCCCTAGACGGATGAGGCCAAGGGGTTCCGTTACGGTCAGTGGTTGTTTTCGAACTCTGAGACGCAGAGGCAGATGGTTGGGGGTGTCGGCAGGTGGTCCCGAGTCGTTGGTCGTAGTGAGGCCAGCGCCTTTGGGCTATGCCGCGCGGGTGCGCGGCGGCCGGTGTGGAACGGAGATTTATGACTTAGAGTGTGTCTCACGTGGTAAGTTTCGCGAGCTTCTTGTAGCAGGTCAGGGCGGCGGCCAGGCCGAGGAAGGCGAGGAAGTGCGAGCCCTTTCGT
>NZ_JBFBEZ010000053.1:0-46676 GCF_040701725.1 Streptomyces sp. NPDC093109
TCCAGGGCTTCGCCGGTGAGCGCGGTCCGCTCCCACAGCCCGTGCACCAGCCACAGTGCCTTGGCTGCGACGGGGAGCCATGCGACGGCCAGCCACGCACCGGCGTTGTCCTCGGCGGTGAGAGCGTGTGCGATCAGGACGCCGGTCGCCAGCACCCCGAACGACCAGCCCACGGCGGTCACGCCGTTGGAGTGGTCGCCCTGCGCGGCCAAGCGCCGTTCGTAGGCGAGGGTGGCCAGCCATCCCCCGTCGATCCCGAGACCGACGACCAGCGCGACCGGCCACGGCATCGCCGTACCCAGCCACATCACGACCACGGCCAACGTCAGGACCATCGACACCACCGTCATCGCGACGGCGGGCAACGCGGTCTTGGCACTCATACCGCACCCCCGGCATGGTCGGGGTGCGTGCTGTAGCCGACCAGCCGGACCTGCGCGCCGGCGTAGTCGGCCCGCACACTCAGGACCCGCGTCCGGCCGCTGCTCTGCTCCCCGTACTCCACCGTCTCCGGGCTGATACCGAGAGCGGCGCGCCATGTCTCGAACGCGGCGAAGTCGTCGTGGAACGAGACGGTCAGCAGCTCGGGGTAGATGGTGGAGACGGCCACGTCCGCGGCGGGCAGGGTGGGGAAGTCCACGGCCAGCACCCGCAGCACGGCCAGCGGGGCGGCCATGTCGGTCATGGTCTGGGTGCTCATGCGGCACCTCCCGGCACGAACGCCGGCGCGTCCTGGTTGGCGAGCGCGAGGCGGGCGGCGAGCACCCGGCGGTGGGCCCGGCGGATCCGGCGGGTGTCCAGCTCGGTGAGCGGCCGGTCGAGGGTCATGATCAGCGCGTCGAGCAACTCGACGTCCGCCGCGATGACCGGCATCTCCAGCTCGATCGCGTCCAGCTCGGCGGCGGTGGGCTCCACCCCGTCCGCGAACGCGGTAACGGCCTGTTGAACAGTGACGATGTACGTCATGAGTCGGATCTCTCCTAGCGGATGTAACGGCTCAGGGCGGCTCCGGAGGTGCAACTCCGGGGCCGCTCACCGTTGGTGTGGGTGTGGGTGGTGGTCAGAGTCCGGCCTGTCGGGTGATCTCGGCGCGGATGTCGTCACGGGTCGCGCCGGCGGCGAGTGCGCGGGCCACGGCCCGGTCCCGGTACGCGTTGGCGCGCTTCCCGTGGAGCCCGGCGGGGCCGCTCTTGTCGAGGATCTCGGCGGCGGCGACCTGGGCGGCTTTCTTCCTGTTCACGACGACGCCCCCGGTTCAGACGGTCGCGATGATGAGCGCGGCAACCAGCAGCCACACATGGTGGAAGGACTGGTCAAGCGCGTAGGCGCCGGTCCCCAGATGCGCGGACGGGGTACCGGCGGCGGTGACCGGGTGCGCGGGGTGCGTGCCGGTACCGAGCGAGTAGAACTCGCTCTGGCCGGTGACCCGGGCCAGCCACGCGAGGGTGGAACGCCGGTCGGCCCACCCGTGCGATACGGCGTCGACCAGCAGACCGACGACCACACCCGTCACGGACAGGTCCAGTCCCAGCAGCACGCCGACCGGGGCGAGCAGGGCCGCCTTGGTCACGGTCAGGGTGGCGACGTGGCAGGCGGCGGCGAGGCGGCCGGTCCAGCCGGGCAGTCCCTTCGTGCAGGACTGATGTGAGGTCTGGACCCAGTGGTCACCCACCGAGTGCCCGACCCATAAAGCGATGAACACGGCGGCGAAGACGGAAGCGTGCACGCGGATTTCTCCCCGATCAGCGGCGGGCCGGACTGTCCGGCTCCCCTCACCACCCGTACGGGACGGGCGGATCGGGCAGCCGTCAGTGACCGGGCTGCGCGGTGTGACCAGCGGCGTTACCGGCCGCATTCTGATACGCGGCCTGGTAGTACGGCAGACTCCCCTGCGACGGATGCCCCGGCGTCGACGCGATCTCCTCACACCGCCGGGCCAGACCATCGGCCCGGTTCTGCTCCTCGGCGGCGAACGCCTCGGACGGCTCCTGCCGGCGGCCCATCACCGGGTCCCCTTCGCACGAGCATCGTTCCGGCTCTGCTCGTTCCGTTCGGCATTCCTGCGGGCCAACTCGGCCCGCTCCGCATCTGTCAGACTGACGAACATCAGGTGCCTCCACATCAGGTGCCTGGTACGCGGGTCCCGGGTCTAGCCACCCGGGGCCTGCACTCGTTTTGACCACTCGGCACGAGTAGCCACAGCCACCCGCAGCCGCGCCGTGGCGCGGGTGCCGGTGACTGTGATCACTGGTACGCGGACCGCCCGGTCATCAGGTGACCGGGCGGGCGGTATCGGCTGATCAGCACGAACGGCCACGACCCGGACGGCGAAACCGTCCGGCCCTGGGGCCGTAATGACTCGGGCGGGCCGCCGCCGTGCCGGTCCAGCCCGGCGGCGCCCTGCGTCTTCGGCGGATCACAACGGCCCCTTTCTTGTGACGTGGATGGTTTTGCGTGTCTCCTTCGGGAACACGAGCTCCCGTTTCAGGCAGAGACGTGACCTTTCGGTCTCGATGCCCTCCGGTTGACCAGGGGTCCGGGTCCCTCGGCCCGATCTGTCCCGGGCCCCTTGCTGTGCAGCTTTCGAAGCAGCCCAAAGAAGGGCCGTTCGCGCTCCGCTTTCTGGTGCGCACCAGAAGGTTGACATCTGGTGCGCACCAGAGTCAAGCGGTTCGGTGAGTCGAGCGCCGTACCTGCCTTGCGGTGCGGTTCCAGAAGACCGCGCAGGTGGGGGGTCCCGGTAGCCAACAGCCCTTAACCTCAACGGTGTTAACCCCTGTTGACCTGCGGCGATGTGAGGCATGCTGTGAGGGTCAGCGAGGATCGACCGGCGGGCGGTGGCCAGTGGGTGAAGGACTCCGGGGCGCGCGAAAATCTCGCGGGTGGTCCCAAGAGCGCCTGATTCGAGAGATCGAGGAGTACGCCCGGCGACACCTCACGGACGTCGCGGCCACATCGAGCCTGCGCGTCTACGTGTCCGAGTGGGAGAACAACAAGCGGACCATCTCGGACCGGTACGCCGTGATCCTGCGCCACTTGCTCGGAGTCACGGACGCGGAACTCCGGGCGGCCCCCGCCACGACCGGACCGACCATGGCCGACGGTTATGACGACCTGCTCGCCCGGATCGACTCGGCAAGCAGCGTGGGGGAGTCCATGGTCAAGACGTTCAACGACCAGACCGAGCTACTGCGGACCATGGACCGGCAGATGGGG
Organism: Streptomyces sp. NPDC093109; assembly: GCF_040701725.1. NCBI lineage: Bacteria > Bacillati > Actinomycetota > Actinomycetes > Kitasatosporales > Streptomycetaceae > Streptomyces > Streptomyces sp. NPDC093109. Next base: position 3,217 of record NZ_JBFBEZ010000053.1, read on the forward strand.
GCGTCCGGCCTTATCGACCAGATGACCGGTCACCTCGCGGCCCTCGAAGAGGCGCTCAACTTCGCCGTTCTCCCGGGGACGCGGCGGCCCGTGGCGCTCGCGCTCGCCGGCGCGTCCACGCTCGCGGCGTGGCAGGCGCTCGACACGGGAGCGGTCGAACGGGCGTGGCGCCACTACGAACTCGCGAAGAGAGCGGCGCAGGACGCGGACGCGCCCATGTACCTCGCGCACGCCATGGCGGAACAGGCGTACGTGCTGTGCGAGGCGGGCCGTCCGGCGCTCGGGGTCTCCCTCGTACGGGACGCGCAACGGACCGTGGCGGGGAAAGCCTCCCCACGACTCCGGGCATGGCTGTACGCGGCCGAAGCGGAGTTGTGCGCTCAGGCCGGAATGCCGGACGACTGCCGGCGCGCCCTCGAAGCGGCGGCCGGCAGCATCCCGGCCGGGCCCGAAGACCGGGACCCGGACATGCTGAGCATCTTCCTCAACAGCGCTCACCTCGCACGCTGGAACGGCAACGTGCTCGCGATGCTTGGTGATGACGACGCCGTGGGCAGCCTGTACAGCGCGCTCGAAGTGCTGGACCCGTCCTTCGTGCGCGCACAGGCAGGGCTGCGCTGCGACTTGGCCCATGCCCACCTCGCGCGCGGCGAGTACGACCAGGCCAACACGCACCTACGGCAGGCGCGGCTGCTCGCGAACCGTACGGGGTCCGTACGGCAGCGTCGCCGGATCGATCTCCTCAGCGCCCGGCTGTAGCACCCTGAGTGCCACGGTTGGCCAGTACGTGAAGCAGCGCAACGAGCGTGCCGGATCCCATCAGGTCACCCTTGGCCATCAGGCCCGGCACGTCCGACAGCGGCACCCACTCGACATGGCCGGCCTCTTCGAGATCGGTGGGCTCTCCGACGCGCTCGGCACCACGGCCCACGAAGATCTCGTGCGGAGAGTCGACCATCCCGACCATCGGCTGATACGTCACGACGTGGTCCAGTGAGGTGGGGCGCCACCCGGTCTCTTCCTCGACTTCCCGGTACGCCGTGGCCCTGGCATCTTCCCCGGCGTCCACGATGCCGCCCGGGAGCTCCCAACCCCACTGCTGGGGTACGAAGCGATACCGCCACAGCATGAGGACGCGGTCCTGGTCGTCCAGCACGGCGGAGATCGCCACGCGCTGAAGCTTGACCACGTGATGCTCGAAGCGCTCCATGCCGGGAGGCTCTACGTCCCACAGGTCGAGCTTCACCCAACGGTTGTCGTAGACGGTTCGCTCGCCGTGAATCTTCCACGGCTCCAGCCCGGTCGGAGTCTCGACACTCACCCCACCGGGGACCCGGTAGGAACTGCGTCCCCGGACTTCCAAGGCGCCTTCCGAGACCAGCCGCGCGAGCACCTGCCGCAGCGCGGTACGGCCGATGCCCAGTTGTTCCACCAGGGTCCGTTCCGACGGGAGCTTGTCTCCCGGGGCAAGCTCTCCGTTGGCGAGCCAATCCCGGATCGTCTCGTAGACCTTCGTCGTCTTCGGTCCCATCTGTGGAGTACTCCCCGATCGCTCGTTGATTTCGCCCGCTGTCTCGCAACAGATTGCGTTCTTCCCAAGCCTCGCACGTCTTGTTTGCGCGCTGGTTCTCCACGTAGCTCTACGCCGGATCACATCCGGAGTCATGTGCGCCCCTGTGCGCCACTGATCCGTGCTTGTTCCCTTCCTTGTGACGTTTGGTTGTGCGGACACTGAGTGACGAACCAATTCCAGTTGGAATCTCCCGGCAACGTGAGGGGCTGATCGGGCATGGGGACACAGTCCAGGTGCGGAGCACCGACGAAATCAGGAGGGAGCTGCCGGCGGTTGGCGATGGTGGGAACGTCTCGTTGCCAGCAACACCAGGGGTCGTGGTCGGCGTACGACGTGGCCAAGCGCAAGGCTGAAGAGGCCAAGAAGAAGCTGAAGCAACGACGTAAGAAGTAGCTGGTCAGGGGCCCGCGCGGGAGGAGCGCCCGGGCCGGTCGCGGGGCCGTCTGTGGGCCGTCCGAGGCTCGCCAACGGTGACCGACAACGACCAATGACGACCACCCGACGGCAGGCCAGCACGGGCGGTGGGGTGGTCGTCCCAGGGGCATCAGGCGCCCCATGACTTCCTGCGCAACAAGAAGCAGGAGTGGGAGGAGTACCGCTCCGAGGTCACGGCCTTCGAGCTGAAGAAGAACCTGCCGGTGCTGTAGACGGCGGGTGCGGTACGGCCGGCGGGCCGGTGCGGAGCTTCGGCTCCCGCCGGCCCGCCGTGCGTCGCTCCACGGCTGCCGGCGCCGGCAGCACCCCCGTCGCTGCCGGCACCGTGGTCGGCCATCCTGGACCGGACGGTGCCTCCGCCGCCACTCAATTCACGAGAAACGCCAGCGCGTCTGGCCGTACGGGTCCTTGGCGAAGCCGAAGGCCGTGCGGGGGAAGACCGCGAAGACCAGGGCCGTGTTGCCGCCGTTGCCGGTGAAGGCGCCCTCCCGTACCTCGACATGCCAGTCCGGGCCGTACTTGGCCTCCCACGCCCCCGCCAGCGCCGTCAGCCGGCCCTCGTCGGCGACGCGTACGGCCGTTCCCTCGATCACGAGGTCGCAGCCGCCGCGGAGGGTGTTCGTGCCCGTCGTGAGGACGACCTCCGGGCTGTGGGCGAGGTTCCTGGCCTTCCGCTCGCCCGCGCCGGTGCAGAAGTAGAGCGCGCCGTCCCACCACAGGGCCAGCAGCGGGGTGACATGCGGGCGGCCCTCGGGCCGTACGGTCGTCAGCCAGAAGACCTCGGCCCCGGCCAGCAGCTCCACCGCCCGCGGCCAGGGGAGGGGCTCGGCCGCCGGGTCGCCGTAGCGGGGGTCCAGTTCGGTGCGGGGGTCCTTGGGGGAGTTCGGGGGCATGGGGGTGTCTGCCTCTCGTCGGTGCCGGGGTGCGGCTCGTGAGCCGTCCGCTTCCGGATGTATTGACCGTGCCCGTCGCCGCGACTCATCGGATCCTGCGGCTAGGCTCCATCGCAGGGTTTCCGGAGCGTTGAGGACATCCGGAGCGTGGACAGGAGACGGCTACCTATGGCACTGCCGGGGCGCAGAAGCAGTACGTTCACCCGCCTGCTGCGGCACGGCTTCACCGACCCGTCCGCCGCCGAGCGGCTGCTCGGGCTGCCCGAGCTGGCTTCCGTACGGTCCGAGCCGATGTTCCTCGACGCCCTCGGCGGCGCCGCCGACCCCGATCTCGCGCTGCGCTCGCTCGTCCGGCTGGCCGAGGCGCACCGGCCCGACGAGCGGCGGGTGCTGCTGGACACGGTGGTGACGGCGAAGCCCCTGCGGGACCGGCTGCTCGGGGTGCTGGGCGCCTCCGAGGCGCTCGGGGACCATCTGGCCAGGCACCCCGGCGACTGGCACGTCCTGGAGACGTACGAGCCCGCCGACCTGCATCCCGGGGTCCCCGAGTTCGAGCGCGTCCTCGCCGCGGCGACCGACCCCGTCTCGCTGCGGATCGCCTACCGCCGGAGCCTGCTCTCCATAGCGGCCAGGGACGTCTGCGGGACGACGGATGTCGCCGAGACCGCCGCCGAGCTGGCCGACCTCGCCACGGCGACCCTGCGCGCGGCCCTCGCGATCGCCAAGGCCGCCGCCCCCGAGGACGCCGCCGTCTGCCGGCTCGCGGTCATCGCGATGGGCAAGTGCGGCGGCCACGAGCTGAACTACGTCTCCGACGTGGACGTGATCTTCGTCGGGGAGCCGGCCGAGACCGCGGAGGGCGCTCCCGACGCCGACGAGGGCGCGGCCATCCGGGCGGCGACCCGGCTGGCGTCGCACCTGATGCGGATCTGCTCCGAGTCCAACATGGAGGGCACGATCTGGCCGGTCGACGCCAACCTCCGGCCCGAGGGGCGCAACGGACCGCTCGTACGGACACTCAGCAGCCATCTCGCCTACTACCAGCGCTGGGCCAAGACCTGGGAGTTCCAGGCGCTGCTCAAGGCCCGCGCGGTCGCCGGGGACCCGGAGCTCGGCGCGCGGTACATCGACGCCGTCTCGCCGCTGGTCTGGCAGGCCGCCGAGCGCGACCACTTCGTCCCCGACGTGCAGAAGATGCGCCGCCGGGTCGTCGACAACATCCCGCCCGGCCAGGTGGAGCGCGAGCTGAAGCTCGGCCCCGGCGGGCTGCGCGACGTCGAATTCGCCGTCCAGCTCCTCCAGTTGGTGCACGGCCGCAGCGACTCCACGCTGCGCGGCGGCTCCACGCTCGACGCGCTGGCCGCGCTCGCGGCGGGCGGCTACGTGGGCCGTACGGACGCGGCGCAGCTGGACGAGGCGTACCGCTTCCTGCGCGCGATGGAGCACCGGATCCAGCTCTACCGGCTCCGGCGCACGCATCTGGTGCCGGAGGACGAGGCGGACCTGCGGCGGCTCGGGCGCTCGCTCGGGCTGCGCGGCGATCCGGTCGCCGAGCTGAACCGGGCCTGGAAGCGGCACGCCGCCGTCGTCCGGCGGCTGCACGAGAAGATCTTCTACCGGCCGCTGCTCGACGCGGTCGCCCAGCTCGCCCCCGGCGAGACCCGGCTCTCCCCGAAGGCGGCGGGCCAGCGGCTGGAGGCGCTGGGGTACGCGGATCCGGTGGCGGCGCTGCGCCATCTGGAGGCGCTGTCGTCCGGGGTGACCCGCAAGGCGGCGATCCAGCGGACGCTGCTGCCGGTGCTGCTCGGCTGGTTCGCGGACTCGGCCGACCCCGACGCCGGGCTGCTCGGCTTCCGCAAGGTCTCGGACGCGCTGGGCAAGACGCCCTGGTATCTGCGGCTCCTGCGCGACGAGGGGGCCGCCGCCGAGAACCTCGCGCGCGTGCTGTCGGCCGGGCGGCTCGCCCCCGATCTGCTGCTGCGGGCGCCCGAGGCGGTGGCCATGCTCGGCGACCCCAACGGGCTGACACCGCGCGGCCGTGACCATCTGGAGCAGGAGGTCCTCGCGGCGGTCGGCCGCGCGGACACCGCCGAGGGCGCGGTCGAGTCGGCGCGCGGGGTGCGCAGGCGGGAGCTGTTCCGTACGACGGCCGCCGACATCATCGGCTCGTACGGTACGGAGGAGAGCCCGGCGGAGAAGGACCCGGGGGCGCTGGTCGACCGGGTGGGGAACGCGCTCACCGATCTCAACGCGGCCACCCTCGCGGGCGCCCTGCGCGCCGTCGTACGCACCCAGTGGGGCGACACACTGCCGACCCGGTTCGCGGTCATCGGCATGGGCCGGTTCGGCGGGCACGAGATGGGATACGGCTCGGACGCGGACGTGCTCTTCGTCCACGAACCGCGCGACGGCGTCGACGAGCAGGAGGCGGCCCGGGCGGCGAACGCGGTGGTGACCGAGATGCGGCGGCTGCTCCAAGTGCCCTCCTCCGAACCGCCGTTGCTGATCGACGCCGATCTGCGGCCGGAGGGCAAGAGCGGCCCGATGGTCCGGACGCTCGCCTCGTACGCCGCGTACTACCGCCGCTGGTCGCTGGGGTGGGAGAGCCAGGCGCTGCTGCGCGCCGAGCCGATGGCGGGCGACGCGGAGCTGGGCCGCCGCTTCATCGAGCTGATCGATCCGCTGCGCTATCCCGCCGAGGGCCTCGGCGACGAGGCGGTACGGGAGATCCGCCGGCTCAAGGCGCGTATGGAGACCGAGCGGCTGCCGCGTGGCGCGGACCGTACGCTCCACACCAAGCTGGGCAGGGGCGGGCTCTCCGACGTCGAGTGGACGGTCCAGCTCCTCCAGATGCGCCACGGTCACGCGGTCCCCGCGCTGCGCACCACCCGCACCCGCGCGGCGCTGGCGGCGGCCGGCGCGGCGGGGCTGCTCGCGCCGGAGGACGCGCGGATCCTCGACGACGCGTGGGTGCTGGCGACCCGGGTGCGCAACGGCGCGATGCTGGTCCGCGGCCGTCCTGGCGACACCTTCCCTTCGGACGCCCGCGAACTCGGCGCCATGGGCCGCTACCTGGGCTACGCACCCGGCCCCACCGCCTCCCAGGGCACCCGCCCGCCGGCCGCGCCCGCGTCGTACAGCGGGGACATGCTGGAGGACTACCGCCGTACGACGCGCCGGGCGCGCGCGGTGGTGGACAAGCTGTTCTACGGGACGGGGGACTGAGGGGCGGGGCGGGGGCCGAAGAGGGCGGGGCTCAGTCCGGGCAGCCGTTCGGGGAGCCGTCCGCCGTGGAGTCGATGGACACGCGGTAGCCGGATCCGGAGCTGAATTCGGGTCCGGGCTTGCGCTCTTCGTCGAGAGCGAGCACTCCCTCGGCCAGGAAGAAGACGTCCAGTATCGTGCTGTCGTCGTCCTTGCCGAGGGTGAAGCACAGATCCGCGGGTTCCCCCGCTTTCGCCCGCTCCCCGTACTCCCCGGAGGGATCGTAGGCGCCGGACAGCTTCCAGCCGTCGCGCTTCGCCGCCTCCCGGTAGTACGCGGTCACTTCGGCCTTGTCGCCGGGGAATACGTAGGTGCGGTCGGCCCACACATAGGCGGAGCCGCTGTCCGCCCAGCAGCCGGAGTCGACCTCCTCGAAGCCCTTCGGCACGATGGCGCCCTCCGGGTGGGAGCCGAGGACGCCATACGACTCCGCCTCCTCGATCCGGCGCTCGCTGTCCTCGCAGCCCCGGTCCAGCGCGGCGTCCAGAAGTTCGCAGCCGGTGAGCGCGCCGGTCGCGGTTATCAGCGACAGCAGAAGTGCGGCGTAACGGCTGTGACGGCCGTTACGGCCGGTTCCGGGGCGGGGTGCCAAGACGGCCAAGACGACTCCTGTGGTTCAGAGATCAGTACGCCTCCTGCCTCTCGGCGGGGCGTTCCGGGCGCTCTGTCGCGACCCGTCGCGGCAGACGGTACGGCAGCGAGCCGTACCAGAGGGCCGAGACGGCGAAGCCGAACGCCAGGCAGATCATGCCTCCCACGGCGTCCAGCCAGAAGTGGTTGGCGGTGGAGACGATCACCACCAGGGTGGCCGCGGGGTAGAGCAGGCCGAGGATTCTCGCCCAGGGCGCCTTGGCGAGCGCGAAGATGGTCAGGCCGCACCAGAGCGACCAGCCGATGTGCATCGACGGCATCGCCGCGTACTGGTTCGACATGTTCTTGAGGTTGCCGGAGGCCATCGACCCCCATGTCTGGTGGTGCGCGACCGTGTCGATGAAGCCCTCGCCGGTCATCAGCCGGGGCGGCGCCAGCGGATACAGGTAGTAACCGAGCAGGGCCACCAGCGTGGTCGAGAAGAGCACCAGCCGGGTCGCCGCGTAACGGCCGGGATGGCTCCGGAAGAGCCAGATCAGCACACCGATCGTGACAATGAAATGCAAGGTCGCGTAGTAGTAGTTCATGCCGATGATCAACCACGTCACCGAATCCACCGCGTGATTGATCGAACGCTCCACCGCGATACCGAGCGTGTGTTCCGTACGCCAGATCCAGTCCGCGTTACTGAGCGCTTTCGCTTTCTGTTCCGGGACCGCGTTACGGATCAGCGAGTAGGTGTAGTAACTCACCGCGATCAGCAGGATCTCGAACCAGATGCGCGGGCGACGGGGCGTCCGCAGGCGCCGGTGCCAGGCTGTCCGGGGGCCGGCGGCCTCGGGAGGGCCGGGCGGATCTTCGGTCGCCGGGCGGGCCGCCTCGTCAGGGATGGGTGACGGAGGAGTGGCCGTTCGGCTTTCCTGTGTGTTCACGGTGGATTCACCCATGGTGGGAAAGTCTGCCAGATTCGAGCCCCCGACCGATCATCCCTCGGTCCTGTTCGGGGCGCATTCGCTACTACTCAAGTACGACTCACTCCTCAGTACGAGAGCCGAGCCACCGCGTCACCGAGCCATCGCGTCACCGCGGCACGGCGGGGGCCGGACCCGAGGCGGTGGAACCGCGTACGACCAGCTCCGGCATGAAGACGAATTCACTGTGCGGCGCGGGCGTACCGCCGATCTCCTCCAGGAGCGTGCGCACCGCGGCCTGGCCCATCGCCGGCACCGGCTTGCGTACCGTCGTCAGCGGCGGATCCGTGAACGCTATGAGAGGCGAGTCGTCGAAGCCGACGACCGACAGATCCCTGGGCACCTCCAGACCGAGCCGGCGCGCGGCCCTGATCGCGCCGAGCGCCATCATGTCGCTGGCGCACACCACCGCCGTACAGCCGCGCTCGATCAGCGCGGAGGCCGCCGCCTGGCCGCCCTCCAGGGTGAACAGCGACTGCTGGATCAGCTCCTCGGTCTCCTCGGCGGACAGCCCCAGCAGCTCCGGTACGACCGTACGGAACCCCTCGATCTTGCGGAGTACGGGGACGAAGCGCTTCGGACCCACCGCGAGGCCGATCCGCTGGTGGCCGAGCGAGACGAGATGGGTCACCGCGAGCCGGACGGCCGCGCGGTCGTCGGGGGAGATGAACGGCGCCCGCACCTTCGGCGAGAAGCCGTCCACGAGGACGAACGGCACGCCCTGGGAGCCCAGTTTCTCGTACCGCCGCATGTCGGCCGACGTATCGGCGTGCAGCCCGGAGACGAAGATGATGCCGGCGACGTCCCGTTCGACGAGCATCTCCGTCAACTCGTCCTCGGTCGAGCCGCCGGGGGTCTGGGTCGCCAGCACCGGGGTGTAGCCCTGGCGGGTCAGCGCCTGGCCGATGACCTGGGCGAGCGCCGGGAAGATCGGGTTCTCCAGCTCGGGCGTGATCAGCCCGACGAGCCCCGCGCTGCGGCGGCGCAGACGTACGGGGCGTTCGTATCCGAGGACGTCGAGCGCGGCGAGTACGGACTCGCGGGTGGTCGCGGCAACCCCGGGTTTGCCGTTCAGAACGCGGCTGACCGTCGCTTCACTGACCCCCGCCTGAGCTGCGATATCGGCAAGCCGTGCGGTCATGGGAGTGGACTGTACCGGGCGTGTGTCGGATTGCCCACCACGCATGGCTTCCGACCGCGGCAGCAAGCTCTTGCAAGATCTTGCGAACCCTCCGCCGATCGCCCTGTCAGCTCAAGGCCCTCCAGTCAAGGGATTGGCCAACACTCGCCAACGTACGCACGGGACACACCCCGGTAACGATCGGCACTTCTTGCAGAAATATTCCGCAAGGTCTTTCGGCGTTCTTGCATCGCTGTTAACTTCACCACCGACCCGGCGCCGCGACGGAGCGGTACGGCAGTTGTAAGGAGTTCGGATGCGACGTGGCATAACGGCCACCGCCCTGGCCGCGATCCTGGCCCTCGCGGCGACCGCCTGCGGAAGTGACGGCGACTCAGGAAGCGCCGGTGGCAAGGGTGGTGAGCTGTCGGGGACGGTCACCTGGTGGGACACCTCGACCGTCGGCAGCGAGGACAAGGTCTTCAGGAAGCTGGCCGAGGGCTTCACCGCCCAGCACCCGAAGGTCAAGGTCAACTACGTCAACGTGCCCTTCGGCGACGCCCAGAACAAGTTCAAGAACGCCGCGCAGTCCGGCTCCGGCGCGCCCGACGTCATCCGCTCCGAGGTCGCCTGGACCCCCGAGTTCGCCGACCTCGGCTACCTCGCGCCGCTGGACGGCACGCCCGCGCTCAAGGACGAGAAGGACTTCCTGCCGCAGGCCGCCGCCTCGACCCGGTACGACGACAAGACCTACGCGGCGCCGCAGGTCATCGACTCCATGGGCATCTTCTACAACAAGAAGATCTTCAAGGAGGCGGGGGTGGAAGTGCCCGGGACCGTCGACGAGTTGAAGAGCGTCTCGAAGAAGATCAAGAGCAGGACCGGCAAGACCGGCCTCTATCTGCGCGGCGACGACGCCTACTGGTTCCTGTCGTTCCTGTACGGCGAGGGCGGCAACCTGGTCGACGCCAAGTCCAAGACCGTCACCGTCGACGACCCCGCCGGCGTCAAGGCCATGACCGTCGTCAAGGACCTCGTCGACTCCGGCGCGGCCAAGACCGACGCCACCGACGGCTGGGAGAACATGCAGGCGTCGTTCAAGGACGGCGATGTCGCGATGATCATCAACGGCCCGTGGGCCGTCGCCGACACCTACGGCGGCGCGCAGTTCAAGGACAAGGCCAACCTCGGCATCGCGCCCGTACCGGCCGGATCCGCCGGGCAGGGCGCCCCGCAGGGCGGCCACAACCTCGCGGTGTACGCCGGTTCCAAGAACCTCGACGCCTCCTACGCCTTCACCGCGTACATGACGTCCGCCGAGAGCCAGGCCAAGGTCGCCGAGGAGCTCAGCCTGCTCCCGACCCGTACCTCGGTCTACGCGCGCCCGGAGGTCGCGAAGAACGAGATCGTCGGCTTCTTCAAGCCCGTCGTCGACAAGGCCATCGAGCGCCCCTGGATCCCGGAGACCGGCAGCCTGTTCGCGCCGCTCGTCACCGAGTACACCAAGGTCCTCACCGGCCAGACCACCCCGGAGAAGGGCGTCGAGTCCACCGGGGACGCCTACCGCAAGCTGCTCAAGGGCTGGAAGTAGCCATGGCTGTCCACACCGGCCAGTCGGTGGCACCGGCCGCGGACGGTACCCCCGTCCGCGGCCGGAGCCGCGGCACTGGCGACCCGGCCGGGAAGACCCGGACCGACGGCGGGTTCCGGCGCGCCCTCGCGACCCACTGGTACGCCTGGACCATGGTCGCCCCGGTCGTCGTCGTGATCGGCGTGATCATCGGATACCCGCTGCTGCGCGGCGTCTATCTGTCGCTCACCGACGCCAATGAGCGCAACGTCGAGCGGAACATCGGCGTCAACCACATCCCGGCGACCTACGAGTTCGTCGGACTCGACAACTACGCCGACGCTCTGACGGGCAGTCAGTTCCTGGCCACGCTCGGCTGGACCCTGGTGTGGACGGTCTCCTGCGTCAGCGTCACCTTCGCGCTCGGCCTGGGGCTGGCCACCCTCCTCAACCGCCGGATCGCCGGCCGCTCCCTCTACCGGATGCTGCTGATCCTGCCCTGGGCCGTACCGGGCTTCGTCTCCGTCTTCGCCTGGCGCTTCCTCTACAACGAGGACCGCGGCTTCCTGAACAAGCTGCTTGCGGGCGGCGGCATCGACGCGGTGCCCTGGCTCAACGACCCCACCTGGGCCAAGTTCTCGGTCATCGCCGTCAACGTCTGGCTCGGCGTGCCCTTCATGATGGTCGCGCTGCTCGGCGGGCTCCAGGCCATCCCCGGGGAGATGTACGAGGCCGCCGAGATGGACGGCGCGAACGCCCGGCAGCGGTTCCGCCACATCACCGTGCCGGCGCTGCGGCCGGTCAGCACGACCGTGATCCTGCTCTCCACCATCTGGACGTTCAACATGTTCCCGGTGATCTTCCTGCTCACCCGGGGCGGGCCGGGCGAGGCGACCCAGATCCTGGTCACCCAGGCGTACAAGTTCTCCTTCGAGATCAGCCCGCGCGACTACGCGCAGTCCTCCACCTGGGGCGTGCTGATCCTCGTCCTCCTGATGCTCTTCGCCGCGGTCTACCGGCGAGTCCTCCGCAAGCAGGGAGATACGTGGTGACCACCGCCACCGCCACGGCCCGCGCCACCGCCCGCGCCGTCGCTCCGACCGCCAACACGCCGCGCCGCGGGCGGCGTTCGCCGCTCGCCTCCGTCGCGCTGCACATCACGCTCGTCGTCGCGTCCGTCATCGCCGTCTTCCCGGTGCTCTGGGTCTTCCTGACCTCGCTCAAGCCCGCGAGCTACGCGACGACCACCGACTTCTTCCGCGACACGACGTTCGAGAACTACACCGACCTGCTGCGCGACACCCCGTTCCTCACCTGGTTCGGCAACTCGCTCCTCGTCGCCGGCCTCACCACCCTCCTCGGGGTGTTCACCGCCGCCACCACCGGCTACGCGGTCAGCCGCTTCCGCTTCCCCGGCAAGCGCGGACTGATGTGGACGCTGCTGGTCACCCAGATGTTCCCGGTCGCCGTCCTCATCGTGCCGATCTACAACATCATGGCGGGGCTCGGGCTGCTCAACAGGTCCGCCGGCCTGGTCATCACCTACCTGACCATCTCCGTGCCGTTCTGCGCCTGGATGATGAAGGGCTTCTTCGACACCATCCCCCGGGAGATCGACGAGTCCGGCATGGTCGACGGACTGAACCCCTTCGGCACCTTCTTCCGGCTGATCCTGCCGCTCGCGCAGCCGGGGCTCGCGGTGACCGCGTTCTACTCCTTCATCACCGCCTGGGGCGAAGTCGCCTACGCCTCGGCCTTCATGGTCGGCGACGAGAACCTCACGCTCGCCGGCGGCCTCCAGAAGTTCGTCAACCAGTACGGCGCCCAGTGGGGCCCGATGACCGCCGCGTCCGTCCTGATCGCGATCCCCGCCGCGCTGGTCTTCCTCTTCGCGCAGCGGCATCTCGTCACCGGGATGTCGGCCGGGGCGGTCAAGGGCTGACCGGCCGTACGTCTCCTTCAAGACCCAGATATGTCAGACACCCCAGACACCCCAGGGACACCATGACCCAGCACCTCGCTGCCCCTTTCACCGGCACGTCCGACGACGCCCCGGGCCACCGCCACGGCTGGTGGCAGGACGCGGTGATCTACCAGGTCTATCCACGCAGCTTCGCCGACGGCAACGGCGACGGGATGGGCGACCTCGACGGGGTGCGGCGCCGCCTCCCGTACCTCGCCGAGCTGGGCGTCGACGCCGTCTGGCTCAGCCCGTTCTACGCCTCCCCGCAGGCCGACGCGGGGTACGACGTGGCCGACTACCGCGCCATCGACCCGATGTTCGGCACCCTGCTGGACGCCGACGCGCTGATCCGTGACGCCCACGAACTGAATCTGCGGATCATCGTGGACCTCGTCCCCAACCACTCCTCGTCGGAGCACGAGTGGTTCAAGCGCGCCCTGCGCGAAGGGCCGGGCTCCGCGCTGCGCGAGCGCTACCACTTCCGGCCGGGGAAGGGCCAGGACGGCGAACTGCCGCCCAACGACTGGGATTCCATCTTCGGCGGCCCCGCCTGGACGCGGACCACCGACCCGGACGGCGCCCCCGGCGACTGGTATCTGCACCTCTTCGCGCCCGAGCAGCCCGACTTCAACTGGGACCACCCGGCCGTCGCCGACGAGTTCCGCTCCATCCTGCGCTTCTGGCTCGACATGGGCGTCGACGGCTTCCGCGTGGACGTCGCCCACGGGCTGGTCAAGGAGGCAGGACTGCCCGACATCGGCGCGGGCGGCCAGCTGCGGCTGCTCGGCAACGACGTCATGCCGTTCTTCGACCAGGACGGGGTGCACGAGGTCTACCGGCAGTGGCGCACCATCCTCGACGAGTACCCCGGCGACCGCATCGCCGTCGCCGAGGCCTGGACCCCCACCGTCGAGCGCACCGCCAACTACGTACGCCCCGACGAACTCCACCAGGCGTTCAACTTCCAGTACCTGGGCACCTCCTGGGAGGCGTCCGCGCTGCGCGAGGTCATCGAGGTCTCGCTCGCCGCGATGCGCCCGGTCGGCGCCCCGGCCACCTGGGTGCTCTCCAACCACGATGTGACCCGGCACGCCACCCGCTTCGCGAGCCCGCCCGGCGTCGGCACCCAGACCCGGCTGGCCGGCGACCGTACGCTCGGACTGCGCCGGGCCCGCGCGGCGACGCTGCTCATGCTGGCCCTGCCCGGTTCCGCCTATCTCTACCAGGGCGAGGAGCTGGGGCTGCCCGACGTCACCGACCTGCCCGACGAGGCACGCCAGGACCCGTCGTTCTTCCGCGCGGACGGCCAGGACGGCTTCCGCGACGGGTGCCGGGTGCCCATCCCCTGGACGCGCGAGGGGAGTTCGTACGGCTTCGGCGACGGCGGCAGCTGGCTTCCGCAGCCGGCCGGCTGGGGCGCGCACTCCGTCGAGGCGCAGACCGGCGACCCGGACTCCACGCTGGAGCTGTACCGGGCGGCCCTGACCGTACGCAAGGAGCACCCGGGGCTCGGCGCGGGCACGGACGTGGAGTGGTACGAGGCGCCCGAGGGCGTGCTCGCGCTCGGCCGGCCCGGTTTCCGCTGCACGGTCAACACGACGGACGCGCCGGTACGGATCGCGACGCCCGGCCGCCCGCTGCTGGCCAGCGGCCCGGTCCCGGGCGCGGTCCCGGTCCAGGCCGGGGACGACGGCGGCCACACCGAGCTGCCCGCCGACACCACGGTGTGGTGGGCCGTGTAACCGGCCCAGCCCCCCTTTGACGCACCACCCGCACTGCACCCGCACCTTCCCCACCAGTGTTGTTGGAGGAAACATGGCTCGCAGAGCCCGTGTCAGGGGCCCCCTGGCCGCCGCGCTGGCCCTCGTGGCCGGCGCGGCCGTCGCCCTGACGGTCCCCGCCCAGCCCGCCCAGGCCGCGCCGCCGGGGTCCAAGGACGTCACCGCCGTACTGTTCGAGTGGAAGTTCGACTCCATAGCCAAGGCGTGCACGGACACGCTCGGCCCGGCCGGCTACGGATACGTACAGGTCTCGCCGCCCCAGGAGCACATCCAGGGCGCCCAGTGGTGGACCTCGTACCAGCCCGTCAGCTACCGGATCGCCGGCCGGCTCGGCGACCGCGCCGCCTTCTCGAACATGGTCAGCACCTGCCACACGGCCGGTGTCAAGGTCGTCGCCGACACCGTCATCAACCACATGACGGCCGGCAGCGGCACCGGCACCGGCGGCTCCTCGTACACCAAGTACAGCTACCCGGGCACCTATTCGGACGCCGACTTCCACACCTGCCGGTCGGACATCACCAACTACAACGACCGCTCCAACGTCCAGAACTGCGAACTGGTCGGACTCTCGGACCTCGACACCGGTGCCGAGTACGTACGCGGCCGGATCGCCGCGTACCTGAACGACCTGCTCTCCCTCGGCGTCGACGGCTTCCGCATCGACGGCGCCAAGCACATGGCCGCCGCCGATCTCGCCAACATCAAGAGCAGGCTGAGCAGCCCGGGCGCGTACTGGAAGCAGGAGGCGATATACGGCGCCGGCGAGGCCGTCTCGCCGAGCGAGTACCTCGCTACCGGCGACGTCCAGGAGTTCCGGTACGCCCGTGACCTCAAGCGGGTCGTCACCGGGGAGAACCTCGCCTATCTGAAGAACTTCGGCGAGAGCTGGGGCTACATGGAGTCGGGCAGGTCGGCCGTCTTCGTCGACAACCACGACACCGAGCGCGGCGGCGACACCCTCAGCTACAAGGACGGCGCCAACTACACCCTCGCCAACGTCTTCATGCTGGCCTGGCCGTACGGTTCGCCCGACGTGCACTCCGGGTACGAGTTCACCGACCGGGACGCGGGCCCGCCCAACGGCGGTACGGTCAACGCCTGTTACAGCGACGGCTGGAAGTGCCAGCACGCCTGGCGCGAGATCGCCTCGATGGTCGGCTTCCGCAACACCACGCGCGGCCAGGCCGTCACCGACTGGTGGGACAACGGGGCGAACCGGATCGCCTTCGGGCGCGGCTCGGCCGGGTATGTCGCCCTCAACCACGAGAGCTCCGCGCTCACCCGCACCTTCCAGACCTCGCTGCCCGCCGGCGACTACTGCGATGTGCAGAGCGGCAACGCGGTGACCGTCAACGGCTCCGGTCAGTTCACCGCCACCCTCGGCGCCAACACGGCGCTCGCGCTGCACACGGGCGCGCGCACCTGCACAGCGACGCCCGGCGGCTCCGACCCGGATCCCGGCACGGGTACCTCGGGCGCGTCCTTCGGGGTGAGCGCGACCACGGTCCTCGGGCAGGACATCTACGTCACCGGCGACCAGTCCGCGCTCGGCAACTGGAACACCGGCAGCGCGCTGAAGCTCGGCCCGGCGGCCTACCCGGTGTGGAAGCTCGACGTGGCGCTGCCGGCCGGCACGTCCTTCGCGTACAAGTACCTCCGCAAGGACGCGGCGGGCAATGTGACGTGGGAGAGCGGCGCCAACCGTACGGCGACCGTGCCCGCGACCGGAAAGGTCACCCTCTCCGACACCTGGCGCGGCTGACCCGTCCCGCCCCGTTCGACAGGGGGCCGCCCGGTGTACAGCACGCCGGGCGGCCCTTCTGACTGATTTTCGGGCCTAATTGAGCGAGGGGGAGTGACTCTCGGTCGTTTTTGACCGCACACCGACAGGGGTGTCGGTCATGGCGCGAAACGGGTCCAGACTGTCTCCGTGGTGGGGAACATTCCCGAGGAAAAGACAAGCTTCGTGGGGCGCGGGACCGAGCTGGTCCTGCTGGCGCGCGCACTCGAAGAACACCGGCTGATCACACTGACCGGGAGCGGCGGCGTGGGCAAGACCAGGCTCGCGCTGCGGGCCGCGGAGGCCGCGCGGCGCGGCGCGCGCTACCCCGACGGGGTCTGGTGGGCCGACCTCTCGCCGCTCTACGACGAGCGCACCCTGCTCAGCACCGTCTCGGACGCCGTCGGCCTCTGGGACCACTCCCTGCGCACCCCCGTCGAGGCGCTCTGCGAATGGCTCGCCGACCGGCGCGTGCTGCTCGTCCTCGACTCGTGCGAACGCGTGGCCCCCGCCTGCCGGCACCTCGTCGGAGAGCTGCTCACCGCCGCGCCCGGCCTCACCGTCCTCACCACCAGCCGGCAGCCCCTCGACGGCCGGGGCGAACACCGGCTCGACGTACCGCCGTTGCCGCTGGAGGAGGACGACGAGGTCCTCCAGCTCTTCCGCGATCGCGCCGCCGCCTCCGCCCCCCGGCTCTCGCTCGACGACCCGGGTGCCGCCGCCGCGGCCGTCCAGATCTGCCACCGGCTCGAAGGCGTCCCGCTCGCCGTCGAACTCGCCTGCGCCCAGCTCGACAACGCCAACGCCCACGCCTCCGTGGAGCACATGGCCGACGTACTGACCTCCCGGCTCCGCTCCCGGCTCGACACGCTCGTCCACCACACCGGCTGGCCGCAGCGCCACCGCGCCCTGCGCACCGCCATCGGCTGGAGCCACGAGCTGTGCGCGCCCCTGGAACGCCTGCTGTGGGCCCGGCTCTCCGTCTTCCGCGGCGCCATCGGCGCGGCGGACGCGGCGGCGGTCTGCGCCGGCGGCCCGCTCACCGCCGGCGCCGTCGACCGGGCGCTGGCGGGGCTCGTCGCCCAGTCCGTACTGAGCAGGGAGGACGGCCGGTTCCGGATGCTCGACACCATCCGCGAGTACGGCGCGATGTGGCTGGCCGAACTCGGCGAGGAGAAGCTCCTGGCCGACCGGCACGCCGCCCACTTCGCCGGTCTCGCCCGCCGCGCCCACGCGGGCTGGATCGGACCCGAGCAGGTCGCCTGGTACACCAGGATCACCGCGAGCCACGCCGATCTCTGCGCCGCGCTCAACCACCTCCTCGACGCCGACCCCGAGGCCGCCGTCGAGATGGCCGGCCGCGTCGCCTTCTACTGGAGCTGCTGCGGCCACCTCCACGAGGCCCGGATCTATCTGGAGCGCGCCCTCGACGGCGCCCGCACCCGCGGACCGCACCGCACCCGCGCGCTCTGGGCGCTCGGCATCACCGTCATGCTCCAGGGCGACCACCAGGGCGCCCACCGGCTCGGCGAGCGGTGCACCAAGGCGGCCTGGCGCGACCAGGACCCGGAGTCGATGCTCTCCGCCGCGTACCTCCTCAGCATCACCTGTCTCATGATGGGCCGAGCCCAGGCCGCTTTCACCGTCTCCGACCGCGCCCTGCGCGAGCGGCCCGCCGACCCCTTCGACTCCCCGTCCCAGCTGCGCTGCCGGCTGGTGCGGATCTTCGCGCTCACCGCCCTCGGCCGGCTCGACGAGTCCAGCGCGGAGGCCACCGAGCTGCGCCGCGTCTGCCTGGAGCGCGGCGAGTGCTGGACCCGCGCCTACGCCGACTACCAGCTCGCGCTGGTGCATCTGTTCCAGGGCAGGCCGTACGAGGCCGAGGCCCACGCCCGCTCGATGGTCAGCGGCAAGGAGGAGCTGGGCGACAGCTTCGGGATCGCGCTCGGCCTCGACCTGCTGGCCGCCGCCGTCGCCGCGCAGGGCGACGGCGAACGGGCCGCGTACGCGTACGGTACGGGCCAGGCGTTCTGGCGCATGGTCGGCCACCCCCAGCGCGGCACCCCCGAACTGGCCGACGTACGCGCCGAGTGCGAACGCCAGGCCCGCGCGGCGGCGGGGAACCCGGCGTACGAGGACGCCTTCCACCGGGGGCTGGTGGACGACGGGGAGAGCGGCCTGGCCCGCGCGCTCCAGGGGCACTTCCCCGAGCCGTGATCCGGAGCCGTGATCCGGAGCCGTGATCCGGGTCCTCGACCTGCGGTTCTGACGTCGGCGCCTGGCCCAAACGCCATGTGGATCAAGGAAGTTGAGACGAAACTCTTACCTTGTGACCGTGTGAACCGGGCCGGGCGGGACATCAGGTGGGTATGACGTCCACCGACGCGAAACCGGAAGAGAGCCGGCGCGAGCAGCGACTCGCGCGGCTGCCCTGGTGGGGAAAGGTTCCCCTGGCCCTCGTCGTCGTGGCCGCGCTGCTGTTCCTCGGCAGCCGGCTCGACCTGCTGCCCGGCTTCGGCAACCTGTTCGGGGAGGAGACCCACGACCGGACCGGACCGACCCTGCTCCAGTCGATCCAGGACCTGGACCGGTACGAAGCGGCCTCCGGCAACTTCCAGGTCGTCGTGGACCTGGAGAAGGACACCAAGTATCTGCCCGACGCGATCAAGGGCAGCCGCACCCTCTTCGTGGGCGCCGGCACGGTCTCCTCGTACGTCGACTTCAGCGGTATCGGGGAGAAGAGCGTCCAGGTCGACGACGAGCGCACCACCGCGACGATCCGGCTGCCCCATGCGGTGCTCGGCAAGCCGGCGATGGACCCCGACCGCTCCTACGCCGTATCCAAGCAGCGCGGACTGATCGACCGGCTCGGGGATCTCTTCTCCGACAACCCGGCCGACGAACGCGCCGTGAACCAGCTCGCCGCCCGGCACATCGGCGAGGCGGCGGCGGAGAGCGAACTCACCGTCCGCGCCGAGAAGAACACCACCGCCATGCTCCAGGGGCTGCTGCACTCCCTGGGCTTCACCCAGGTCTCGGTCCGCTACGCCTGAACGCGCTGGCCGGGCACGCCCGTCACCGTATCCGCGGCCGTGCCTCCGGCGGGGGCCGCCAGGCCCGCGCCCAGCAGGGACAGCCGGCCGAGGAGATCACCGAAAGCGCCGTCGGCCGGCTCGTCCGCGACCCCGCGCAGCAGGACCGCGGCCATCTCCGCGTCGTACGCGGCGCTCACCGCGGCCAGCGCGCCGAAGTCGTGCACCAGCTGCAACTCCAGCTCGCGCCGCGGGATCCGGCGCCCGTCGAGCCAGAGCAGCGCCGTCGTCTCGGCCAGCGACACCCAGGACCGTACGACCAGCTGGAGCCGGGCGGGCGGCTCGGCGGGATCGACGTCGAGATGCGACAGGATCTGTACGCACGCGGCCTGCCGCACCTCGTCGATCATGGCGTTGGCCATGGAGGAGCCGCCCGCGGGACCGCCGCGCATCAGCGCGCTGAACCCCGGGCCGTGATCGTTGACGAAGTCGAAGAAGCGCCCCGTCACCCGCAGCAGCCGTGCACCCAGGGGCCCTTCGCGCGGTTCGACGAAGCTCGCCGCCAGTGTGTCGGCGGCCCGGCGCAGCGCCGCCTCGTACAGGCTCTGCTTGCCGGGGAAGTAGTGGTAGACGAGCGGGCGGGAGATACCGGCCGCGGCGGCGATCTCGTCGATGGAGACATCGTCGGGGGAGCGGTGGCTGAAGAGTTCGAGTGCCACCCCGATCAACTGCTGCTTGCGCTCCTCGACGCCCATCCTGCGGCGCACCCCGGTCGTCATACGAACAGCCTAACCGGCGGGGCAGGGAGGATCTCGGATACGCTCGCCCTCCATGAGCACATCTGACCAGGACACGGCTGTGGACACCCCGACTCCGGACCTCGACGGCCCGGCGCCGGAGGGGCCGTCGCACCCGGCGGTGGGCGCGGCGGCGGACCCGGCGGACCCGGCGGACTCCGCGGATCCGCTGGACCCGGCGGATCCCGCGTACGACGGACTGACGCCCCGTCAGGCGCGCCTGCTCGGCGTGGCGGTGGCGTCGGTGCTGCTCACCGGGCTGGCCGCGCTGCTGGTCGTACGGCTCGCGGAGCGCACGTCGGTGCTCGTGGTCGGGGTGTACGGGATCGCGATGATCATGTGCGGTGTGGTGATCGAGCTGAGCCGGCACGGGCGTACCCGGCTGGGCACCTGGCTGCTGGGGCTGACCCTGGTGTCGGCGCTGGGCGCGGACTGGCTGCTGCTGCCGTAACACCACCGGGTGTTCCCTCGGATGCGTGTGCCACCCGCTTCACTCGCGTCGCCCGCGCCACGCGTGCCCCATGTCTCTCACATATCCCGCCGTTCGTGGGCGCGGAGGCGGATTGAGGGAGGACGATGGTGCGTATGCGTAAGGAACGATCCCTGGTGGTACTGGCGGCCCTGACCCTGCTTCTCGCGGCGGGCTGTGGCGCGAACGAAGAGAAGGCTCCCGAGGTGCCGAAGGAGGCGACCGGGAGCCTGGAGAAGATTGCCGCGCAGGCGGAGTGCAAGCCGCACATAAGCAGCGAGGCGGCGGAGCTGAGGCAGGCCAACTGCACGACGGACGACGGCAAATGGGTGCTCGCCACTTTCACGACCGACCGCGGTCTGCGTGAGTGGATCAACGAGGCGAAGGACTACGGCGGTTCCTACCTCGTCGGACGGAAGTGGGTCGCCGTCGGTGAGGAGAAGGTCATAGAAGCACTGCGCGGCCGGCTCGGCGGGACCGTGGAGAGCGGCTCGTCGCACCACTCGGGTGAGAGTGGCGACAGTGGGGGGGACGAGGAGCATTCGGGTCACATGAGCTGACCGCGCAGCGCGAATGTGGGGGGCGCGGGGGGTGTGGGGGGAGAAGGAGGGGGAGTGGGCCGGGTCCCGGCCGGTCGGAATCCGTCCGATCGGGACCCGGCCCACTCCCTCACCGCCGCCGGTACCGGCCGACTACGCGTCGGCCGGCCGGCGTCACGGGTGCGTCACTTGCACTTACGGCCTTCGTTGATGCAGCTCACGAGCGTGTTCATGAGGTTCTCGTCGAAGACGTTGATGAAGTCACCGTGGTCGGTGACCGGCTTGTGCAGCTGCTCCGGGAAGGAGTCCACCGCGAAGCCCGGGCCCGGGGGCACGCTGTAGACGATGCGCTGCACGAGCTGCGGGATGGCCTGGAAGCCGTTCTGGCACTGGCCGTTGGCGCCGGCGAACGCGACGTGCGTACGGTGGTTGGCGCTGTCGATGTTCTGACCGTCCCAGCAGCTCTGGAACTTGAACGTACGGACGACCTGGCTGCCCTGCGGGCAGATCGGGTACTTGTCCTTCAGCTGGCGGTTCTCGAACCCGGTGCAGCTCCACGACGCGTTGGCGTTGGCGTTGCCGTTGACGAACGCCTTGGCGTCACCGGTGATGATGCGCAGCAACTTCGGCATGGCGACAACCTTGGACTTCGGGTTGCCGACGAACACGTTCGTCACCTGCGTCGGGCGCTGGATCTTGCCGACGTTGCCTTCGAGACCGCCGCCGTCCTTGTTGGCGTCGACCTCGTTCTCACCGTTCTGGAGGCGGATGACCGGCCAGAAGTACGAGGACTTGTCGCCCTGGTTCTTGCAGGAGGTCTGGCCGTTGGCGAGGGTCTCGTCGGTCGCGAACGCGTCGTTGTTCTGGTTACCGATGTAGTCGTGGAAGTGGTGCGCGCCGTTGCTCACACCGGGCGCCACGATCACATTGTCCGAGTTGAAAATCCCGTTCGCGTTGACACCGCAGTCGCTGCTGAAGGTGCCCTTCGAACCGCCCCGGCCGGTACGGACGTTCTTGACGTTGGGCTGGATGCTCTTGATGTCGGCGAAGTCGGAGGCTTCGGGGCCGTTACCGCCCTGGCCGCCGCCCTGACCGCCATCCTGGCCGCCATCCTGACCCTGGTTCGCACCGTCACCCTGACCGCCGTTCTGGCCCTGGTCGCCGCCGGTGTTGCCACCGGCGTTGTCGCCGCCGCCGGTGTTGCCACCGTTGCCGCCGTTGTTGTTGCCGCCGTTGTTCTGGCCGCCGTTGTTGCCGCCGCCGTTGTTGCCGTTGCCGCCGTTGTTACCGCCGTTGTTGCCGTTCCCCGCCTTCGGGGTGTTGTCGGCCTGAAGCGTGCAGGCGGACAGCGCGTCCAGGCCCGTCGGCTTCTGGGCGACCCGGCCGACCGCGATGGCGATCCGGTCGATGGTGGCGAAACGCTTGGACTGCAGCGGGCCCAGGATGGCGCTCTGCGCGAATCCGGGATCGCGGGCGATCTGCGCCTTCTCGTCGGCGAACCGCTTGTACGCCTCGGTGATCTGTGTGTCCAGCAGTGCGAGGTTGCGGTCCACCTCCGGCCGGGCAGCCTCCGGTACGTTCGCCAGCTGGCTCTGCGTGGCGATGTCCGGGCAACTGATGGTCGACCACGACTGCGCGGCGTTCTGGCTCTGCGCGGAAGATTTGTTCTCCCCCGCAGACGCGTAGACATTGGCCGCTACCAGCCCGCCCCCGCCAAGGAGCAAGGCAGCCCCGGCGGCGATCGCCCGGTTTGCCGTTGTGGAGCGTTTTCTCGATGTACGTGCCATGGAACTAACTCCTCAAGCTTCGTTGCCGGTTACAGGAAAATCGCGGCAGGGGGAGAAGCGAAGCGCTCCGTTCCATACGGGCTTCCTACACGAGGTGTTCAGCGGCTCCGGGAATTCATAGAAATCTCCATTAACAAACCGGGCGTATGCCGTCAATGCGCCCAAGAGGTCCGGACCGGAGGGGCCGGGGTGCCGCGTGCGGTCTCGGTTACGCCGTAAGGGAGTTGACGCGTACGGGCGGAGCGGCGTCCGGTGAGCACGCGGCCGGGGCCGTCCGTACATTCCGGCGTCCGGGGAGTGCCCGGGCACCACCCGGGGATGGGAGCATGTGCGGACCATGACAGACGCCCGGTCACCGATACGCGCCCTGCGCGCCGCCGTCTTCGCGGCGGTCTGCGTGACGCTCGCGGCGGTCGGGCACGCGCTCGCGTCCGGACCTACGGGGCCGCCGGGCGCGTCCGGCGCGTCCGCGCACGCGATGGCGCCCGGCGCGCTGTGGACCGCGTTCGCCGTCACCGGCGCGGTGGCGTGGCTCGCGGCCGGGCGCCACCGGGGCGCAGGGGCGATCGGCGCCGGGCTGCTCACCGTCCAGGCGCTGCTGCACCTGATCTTCGCCGGGGCGCTGCCGTACGGGCTCTCCGCGTCCGTGTCGACGGTCGCGCACACCGGCATGGACATGAGCACCGGTACCGGCACCGACACCGGGTCCGGTACCGCCGTCGACGCCGCCCCCGGGGCGGTGGCCGTCGCCGACGGCCTCCTCGGCGCCTCCGCCGGGATGCTCGCCGCCCACGTCCTCGCCGCCGCCGTCTGCGCCCTCTGGCTGGCCCGTGGCGAGGCCGCGCTGCTCCGGCTCGGGCGCGCCGCCTGCGCGCTGGCCTTCGCCCCGCTCCGGCTCCTCCTCGCCGCAGCCAGGCCGTCCGCCGTGCCCAGGCCGCCGAGGCCCGGCCCCGGCGCCCCGGCGGCGCACCGGCTGCGCGGGGCCGTCCTCGCGCACGCCCTGTCGCGGCGCGGCCCGCCCGTCGGCCGTAC
The DNA here is from genome assembly GCF_040701725.1 of Streptomyces sp. NPDC093109. Taxonomy (NCBI): domain Bacteria; kingdom Bacillati; phylum Actinomycetota; class Actinomycetes; order Kitasatosporales; family Streptomycetaceae; genus Streptomyces; species Streptomyces sp. NPDC093109. Next base: position 26,817 of record NZ_JBFBEZ010000053.1, read on the forward strand.
CCCCCGCGCCACAGCCCCGGGAGCCGCCGCCCTCAGCACTGTCTGACGTTGGCCGACGGCCGGGGCTCCTTCCCTCGTGCCGACGCCAACTCCTAGGACAGTCATGGCCATTGACGACCCCGTACAGGGGACCGACACCCCTTCCTCCGACACCCCTTCCGCGGCATCCGCATCCGCATCCGGATCCGCGCCGTCCGGATGGAGCGCGCTGCGCCCCCTCGTCCTGCGGCTCCACTTCTACGCGGGCCTGCTGATCGCCCCGCTGCTGCTGATCGCCGCCACCAGCGGCCTTCTCTACGCCCTCTCCATCCAGGGGGAGAAGGTCATCTACCGCCACGAGCTGCGGGCCCCGGTCGGCGACCGCGTCCAGCCGCTCTCCGACCAGCTCGCCGCCGCCCGCGCCGCGCACCCCGAGCGCACGATCACCGGCATACGCCTCCCGTCGGAGGAGGGCGCCACCACCCGGGTCCTGATGGCCGGGGCCAATGACGCGCCGTACACCTCCCTCGCCGTCTTCGTCGATCCGTACACCGCGAAGGTCCGGGGCGAGCTGGACAGCTACGGGAGCTCAGGATCCCTCCCGCTGCGCACCTGGATCTCCCATCTGCACCAGAATCTCCTCCTCGGCGAGTCCGGCCGCCTCTACAGCGAACTCGCCGCCAGCTGGCTCTGGGTGGTCGCCCTCGGCGGCCTGCTGCTCTGGACCGGCCGCCGACGGGCCTCGAAACGCGCGCTGCTCGTGCCCGAGCGCGGCGCCACGGGCCGGCGCAGGACGCTGTCCCTGCACGGCTCGGTCGGGCTGTGGGCGGTGACCGGGCTCGTTCTGCTCTCCGCCACCGGCCTGACCTGGTCGACGTACGCGGGCGAGAACATCAACGCCATCAAGGACCAGCTGGGCAGCGCCACCCCGGCCGTCTCCGCGACCCTCAAGGGCGCCGCCGGCTCCTCGGACGGCGGCGGCCACGCCGACCACGGCTCCACGGCGGACACGCCCGGCATGGAGGGCATGGACCACGGCAAGGACGTGGGGATCGATCTGGCCGTGGTCGCCGCCCGGCAGGCCGGCCTCGACGGCCCGATCGCGGTGACCCTCCCGACCGAGGGCACCGGCTATGTCATCGCGCAGACCGACAAGCAGTTCCCCGTACGGCTCGACTCCGTCGCCGTCGACCCCGCCAACGGCATGATCATCGACGAGCTGCGCTTCGCCGACTACCCCGTGCTCGCCCAGCTCACCCGGATCGGCATCGACGCCCACATGGGGCTCTTCCTCGGGATCTTCAACCAGCTGGTGCTCGTGGCCCTCGCGCTCTCCCTGATCCTGCTCATCGTCCTGGGCTACCGCATGTGGTGGCAGCGCCGCCCCACCAAGGAACGGAAGCTGAGCGCCGGCCGGCCCATCCCGCGCGGCACCTGGCGGAAGGTCCCGCTGACCTGGCTGCTGCCGCTCGCCGCGGTGACCGCGCTGGTCGGCTGGTTCGTACCGCTGCTCGGGATCAGCCTGCTGGTGTTCCTCGCCCTGGACGCGGTGCTCGGACTGGTCGCCCGGACCAGGAAGGACGCCCCCGAGGCGGCGGCGGACGCGTAACAGCGCCGGCCCGCGTCAACGACGGAGCCCCGCAGGCCGGAGATGTCCGGCCTGCGGGGCTCCACCCGTAACGTCCGCCCACAACCGCTGCCTCAGGGCGTGTACTTGTACCCCACCCGCCGCACGGTCTGGATGGTGTGCCGGTGCGCCGCGCCCAACTTGCGCCGCAGCCGCGCCACATGGACATCGACGGTCCTGCCGTCGCCCACATGCCCGTAGCCCCAGACCGTCGTCACCAGCTGGTCGCGCGTGTGCACCCGGTTCGGATGCGCCACCAGATGGGCCAGCAGCTCGAATTCGAGGTATGTGAGATCCAGTTGCTCGCCGTCCACGGCGGCGGTCCGCTGGACGCTGTCGACCCGTACGGACCCGCCGCCCGGCTCCGTACGCCCGGTGGTGTGCGAAACCGCGGCGGCCGGCGCGGCGGTGTGCTGGTCCGCCGGTACGAGCACCAGGTAGCCGATCATCGGCGGCTGCCCCGGCAGGGAGGGCAGGGTGTGCTGCGGCGCCGGCAGCCAGGTCGCGCCCGGCGGCAGGAAGTCCACGACATGGGCCGGTACGGAGGCGGGTACGGGCGGCGCGGTCTCGTCGCGGTCCACGGCCCGCAGCCGGCCCCGGCCGGTGGGCGCGGAGGGCGTGGTGGGTGCGGTGGCGGGAACGGCCGAGAAGGAAAGGGAGTTCGCCATGAGGGGTCAGCTCTTTCGCGCGAAGGAGTCGCCGGAACGACAGGAGGACGGACGGAGAGACGTACGTCTGCGCGGCGGCCGAAGGCCAGAGAATGGCTTTAGAGGGCCGACGCGTTCCTCGCGCGGCAACACACCCGGTCGAAGTCGTGATGCTGCCGGGACGGCCAGAACGGCTCCAGGTCGGTGCGACGACCTGTCACGGTGTGCTGGAAGCTGGCCATGAGTCCATTGAAGCAGACATCGCCGTCCCGCAGCACGCCCCTTTCACCTGTCGATACGAACACGCACCGGCGTCGCACGGCAGCGGGGGGCGACCGCCGTGCGGGCGGTCGCCCCCCGAAGGAGCCGGTGCGGCGCGGAGCCGCGGACCGGATCATCGTGCCATCGGCCGTCAGACGGCCGTCAGATCTGGCCGGCCTTCTCCAGCGCCGTGCAGCAGGTGTCCACGATCAGCCGCGTGACCAGGTACGGGTCGACGTTGGCGTTCGGACGGCGGTCCTCGATGTACCCCTTGCCGTCCTGCTCGACCTGCCACGGGATACGGACGGACGCGCCGCGGTTCGAGACGCCGTAGCTGTACTCGTTCCACGGGGCCGTCTCGTGCAGCCCGGTCAGCCGGTCGTCGATGCCCGCGCCGTAGTGCTTGACGTGGTCGAGCGGCTTGGAGCCCTCGCCCAGCGACTCGCACGCGGTGATGATCGCCTCGTACCCCTCGCGCATCGCCTTCGTCGAGAAGTTCGTGTGCGCGCCGGCGCCGTTCCAGTCGCCCTTCACCGGCTTCGGGTCGAGCGTCGCGGAGACGTCGAAGTCCTCGGCGGTGCGGTACAGCAGCCAGCGGGCGATCCACAGCTGGTCCGCGACCACCAGCGGCGCCAGCGGGCCGACCTGGAACTCCCACTGCCCCGGCATGACCTCGGCGTTGATCCCGGAGATGCCGAGCCCCGCCTTGAGGCAGTTGTCGAGGTGCGCCTCGACGATCGCCCGGCCGAAGATCTCGTCCGAGCCGACGCCGCAGTAGTAGCCGCCCTGCGCCGCCGGGAAACCGCCCTCGGGGAAGCCGAGCGGGCGCGCGCCCTTGAAGAAGGTGTACTCCTGCTCGATGCCGAAGATCGGCTCCTGGCCAGCGAACTTCTCCGCGACCTCGGTCAGCGCGGCCCGCGTGTTGGACTCGTGCGGCGTCATGTCGATGTTCAGGACCTCGCACAGGACGAGGACGTCGTCCCCGCCGCGGATCGGGTCCGGACAGGAGAAGACCGGCTTCAGCACGCGGTCGGAGGCGTGGCCCTCGGCCTGGTTCGTGCTCGACCCGTCGAAGCCCCAGATGGGCAGCTCGGCGCCGTCACTGAGGATCTTCGTCTTCGAGCGCAGCTTCGCGGTCGGCTCGGTTCCGTCGATCCAGATGTACTCAGCCTTGAACGTCACGGGGCCTCATCCTTTGCGGGTGCAGCAGGTTTGGCCCATAGCCTCGCAATATGTGATTTCCCTGCCGTTGCCCCTCCGTGAACCACGTGTTACTCGGGTTTCATTTGTTTCGCGGCGGTGTGTGCGGTTCGCGCGGAACGCGCCCCTTCAGCGGCGTCCCGAAGCAGCGCCCCGAAGCCCGCCGCGTGGATCCGCCGCACCAGCTCCTCGCGCCCGGTGCCCAGGGCCTCCGCCGTCCGGTCCAGGTGCCAGTCGTGCGCGGCCAGCCGGGACAGCAGATGGCCCCGCCTGATCTGCCCGTCGGAGAGCCGGAACGTCTTGAGATACGCGGTACGTCCCTTGTGGTCACTGATCACCTCCCCGATGTGCTGCTCCGCCTCGCGCCGCCCGTACCGCCCGGCGGCGTCACCGCGGTGGAACGACGGCAGGAAGCGCCGCAGCGTGAAGTCCCCCATCCGGTAGACCCGCTCGAAGGAGTACGAGGCGGAGAGCAGCTCCCGGGCCAGCAGCGGCGTGTACGTGTCCGCCCACGCCCGCTCCTGCGCCCGCGCCGCCGCCCGCAGATCGGCGAGCGTCTCCAGGTGCCGTCCGTCGCGGATCCGGGCCTCGAACTCCGGCACCCGGCCGCCGTAGAACGCGTACTGATGCACCAGCTCCCCGAACAGGTCCTGGAGCAGACTCGGGTGCAGCGCACGGTAGTCGTCGGGGTGCGGCACCACGAAGGCGGCGGCGAGCGCGTCCGCCGTGTGGATCAGCACACCGCACTGCCCGGGATGGATCTCGAAGACGCGCAGCGCGTCGCCGAGCCCCCGGACGGTGAGCCCGAGATACGCGTCCTCGGCGCGCGGCGAGAGCCCGTGCCGTACCGCCTGCCGGGACCATTCGTCCCAGGCGATGGACGGACCGCCGAAGTGCAGCGCGAGATAGCCCTCCAGGGCGAGGTGGAGCGGCAGGAAGCGGGCGCGCGTGACGGGGCCGCCTCCGCCTGAGTTCCCTGCCCCTTTGGGCAGGCGCTTCACCATCCGGTGATGGCGGTGCACGCGTACGGTCTCGGGCCGGCCGGTGCCGAGCTGGGTGCCGTACGCGGCGCCCTGCCCGCCGCCCTGCCCGCCGTCCTCCGGTCCTTCGCCGGACCAGTCGGCGACGAACCCGTGCGGTATGTACGACACGTAACGCGTCCCCGGATCCACCAGGACCTCGCCCGCACCGCCGTAGACCTCCCGGCGCAGCCGCAGGCCCGCCATCGGCTCGTCCCGCACCAGCGGTACGAGCCGGATGCCGCCCCAGACCTGCGCGGGACGGGCGGTCAGCCCGTCGAGATCGAGCCGGGGCATCGCCGTACCTCCTCAGCCGCTTCCGCTTCCGTTTCCGCCTCCGCCAGGAACCGCCGCACGCGGCCGTCCAGATACGCCCGCAGCTCGGCCGGGTCGGAACGCCCCTCCGCGAAGCGCGCGATCTCCACCAGGGCCGGCAGATCCTCGGCGTCCCGTATCCCCGCGGTCGGCACGCCAGGAGTGAGCCGGCGCACATCGAACGCGTCCGCGTCGTATACAGGGTTCAGATGCGTGACGGCCGTCCGGTGCTCCCGGTCGAGCCGGGTGCGCCACACCCGCAGCACCTCACCCGCCAGCCCCGGCGGGGCGTTGTCCCAGCCGTCGGAGACGATGACGAGCCGCTCCGGCGCGCCCTCCAGGGCGTCGAGGATCCGGCCGCCGAGCGGGGTCGGACCGTACGGCGCGACAAGCAGCGCATCCGTCCCGCCGGAGGTCCAGTGCGGCGCGTACGCTCCCGGCGCGGCCAGCGCCTCCAGCAGATAACCGCAGGCCAGGGCCGTCGCGAGCGGACGCCGGCGCTTCTCGCCCGAACCCGAGGAGGAGTAACTGTCGTCCAGTACGGCGGCGACCCGCCCCCACGTCCCGGCGTACGGTCCGGCCGCGCGCCTGGCTGCCGCACGCAGGGCGCCGGTCAGCTCCGCGCGGCGGCCGGCGCGTTCGGCCCGGGGCAGGGACAGGACGTACAGCGCGAGCCTGGTGAGCGGCATGACGGCCAGATCGGTACGGCCCCGGCTCTGGTTCCGGGGCTGGGTCCGGTTCTGGGTACGGAGCCGCTCCAGGCGGGTCATCCGGGGTGCCATCCGGGCCAGGAAGACCTCCCGGGCGATGCCGTGCCGGGCCGCGAACCCCTCGGCGGCGGTGAACGGCAGCTCGTACAGCGCGCCCTGCTCGAAGTGGGCGCGGCGGTGGGCGTCGAGGAGCGGGTGCGCGTACCGCTTGCGGCGGCCGGGCGCGAAGAGGAAGTCCCCCAGCTCGCCGTCGCGGGGAGAGGCGGGTGTGGGAGAGGCGGGTGTGGGAGAAGCGGGTGGGGGAGCGGCAGGTGGGTGAGCGGCGAGCGGCAGATGGAAATGGCGCGCGGCGTCCTTGAGTCCGGCGCGGTACTTCACCGCGTCGTACGCCGGATCGGGCCGCGCCGCCAGCCAGTCGCGCACGATCGCGCGCGTGCGGCGGTTGCCGACACCGGCGGTCCTGAGCGCGCGCAGCAGCCGGTAGACGCGCTGCGGCGGCAGCGAGGCCAGCCGGGCGGCGATCAGCCGGCCCTCCGTCCGCTTCTCCCCGGGGGTCGCCTCGCGCGCGGTCCGCAGCAGCTGCTCGATGATCAGGCAGGCGTTGTGGTCGTTGATGTCGAGGGCGAGCGTCGCCGCGTAGACCGGGCGGTAGTTGACCCGTACGTAGTCGTGCAGAAAGCCGAGCGACAGCCGCTGTTCCCGCTGCCCGGAGCGGAACTCGCGCTGTCCCGTCGCGGTGACGGCCGCGTTGACGAAGAGCAGGACGTCCTCGGCCGCGACCAGCTCGGCGAAGGTCTCCGCCATCGTCTTCCTCCCCTCCGGTGCTGCCCGGGTGCCGGCCGGGGCATGGGGGCGCGAACAGCGAAATCAACGCTTCATAGGCATGTCCCGGAAGTCGCGCCGAAGGCCCGCGGCCGGCCCCCGCAACGTAACACCGGCAAGGGGTGGCGCGGCCATTGGATTTCCGGTCCTGGCGGACCTGCCCGCCTCCGGTTTCCTCCCGGGGTGTCCCGTTCTCCGCTCCGACCCGGCACACTGGCCGTCATGACCACGAGCAAGCCACGTATCGGACTCCTCGGCACCGGCCCCTGGGCGGAACGCACCCACGCCCCCGCCCTCGCCGCCCACCCCGACATCGAGTTCAGCGGCGTCTGGGGGCGGCGGCCCGAGGCCGCCGCCGCGCTCGCCGCCGCACACGGCGTCACCGCGCACTCCGGCGAGGCCGGACTCGATGTCCTCTTCGCGGAGAACGACGCCGTGGCCTTCGCGCTGCCGCCCGACATCCAGGCGCCACTGGCGGTACGGGCCGCCGCCGCGGGCTGCCACCTGATCATGGACAAGCCGGTCGCGACGACCGTGGCGGGGGCCCGCGCGGTGGCGGACGCGGCGGCGGAGGCCGGGGTCGCGTCCGTGGTCTTCTGCACGCTGCGGTTCGCGGCGGAGACCGCGGAGTGGGTCGAGAAGCAGGCCGCGCGGGGCGGCTGGTACACGGCCCACGCCTACTGGCTCGGCGGCCTCTTCGCACCCGGCGCGGAGAGCCCGTTCGCCGACTCGCCCTGGCGCCGCGAGAAGGGCGGCCTGTGGGACGTCGGACCGCACGCGCTGTCCGCGCTGATCCCGCTGCTCGGCGACGTCACGGACGTACTGGCGACGCGTACCGGGCCCGACCTCACGCATCTCGTGCTGCGGCATGTGTCGGGTGCGGCCAGTACGGCGGCGCTGAGCCTGAGCGCCCCGCACGCGGGCGCGGGCACCGGGCTCGAACTCCGCGGTGAGCACGGCACGGCCGAACTGCCGGACGCCTGGGGCGATCCGGTCGACACCTTCAGCAGGGCGGTCGACGCGCTGCTCGAAGCGGTACGTACGGGACAGCCGCACGCCTGCGACGTCCGGTTCGGGCTGCGGCTGACGGAGATCCTCGCGGCGGCGGAGGCGCAGATGGAGGCAGGGGCGACGGCCGGATAGCCGGCCTTCGCCCTTTTCCCCGGCCGGTCGGTCAGCCGACGCTCCGGATCGGCTCCTGCGGTGTCGACTCGACGCTCTGGACCCGCTCGATCAGGGCCTTGCGGATCAGGAACTTGCCGTCCTCGCGGACCAGCTCGAACGCCGCGTCGTTGAGCAGGGCGCAGCTTCCGGACACCGAAGTGACCTCTACCGTCGTCGACTTGTTGTTGTCGAGGTTGGTCACCCGGAGGACCGTGCCGGCCGGGAACTGATTGCTGGACGCGGCCGGGGGGCCCGCCTCGCCGGAGAGCGTGACGGTCGAACCGGCGCAGACGACCTCGCCGGCCGCGTTCGCCGCGTCACCGGAACCGGAGCCCTGGGCGCCGCCGCCCGTACTCCCGGCCGCGTCCGAGTTTCCGCCCGCGCCCGCGCTCTCGCCCTCGCTCCCGTTTCCGCCCGCGTTCCCGCCCGCGTTCCCGCCCTCCGCGTCGCAGCCGGACGCCGTCTGCTTCAGCCGGATCTCCTCGATGACCGCGACCCGGTTGGCGATCCGCGCCTCGGACAGCGCGTCAGGGGTGGCGCGTTGAGCGGCGATGAAGCTCTCGTTGTTGCGCAGCGCCGTGGCCAGCCCGTCGCAGACCACCGACGCCTGACTCGTACCGGTCATGATCACCGCCGTACCGCCGGCCAGCGCCGCCGCACCGGCGAGCAGAGCGAGCTTCTTCCGGCCGCTGAAGGTCTTCTTACGGGACATGGGTGGGGGCTCCTGTTCCCGGCCGCGCACGGGCGGGGCCGGTGGGGGGTCGGTGCGCCGTTACATACGCGCGGCCCGCCCGGTCCGCTCAACGCCTCCTTCTCCGAGACCGTCAAATGCCCTCTGGCCAGGGGCGATTGTCAGTGGTGGACGGTAGAATGGAGGTAGTTCGTGAGGGTTCCACCACCGTGCCGGGAGGTCGCCGATGGCTGTTGCCACCATCACCACGAAGTCCGCCGGGAAGTCCGTGAGCAAGTCGGCTGCGAAGCCGGTCCGCACGTCCGCCCGCAAGCCGGGCAGGACACCGTCACCCCTGAAGCGCGCGCCCCTGCCCGCGGGCCGGCCCCGCGAGTGGTACGAGGAGCACAACCGCCGGCTGAAGGCCATGCGCCTGGCCATCGCCCTGCTCGACTCGGGCGTGTACCTGCCGGAGAAGGCGAGCAACCGGAGGATCCGGAGCACGGCGGTCCGGATCGGGATCCACCGTCCTTCCAACACCACCTGCCGCGTGGTGCGCACATTGATCGGCTGATCGGCTGATCGGCTGAACGGCTGAACGGCTGATCAAGGCCGGTGGTGGGCCGGCCGGTTCCGCGTCCGGCCCACCGCCCGCTCACCCGTCGAGGTGCCGCTGCCAGCGCACTTCACCGTCGTACCACTCGTCGGTGGGCGCCAGCCCGAGCGAGGCCGCGACGGCGGCCGACGCCCGGTGGTCCGGGTGGATATGGGCGCGCAGCGTCCGTACGTCCCGCTCCGCCAGCCAGCGGACGAGCCCGCGCGCCGCCTCCTTGGCGATACCGCGCCGCTGCCACGGGGTGCCGACCACCCAGGCGATCTCCGCGACGGGCCCGGCGCCGTGCCGCCCCGGGGCGACGGTCGCCTGCACATAACCGGCGAGCGGGGACCGCCCGTGTCCGTCCGGCATGTCCCGGCTGTCCCGCCCGTCCTCCGGCCGGACGCCGATCACCCAGTTGCACCAGGAGATGACCGGCAGCGGCGAACCCGCCACCATCGCGGCGTACTTACGGCGCAGCTCCTCCGCCGTCGCGGGCTCCCCGCCGATGAAGGTGTGCAGCGCGGGGTCGGCGAGGGCGGCGGCCATCTCCTCGGCGTGCGCCACCCGCAGGGGCAGCAGCGTCAGCCGCTCGGTCTCGATGGACGTCGTGCTCAGGGGTGTCATACGGATCGTCGTCACGCGGGCTCACCCGCCACGGCGTGCAGCCGGCCGTGCTCGATCGCGAAGCGCGGCAGCGAGACCCCGAACTCCGCCGCGACGGCCTCCAGAGCCTCGAACTCGTCGTCCGGATCCAGCGCGGCACCCCGTTCCGCCAGGGCACCCGGTTCCGCCAGGGCACCCGGTTCGGGCGGGCCATCCGGGGCCCCGGCCGGTTCCGTGCCGGGGAAGAGGTCCAGCGGATCGAGGCCCTCCGGGAGCGTGCCCCACCGCTCGAACCCGCCGCCGCGCACCGTGAATCCGTACACGCGCCGCCCGTCCTCCTCGTAGGAGAAGTGGAACGTGCCGCCGCCCGTACCGGTGGCGCTGCCGCTCTCACCGTCTCCCTGGTCGCACCACACCGTGACCGCCGCCGTGCCCCGCGACACCCTGTCGCCGAACCCGCCAGGCTCTCCGGAGAGGTGGTCGAAGTCGAAGGCGAAGCTCCAGCCGCTGCCCACACCCGCCCCCGACCACGCTCCCGCCTCGGTCCCGCACGCGCCGATCCGGGCCACCGCGCCCGCCTCCCGGGCCTCCCGCGCGTCGGCCGGCGCGAGCGGCGCCGCTCGCGGGCCGATCCGTCCGGCCAGCTCGCCCGGCGGGATGTCCCGCACGAGCACGAACCGGTACGGGCGCCGCCGCCGCCCGTCGTCCACGAGCCAGGCGAGCCCGTCCGACCCACCGCCCTCCCCGCTCGCGACCTCGTCCTCGTCCTCGTCCTCGTCCACGGCCTCGTCCGCGTACCGGCCCTCGCCGCGGGGCGTCTCCAGGATGTACCGGCCGCGCTCCGGGGTGATCACCGGACCGAGCAGCGGATCGGCCAGCAGCCCGACCGGGGCCAGCTGCTCGGACCCGTACGGCTCCCAGTCGGCCAGGGCCGTCGCGAGCGTGCGCCAGGCCGCGTCCGTGCCGCCCCAGCGGGCCTGCTCGCGGGCCACCACGACCGCGTCACCGAACGCCCCGGGAGCCTCGTACCGGAACGTACGGTCGCCGACCTCCCCCAGCACGGCGAGCGCCCGCTTCCGGCCGTCCGCGCCCGCCGCGTCGTACGGCCCGGCGAACGCCTCCTCGCCGTCGCCCTGGCGCCCCGCGCGCAACCGCCGCCACGCGGCCAGCGGCAGCAGCTCGCGCGCGTACAGCGGATCGTCCAGGCTCCCGACGGCCCAGGAGACCCCACCTCCATGACCGTCACCACCCCCGCCCCCGCCCCCGCCGCCGCCCTCACCCAGCAGCGCTTCCACCTGCGCCCGCAGCCCATGGGCCCGCGCCCGCCCGGATTCGGACGCCGTCACGAGCAGCCCGAGCGGGCCGTCGGCCTCCGCGCCCTCCAGACAGGCCACGCGCGCGTCCTCGACATCGGCGTCCAGCTCGCGCGTCGTCTCGGTCACGAAGCCGGGCGTGTCCCGGTGCGCGCGGTGGAACTCCCGGAACAGGGCCTGCATCAGCTCCATGAACGTCTCGTACCGCTCCGGCGCGAGCGAGCCCGGCACATGGTGCAGATAGGCCGCCCACTCCCCGTCGGCGTTCACCTCACTGGGAGCGAGCAGCGCGACCACATCGGCGGACTCCACGGACTCCACGGACTCCACGGACAGCCGAACCGCTGTGCCCCACGGGCCACCGCCGTTCCCCTCCAGGTACGGCCGCACGTCGTCCGCCGGACCCAGCAGCGCGACCCGCGAACCGGCCGGACGCCACCCGTCCGTCGTCGCCAGGAAGGACCGGTACGTCGGCGGCAGCGGCACACCGAGCCGCGCCTCCAGCGCGCCGATCCGCTCCTCCCCGGCCGCCGGAAAGCCCAGCCATTCCCCCAGCCATTCCCCCCGCCCCTCCCGCGACCGCTCCCGCGCGGCGGCAGGGGAGCAGCCCCAGTCCGCGCTCCACCGGTCGAGGAACGGACGCCAGTTGTAGGTCTTCATACGGGCATGGTGCCAGCGCCCACTGACAACCACCCGCCCCGCCCGGCTGGCCGCCCCCGCGAACCCGGGGCTAACCTGTCCGTACGGCGGCCTTCCGGGGCGGCCGTACGGCGGTGGGGCCCGCCGTACCCGAACCGCGGCGCCCGGCAGAGCCCGGCCCGCCGCCAACGGTCCCTACTTGCGATGACGCGCGCCCCGACCCGGCGCCCTGCGAGTAGGGAGAGACAGATGCCCCTGGGACACTCCCCACGGACCCCGGCGGTCGTGGCCATCGTGGCCCTGGGCGGCGCGACAGGCGCGGCGGCCCGCTACGGATCGTCCCTGATCTGGCCCACCGCCCCCGGCGCCCTCCCCTGGACGACGCTGGCCGTGAACGCGGCCGGGTGCGCGGTGATCGGTGTGTTCATGGTGGTGATCACCGACGTGTGGCGGGCGCACCCCCTCGTACGGCCGTTCTTCGGCACGGGCGTCCTGGGCGGGTTCACCACGTTCTCGACGTACGCGGTGGATGTCCAGCGGCTGGTGGCCGAGGGGCGGGCGCGCACGGGGCTGGCCTATCTGGGTCTGACACTGATCGCGGCGTTCGTCGCGGTGTGGAGTGCGGTGTGGCTGACACGCCGCGTACTGGCGTGGAGGCAGACATGACAAGGCCAACAGGCGCGGGCGCGCCGGTCCCCGCGCTGCGGATGACGGTCTACGTCGGCGAGTCCGATCTGTGGCACCACAGACCCGTCTACACCGAGATCGTGCACCGCGCGCACGCCGCCGGGCTGGCCGGAGCCAGTGTGTTCCGGGGGATCGAGGGGTTCGGGGCGTCCTCGCTGATCCATACGCAGCGGCTGCTGTCGCTGAGCGAGGAGCTGCCGGTGGCGGTGGTCGTCGTGGACACGGAGGAGAAGGTACGGGCGTTCCTGCCGGACCTGGCCGAGCTGGTCACCGAGGGCCTGGTGACGCTGGACGCGTGCGAGGTGGTCCGGTACGCGGGACGCGGCGAGCCCGAGGGCCGGGGCGGCGGCGAGGCCGGATGAACTGGCTGCTCGTCGTCCTGGGCGCGACGGTCGGCGCCCCGCTGCGCTATCTGACCGACCGTTCCGTACAGCGCGCGCACGACTCCGTGTTCCCGTGGGGGACGTTCACCGTCAACGTCGTGGGCTGTCTCGTCCTCGGGGTCGTCACCGGCGCGGTCACGGCGGGCGCGGCGTCGTCCCGCGTTCAACTGCTGCTCGGTACGGGGCTGTGCGGGGCGCTGACGACGTACTCGACGTTCAGCTACGAGACGCTGCGCCTGGCGGAGGACGGCGCGCGGTTCTACGCGGTGGCCAATGTGGTCGCGAGCGTGGTGGCGGGGCTGGGCGCGGTGTACGCGGGGGTGGCGCTGGCGCAGGCGGTGTGGCGGTGAGGGGCACCGCCACCGGAACGGAGAGGCTCAATCCCCCTCGGCCGGAACGGAGAGACCGAACGGCAGCTCGGGCCGGGCGTCGGCGATCTCCAGCAGCCGGTTGTACTTGGCGACATGCTCCCCGCGCGCGGGACCGCCCGACTTGAGCTGCCCGCAGCCCGCGCCGACGGCGAGATCGGCGATGAACGAGTCGTCCGTCTCGCCGGAGCGGTGGGAGACCATCTGCCGGTATCCGGCTCCCCGGCAGACCCCGATGGCGGCCATGGTCTCGGTGACGGTGCCGATCTGACTGACCTTGATCAGCGCGGAGTTGGCGACGTTCCGGCCGATCGCCTCCGCGATGACCGCCGGGTGCGTGGCGAACAGATCGTCGCCCATCAGCTGCACCCGGCCGCCCAGCCGCGCGGTCAGCCGCTCCCAGCCGTCCCAGTCGTCCTCGGCGAGACCGTCCTCGATGGACCACACGGGGAAGCGGTCGACGATCTCCTCGTACCGGTCGATGAGCTGGTCGGAGGTGAGTTCGTCGCCCGCGACGAGGTAACGGCCGTCCTCCGTACGCAGTCCGCCCGCCGCCGGGTCGAGCGCGATGGCCACACCGTCCCGGCCGGGGGAGTACCCGGCGTCGGTGATGGCGGCGACCATCTCCCGCAGTACGTCCTCGGGCCGCGAGAGCGCGGTCGCGAAGCCGCCCTCGTCGCCGAGGCCGACCGTATGCCCGCCGTCGGCGCCGGCGGCGAGGCGGGCCCCGAGCCGGGCGTGGATCTCCGCGCCCGCGCGTACGGCGTCACCGAGACCGGCCGCCCCGAGCGGAGCGACCATGTACTCCCGGAACCCGCCAAGTCCCGCACCCCCACCCCCACTCCCACCCCCACCCCTACCCCCACTCCCGCCCCCTCCGACGACGGTGAAGTGCGGCACAGGCAGCAGCGGGGGCGCGCCCGAGAGCGCGGCGAGCTGCTGCCAGAGCGCGCGGTCGTACTGCGCGGCCTCGGTACGGGCGGCGACCAGCGAGACCCCGATGAGCGCGTTGGCGCCCAGCCGGTGCTTGTCGGGGGTGCCGTCGAGGTCGATCAGGGTGGCGTCCAGCTCCTCCAGGGAGGAGAAGCGCTGGCCGGTGAGCGCCTGCGCGATCTCGCCGTTCACATGCCCCACCGCCCGCCGTACCCCCTGCCCGTCGTACCGTTCCGGATCGCCGTCACGCAGCTCGACGGCCTCCCGGGAACCGGTGGAGACCCCGGCGGGCACCCCGGCCCGCAGCCGCAGCCCGCTGTCGGTCTCCAGGGTGACGGCGAGGGTGGGGCGGGCGCGGGAGTCGAGGATCTCGATGGCGTGGAGCCGGGCGATACGGAGCACGGGGTCAACCGCCTTCGGACGGACGCCCACCGGCCCGGCCGGTGAGCGGTTCTCCGGCCAGCGGCTCCCGGGACAGCCGCTCCCGGGAAGCCGCGATCTCCGCGTACGCCTCCGCACGCCCCTCCCAGTGGGACCCCTCCACGGATTTGCCGGGCTCCAGCTCCTTGTAGACCTGGAAGAAGTGGGTGATCTCCAGCAGATCGAAGTGGGGGACGTCGCTGATCTCCCGCAGCCCGGCATGGCGGGGGTCGCCGGCGGGAACGCAGAGGACCTTCTCGTCGGGACCGGCCTCGTCGCGCATCATGAACATGCCGATGGCCCGGCACCGGATCACACACCCCGGAAACGTCGCCTGCCCCACCAGCACCAGAGCGTCCAGCGGCTCACCGTCCCGGCCGAGGGTGCCGTCGATGTACCCGTAGTCGGCGGGGTACCGGGTGGCGGTGAACAGCGTCCGGTCCAGCCGGATACGCCCGGCGCGGTGGTCCATCTCGTACTTGTTGCGGGACCCCTCCGGAATCTCCACGGTCACATCGAATGCGTCCACACCAGGATCCGACCACGCCCCGCCACGCCCCGCAGCCGCTGAGGCATTCGGCGCACAGGGAAAGGGCCATGGCGCCGCCCTCGTGGCTACCGCCGCCCTCGTGGCTACCGACACGAAGAAGGCCGCCGACCGCGCCTTGACGGCGGCGGTCGACGGCCTTGCCTCACGAACACCTGGGGGAGCGCCCCGGCTGTGGTCCGCGGCGTACCGGCTTAGATGTCGAAGAACTGATGCGCCGGTTCCGTCACCTGCGACGCGATCCGTCGGCAACGTTCTGACCTGCGTGGTTGTGGTCGTCGTTGGTCGTTGGTGGTCACCGCTGGGCCACCTCGGACGGCCCCACGACGGCCCGGCTGGCCCAACGGTGGCGGTCAGCCGAGAGCATCCGCGATGGCCTCCATCGAGTCGGTCACCGCGACGGCCCCGGCCGCCGCCAACTTGGCGTCCTTGCCCGGCTTGTTCGCGTAGCCGATGGTCGCCACCTCTGCGGCATGGCCGGCCTCTACGTCTCGCGCCGCATCCCCGATGAAGATGCACGACGCGGGTGCGGCGGACGCGACGGACAGGGCATCGAGTAGCAACCGGGGATTGGGCTTCATGGACGTGGGGTCACCCGGCACTCGCCCGAACACCCCCGCGATGTCGTCCGTGAGCCCGTGATCATCGAGATAGGCACGGATCGCATCGCCCGAGTTGTTGCTGATGATCCAGACGGAGCGGCCCGATTCGGCACAGGCGCGAATGGTGGCTTCCCCGCCGGCGGTCCGCTCAGCGACCGCGACCGCCTCCACCTCCAACCGTGTCAGCGTCTCGTCCGCCACGGCCGCCAAGTCCGGACGAACGTCCGCGACCTGCCGCAGCAGCGCGAGCGGGTCCGTCTCCGTGGCCCAATCAGCGGGGGTGTCCCCGGTGAGGGAGGGGAGCAGCGCGCCGTACAGCCGACGTGCGACGTCGGGCGCGGGCAGTCCGGCGAAGACCGAACAGACCGGGCCGTCGAAATCGAGTAGAACGTGCTTGACGGGTCGAAGCACGTCGGTGAGGTGGTTCGTGTTCATGGCTGCCGCTCGTAGGAGATGGTGTTCCATACGCTGTCGAACCAGAGCTGAGACTGCTGAATGTAGAGCGAGCCCAGTGAGGCGTCATCCGGTCCGGCGGTGTGGTGGAAGAGCGTCGTGTCCTTACCGGTGACGTCGAAGAACGTACGCGGCTCGCCCTCAACCGCGAGGGTCCGTTCCCGCAGCGGGTAGAACCCGAAAAAGGCTTCCCGCTTGTTCAGGATGTACAGCTTGAACAGGCTGGATGCCTTGTGGACGCGCACTTCGACGCTGACCGACTTCACCAGTCCGTACTCCGCGAGCACCTCCACGGAGTGCTTGATCCCGCCGGCGTTCGTCAGCGCGATGTTCCGCGCCCGGTCGCGCAGCGCGACTTCATCGCGCAGTTCGTCGACCAGCACCGGGACCGCCATGGGCACGGTCGTGTCGGGCAGGAGCAGACGAACCGTGATCGATTCCGGGGTGAGCCGACCGGACCGGATCTTGTCCAACGGCTCTTGCATGGCGTTGTACAGGGTCTCGCTGGAGAAACCGGCGAAGTCGAGGGTGACCTGAGGTTCGGCAAACGCCGCTTCGATGTGGGGCCGGAGCCCTACCGGCCGCTCTGTGCGCTCCCTCACGAACGACCCGCTGCCCTGCCGAGTGATGATCAGACCTTCACTCCGCAGTAGCTCCAGGGCCTTGTCCACGGTGCCCCGCGCCACGGTGTAGCGCCGGGCCAGCTCAGGGCCAGAGGGAAGTTTGTCGCCGGGGGCGAACCCTTCTTTCTTCGTGAGGATCGCGGCTCGCAGAGAGCTGCTGACCTGCTGATACGGCGGGCGCGGGTCGTCCGGGTCAAGGCTCATCCATCCATGCTAATCCACATGCCCAACATGCACGACTCACCCAACCCTCTTGACCTGCCTAAGCAGGTTGCCTATGTTGAGCATGTCGCCGCGAACGAAGCGGAGACAGCGAGAAGGGCCCTTCTTTGGGCTGCTTCGAACTGCGCCCGAAGGAAAGCCCGCAGGGGCCGGTACGAGGGAAGCGCTGGTTACTTGAGAACTCAACAGTGAACTGAGACAGGGTGAGACCCCCTGTCCCCGCGAGCGGCGGGGTGAGACCGCTCCCCGTGACGACCGGGTGATGTTCGTGGCGGTGCTTTCACGTGCTGGCTCTGGAGAACGCCCCTTCGGGGGCGCCACCCGGCACGAACCGCCCTGCTGATCGCGTCAGAGCAGCGACGATGACGCGCCCGACGAACGGGCTCGGGACCGACCGGCCGTGGCAACGGCCATTCCGGTGAAGCCCCTCTCTTTGCCCCTTCTGAGCAAGGGAGTTGCTGTGATCCGCATACATAGGTGGGCGTCGACCGTGGCTTGACCGGCCCGGCGACTGTGCCCACCGCGTCACCTCGTACCACCCACCGGGCGAGACGGCCCACGGGACGCTCAGCGTTCCCGGGGCATCTCGCGTGGTTCGGCCAGTGTCCGCAGCGCTTCGGCGCTTCGGCCGGTTGCCTCCCTCACCCGGACATCACGCCGGGTGGGGCAGAGGGGAGCCGGAATCCACTGGTCCCAAAAGGCGCGCCGCCCGGAGCGGCAACTCCGGACGACGCAGTACAGGCACCCCATGGAGGTCCCTGTGTTCGTCAGTCTGACAGATGCGGAGCGGGCCGAGTTGGCCCGCAGGAACGCCGAACGGAACCAGCAGAGCCGGAACGACGCTCAGGCGAAGGGGACCCGGTGAGGGGCCGCCGGCAGGAGCAGGGGCCGTCGGAGGCGTTCGCCGCCGAGGAGCAGAACCGCGCCGATGGTCTGGCCCGGCGGTGCGAGGAGATCGCGTCGACGCCGGACCATGCGTCTCGGGGGAGTCTGCCGTACTACCAGGCCGCGTATCAGAACGCGGCCGGTAACGCCGCTGGTCACACCGCGCAGCCTGGAGGTATCGCGTGAAGCCCGTCAACGTCGAAATCGTCTCGTTCGGCTACCTGCACGACGGGCCGCCGCCGGCGCATCTGACCATCGATCTGCGGGCGCACTTCCGGGACCCGCACGTCAGCCCCGAGCTTCGCTACATGACCGCCGCCGATGAGCCGGTGCGTACGGCGGTGCTCGGCACGCCGGGGATCACGGACCTGATCGAGGCGACCGCCCGCGCGGTGGCCGCGTTCGCCTCCGGCCCCAGTGCCGGAACGGTCATCGTCGCCGACGGATGCGCCGGCGGCCGTCACCGCGCCCCCACCTTCGCCGGGGCGCTCGCTGAACGGCTCCGGCAGGACGGTTACACGGTGGCCGTGCGGCACCGCGACATCGGCCGTCCCGTCGTCCAGCGCTGACCAGCAGATTCCACAGCCCCGATGGTCGCAGGCCGGGTTCGACTCCCGGCCGGGGCACTCCACCCACGAACGGCGCACGGCCCCCGGGAGGCAACCCAGGGGCCGTGCTTCGAGCCGTTCCACCTGCTAGGGAGAGCACGACTCATGGAACACATCGTCACTGTTCAACAGGCCGTTACGGCGTTCGCGCCGTGGCTGGAGCCGACGGCCGCCGAGTTGGACGCGATCGAGCGGGAGATGCCCGTCATCGCGGCGGACGTCGAGTTGCTCGACGCGCACATCATGACGCTGGACCGCACGCCGACCGAGCTGGACGTCCGCCGGATCCGCCGGGCCCGCCGCCGCGCGCTCGCCGCCCGCGTCGCCCGCCTCAACCTCACCGCCGCCGCGAGCGTGCCGGGAGGTGCCGCGTGAACGCCGACCTGAACGCGAGCCTGAGCGCCGCTCACGCGGAGGTGAAGGCCGAGATCGCGAAGACCGACAACAAGACCGGGCTGCTGCTGGCGTTCATCGGCGCACTGCTGGCCGGTGTGTGGACGGTCGCCAAAGACGTGCACCTTCCCGCCGCCGCGATCGCCGTCGGCGGCGCCGGGGTGGCGCTGCTGGTGACAGCGGCCGGTGTGCTGCTGCGGGCGGTCCGGCCCAACCTGCGCGGCAACCACGGCTTCCCCATGTGGGCGACCGTGCACCCCGAAGTGTTGCCGGACACGCTGTCCCAGGATCTCGCCGCCACCGTGGTGGGCCTGTCCCGGCTGGCCGTCGCCAAGTTCACCCGCCTGCGTCGCGCGGTCGACCTGACGTGCGTGGCCGGTGTGCTGCTGATCGTGGCTGCTCTGATCGCGGTCGGGGGTGCGCTGTGAACACGACGCCGACGCCGACCTTCGGCGATCTGGCCGTGCCGCTGACCGCCGTCCGGCTGCTGCTGGCCGACTTCCCGCACCTGCCCGCCGTGGACATCCGGGTATCGACGATCTACCCGCAGCGGCTCGAACTCGCCCTGCACGACAACCTCGCCGCGTTCGAGGCGTGGCGGGAAGCCCTCGGCATCGCGCCGGACGCGGTCGCCTGCGCGGAGCTGCCGAGCGTTGTCCAGCTCGAAGTTCTCACCGTGTTCGCCGGTGCCACCGTCCGGCTGTGCGGCTACGCACCGCCCGTACAGCGCTCGTCCGGCGCGGCCGGTACGGACGGTACGGGGTTGTATCCGTGGGAGGTGGCGGTATGAGTGCCAAGACCGCGCTGCCCGCCGTCGCGATGACGGTGGTGTCGATGGTCCTCACGTTGGCCGTGGTCGTGATGTGGCTGGGAACGGCGATGCCGTGGCCGGTCGCGCTGGTCGTCGGTCTGGGGATCGACGGGGGCTGGCTGGCCACCCTCGCCTACGAGCGGCGCTTGGCCGCGCAGGGCGACCACTCCAACGGCGTGACCGCCGTGGGCTGGTCGTTCGGGGTGCTGGCGACCGGCGTCCTGATCGCACACGCCCTCACCGCCGAGGACAACGCCGGCGCATGGCTGGCCGTCGCATGGCTCCCCGTCGCAGCCAAGGCACTGTGGCTGGTGCACGGGCTGTGGGAGCGGACCGCGCTCACCGGCGAAGCCCTGGA
>NZ_JBFBEZ010000054.1:0-45849 GCF_040701725.1 Streptomyces sp. NPDC093109
GACAGCACACTCTCAACACGACTCAGGAGGCCGGACGATGACAACGACCACCACGCCCGGCCGGGGGTCCGGGGGTCGTCCCCCGGGACAGCACAGTCTCAACACGACTCAGGAGGCCGGACGATGACGACGACCACCACGCCCGGCCGGGGGTCCGGGGGTCGTCCCCCGGGACAGCACAGCCTTAACACGACTCAGGAGGCCGGACGATGAGCGGCGCGATCAGGAGCAGCAGGCCGCACGAGATCGTCGAGCGCGCGCTCGAACTGTCCACGGCCGACGGCTGCGTCGTCATCGCCGACGAGCAGTCGTCGGCCAATCTCCGCTGGGCGGGCAACGCGCTGACCACCAACGGGGTCACCCGGGGCCGTACGCTCACCGTCATCGCGACCGTCGACGGGGCGCGGGGCACCGCCTCGGGGGTGGTGTCGCGCGCCGCGGTGACCGCCGACGAGCTGGAGCCGCTGGTCCGGGCCGCCGAGGCCGCCGCGCGCGGCGCCGGACCGGCCGAGGACGCGGGGCCGCTGGTGGCGGCCGGAGAGGTGTCGGGGAACTTCACGGACGCGCCCGTGGAGACGACCTCCGCCGTCTTCGCGGACTTCGCGCCGGCGCTCGGCGAGGCGTTCGCGCGGGCCCGGGCCGGTGGCCGTGAGCTGTACGGCTTCGCCAACCACGAGCTGACGTCGACGTATCTCGGGACGTCGACGGGGGTACGGCTGCGCCACGACCAGCCGAACGGCACGCTGGAGCTGAACGCCAAGTCCCCGGACCGTACGCGCTCCGCGTGGGCGGGCCGCGCCACGCGCGACTTCAAGGACGTCGACCCCGGCGCGCTCGACGCCGAGCTGGCCCGCCGGCTGGTCTGGGCCGAGCGGAAGATCGAACTGCCCGCCGGGCGGTACGAGACGCTGCTGCCGCCGACCGCCGTGGCCGACCTGCTGATCTACCAGCTGTGGTCCTCGGCGGCCCGGGACGCGGTGGAGGGCCGTACGGTCTTCTCCCGCCCCGGCGGCGGCACCCGCGTCGGGGAGACCCTCTCCCCGCTGCCGCTCACGCTCCGCTCCGACCCGTCCGAGCCGGGGCTGGAGTCCGCGCCGTTCGTGATCGCGCACGCGTCCGGGGACGACGCGTCCGTCTTCGACAACGGTCTGCCGCTGGCCCCCACGGAGTGGGTGCGGCAGGGCACGCTGGACCGGCTCGTCACCACCCGGCACAGCGCCGCCCTGACCGGCCTGCCGGTCGCGCCGGGCATCGGGAATCTGATCCTGGACGGCGGCGGCGAGCGGTCGCTGGAGGAGATGGTGGCGAGCACCTCGCGCGGGCTGCTGCTGACCTGTCTCTGGTACATCCGCGAGGTCGACCCGGCGACGCTGCTGCTCACCGGGCTGACCAGGGACGGGGTGTATCTGGTGGAGGACGGCGAGGTCGTCGGCGAGGTGAACAACTTCCGGTTCAACGAGTCGCCGGTCGATCTGCTGTCCCGGGCCACCGAGGCGGGGCGTACGGAGAAGACGCTGCCGCGCGAGTGGGGCGACTGGTTCACCCGGGCCGCGATGCCCGCGCTGCGCGTGCCCGACTTCAATATGAGCTCGGTCAGCCGGGGCGTATGACCCCCATAGACTGACCCGTGGTACATCCATTGACGTGCGAGGAGAGACCCGACCGTGACGGACATCGTCGACGAGCTGAAGTGGCGCGGGCTGTTCGCCCAGTCCACTGACGAGGACGCTTTGCGCAAGGCGCTCGCGGACGGTCCCGTCACGTTCTATTGCGGTTTCGACCCGACCGCGCCCAGCCTGCACGTGGGCCATCTCGTGCAGGTGCTGACCGTACGCAGGCTCCAGCAGGCCGGACACCGGCCGCTGGCGCTGGTCGGCGGGGCGACGGGGCAGATCGGCGACCCGCGGCCGACGGCCGAGCGCACGCTGAACGATCCGGAGACGGTGGCCGGCTGGGTGGCCCGGCTCCGGTCGCAGATCGAGCCGTTCCTCGCCTTCGACGGGCCGAACGCGGCGACGATGGTCAACAACCTGGACTGGACCGCGGGCCTGTCCGCGATCGAGTTCCTGCGGGACATCGGCAAGCACTTCCGGGTGAACAAGATGCTCACGAAGGACTCGATCGCCCGCCGGCTGGAGTCCGACGAGGGCATCAGCTACACCGAGTTCAGCTACCAGCTCCTCCAGAGCATGGACTTCCTGGAGCTGTACCGGCGGTACGGCTGCGTCCTCCAGCAGGGCGGCAGCGACCAGTGGGGCAATCTCACCGCCGGTCTCGACCTGATCCACCGGGTCGAGCCGGGCGCCGAGGTGCACGCGCTGGCGACGCCGCTGATGGTGAAGGCGGACGGCACGAAGTTCGGCAAGACGGAGGGCGGGGCGGTCTGGCTCGACCCGGAGATGACCACGCCGTACGCGTTCTACCAGTTCTGGCTGAACGTGGACGACCGCGACATCACCGCGTACAGCCGCATCCTCAGCTTCAAGTCGCAGGCCGAGCTGGCCGAGCTGGAGACGCTCACCGCGGAGCGTCCGCAGGCCCGCGCGGCCCAGCGGGCGCTGGCGGAGGAGCTGACGACGCTGGTCCACGGCGCGGACCAGTGCGCGGCGGTCATCGCCGCGTCCCGCGCGCTCTTCGGCCAGGGCGAGCTGACGGAGCTGGACGAGGCGACGCTCGGCGCCGCGCTCTCCGAGGTGCCGCACGCCACGGTCGCCGAGCCGGCGGCGGTGGTCGACCTGCTGGTCGAGACGGGCCTGGCGGCGAGCAAGTCGGCCGCGCGCCGTACGGTCAAGGAGGGCGGCGCGTACGTGAACAACGTGAAGGTCGCCGACGCGGACGCGGTCCCCAACCGGGCCGAGCTGCTGCACGGCCGCTGGCTGGTGCTGCGCCGGGGCAAGAAGAACCTGGCCGCGATCGAGGTCGCCGGGGGCTGACCCGCGCGAAACACCGCTGCCGGGCGTACGGGAGGGGTTCTTCCCATACGCCCGGCAGCGGTGTTTCCGGAGGGATCCTAGATTCTCTCGCGGTGGTTCTCGGTGCCCCTGGTGCCTCTGATCGTGCTCCAGAGTTTCGCGCCCAGGGCGACCACGATGATGGCCCCGATCAGCTGGAGCACATGGCGGGTCCAGTCGATGCCACTGGTGTGGCGGACACCGATCCATCCCGCGACGGCATTGCCGAGAATGCTGCCCAGGATGCCGAACACAGCCGTCAGCCACAGTGGGATGTGCTGTTTGCCGGGGATGATCGCACGGGCGATCAGACCGAGCACCAGACCCACGACGATGACCCACAACCAACTCATGGTCGCCTCCTCACGCGGCGCGATATGCGCATGACCGACAGTCTGTGCCGGTCGGCCATTCAGCGCATGTCGGACAGAGCCGTACGGGGTGGCGCGCGGTCCGGCGCCGGAAAGAGCGGCGCCCCCGCTCTCGTTCCCGGGGAGGCCGCGGCGTACCGTGGTGGCGTCCGGTCCGGGGCGAGTCCGGCACAGGTGAATCGGGTGGTGGGTCGGGATGCGGAAGAAGAGCGGCTCCGAGGTCTTCCAGATCACGGGAGCCCGCCGGGGACTGGCCGAGGATGTGCGCGGCCGGCAGCGTCGCTATGTGATCTCCATGTCGCTGCGGACCGTCGCGGTGATCGCGACCGCCGCGCTGTGGAACGTCCAGCGGCCGATCGCGATCGTGGCCCTGGCGCTGGGTATCCTCCTGCCCTATGTGGCGGTGGTGTTCGCCAACGGGGGCCGGGAGAACGTCACTTCACTCCCCTCCACCTTCGTGACCGTGGAGCCGCCTCCGATGATCGCGCCACCGCCCACGCCCCCGACCGGCGGCGGAGCCGGGGAACACGACCGGGACGATATCCAGAACGGCCGGAGATAGACCAAGCTCAAGAAAAGCTCAGATCAATCGTGAAGTTCTTGTGCGCGGCACCCCCTTCTCCGTGACATACTTTGCAGGCGCTCCGCATCCCCCGTCGGAGCGACAGACCGACGCCGGGCAGCTCCCCCCGTGGCTGCTCGGCGTCGTTTTTTTTCGGTCGTTTCTTCGGTCGTAGGGTAGAGCGGTGAACTTCCCCCTCTTCGACGGCCCCGCTCAGGGCGGCCCCGACACCCCCGCCACCGCCCCCGTCTGCTCCGCCAAGGGGTGCCGCGCCGCCGCCGTATGGGTCCTGGCCTGGAACAATCCCAAGCTGCACACGCCGGAACGGCGCAAGACCTGGCTGGCCTGCGACGAGCACCGGGAGCATCTCTCCTCGTTCCTCGGGGTGCGCGGCTTCCTCAAGGACGTGGTGACGCTGGACGCGTGGGAGCGTGCCGAGAACCCCCCGGGCGGTGAACCAGGCTCAGCCGCCGATGGCTGACATGGGGCGGTCGGGCTGGAGAAACTCCGGGTCGTCCAGACCTGAACCGGCCTTCTTTCCCCACATCGCGGCCTTCCAGAGGCCGGATATCACGTCGTCGGACGCGTCGGAGCGCAGCGCGGCGCGCAGATCCGTCTCCTCCTGGGCGAAGAGGCAGGTGCGCACCTGGCCGTCGGCCGTGAGCCGCGTACGGTCGCAGGCACCGCAGAACGGGCGGGTGACGGAGCCGATGACCCCGACCCGGCCGGGCCCGCCGTCCACCGTCCAGCGCTCGGCCGGGGCGGAGCCGCGGTCCGCCGTGTCCTCGTCGGTCAGGGTGAAGCGCGTACGCAGTGAGGCGAGGATGTCGCCGGCCGTGATCATGCCGGAGCGCTTCCAGCCGTGCTGGGCGTCGAGCGGCATCTGCTCGATGAACCGCAGCTCATAGCCGTGCTCCAGCGCCCAGGCCAGCAGGTCGGGGGCCTCGTCCGCGTTGAGCCCCGGCATCAGGACGGCGTTGACCTTGACCGGGGTCAGCCCCGCCTCGTGCGCGGCGCGCAGTCCGGCGAGCACGTCCGCGTGCCGGTCGCGGCGGGTGAGGGTCTTGAAGGCGTCCGGGCGCAGGGTGTCGAGCGAGACATTGACCCGGTCGAGACCGGCCTCCTTCAGCGCGGCGGCCGTGCGCCCGAGCCCGATGCCGTTGGTCGTCAGCGACATCTCGGGGCGCGGATCCAGCTCGGCGCAGCGCGCCACGATCCCGACGAGGCCGGGTCTGAGCAGCGGCTCACCGCCGGTGAAGCGGACCTCGGTGATCCCGAGGCGGGTCACGGCGATCCGGATCAGCCGGACGATCTCGTCGTCGCTCAGCAGGTCGGACTTGGTGAGCCACTGGAGGCCCTCCTCCGGCATGCAGTACGTGCACCGCAGATTGCAGCGGTCCGTGAGCGAGACGCGCAGGTCGGTGGCGACGCGGCCGAAGGTGTCGATGAGCACGGTGTTGCCTCCTCCCGGTGACGGTGACGGACCGGACGTGCTGATCCAGACGTGCTGATCCGGACGTGCTGATCCGAGCATGCTCGTCCGAACGTCCGATCCGAACGTACTGATCCGAACATGTTCGAGCCTACGTCAGACCACTGACACCGACGTGGCCGCGCCGCAGGAGTGCGGCGCGGCCACGGAGGGCGTGGGGAGCGACCGGCTCAGTGCGCCCCCGTGCCCGTCAGGGATTTGACCTCCAGCTCCGCGTACTTGCCCGCGTCCGGCTCCTCCTTCGACAGGACGGTGCCCAGCCACCCGAGCAGGAAGCCCAGCGGGATCGAGATCAGCCCGGGGTTCTCCAGCGGGAAGAAGTGGAAATCGACGCTCGGGAACATCGACGTGGGCTTCCCCGAGACGACCGGCGAGAACAGCACCAGCAGAACGGACGAGGCCAGCCCGCCGTAGATCGACCACAGGGCGCCCTGGGTGGTGAATCTCTTCCAGAACAGGCTGTACAGCAGCGTCGGCAGATTGGCGGAGGCCGCGACGGCGAAGGCGAGCGCGACCAGGCCGGCCACGTTCAGATCGCGGGCGAGTGCGCCGAGCGCGATGGAGACGACGCCGATGGCGACGGTCGCCCAGCGGGCCGCCCGTACCTCTTCCTTCTCGGTGGCCTCACCCTTGCGGATGACATTGGCGTAGATGTCGTGCGCGAAGGACGACGAGGACGCCAGCGTCAGGCCCGCGACCACCGCGAGGATGGTGGCGAAGGCCACCGCGGAGATCACCGCGAGCAGGATCGCGCCCCCGGTCGACCCCGCGCCGCCGCCGATCTCCAGGGCGGTCAGCGGCGCCGCCGTGTTGCCGGACTTGTTGGAGGCGATGATGTCGCCGGGCTTGAGCAGGGCGGCGGCACCGAAGCCGAGCACGATGGTCATCAGGTAGAAGGAGCCGATGATGCCGATCGCCCAGATGACCGACTTCCGGGCGGCCTGCGCGGTCGGAACGGTGTAGAAGCGGATCAGGATGTGCGGCAGTCCCGCCGTACCGAGCACCAGCGCGATGCCGAGCGAGATGAAGTCCAGCTTCGAGGTCGCCGTGGCCCCGTACTTCAGCCCCGGCTCCAGGAAGGCCGAGCCCTTGCCGCTGTTGCTCGCGGCCGTACCGAGCAGGTCGGAGAGGTTGAAGTGGAACTTCCACAGGATCAGGAACGTGATCAGCAGGGTGCCCGCGATGAGCAGGACGGCCTTGACCATCTGGACCCAGGTGGTGCCCTTCATCCCGCCGATCGTGACGTACACGATCATCAGCAGCCCGACCAGCGCGACGATGGCGATCTTGCCCGCGTCGCTGGTGATGCCGAGGAGCAGCGAGACCAGCACGCCCGCGCCGGCCATCTGCGCCAGCAGATAGAAGATCGACACGACGATGGTGGAGGTGCCGGCGGCGGTACGGACCGGACGCTGGCGCATGCGGTACGCGAGGACGTCGCCCATCGTGTACCGGCCGGAGTTCCGCAGCGGTTCGGCGACGAGCAGCAGCGCCACCAGCCAGGCGACCAGGAAGCCGATGGAGTAGAGGAAGCCGTCGTAGCCGAAGAGGGCGATGGCACCGGCGATGCCGAGGAACGACGCGGCGGACATGTAGTCGCCGGAGACCGCGAGGCCGTTCTGGAAGCCGGTGAACTGACGGCCGCCCGCGTAGAAGTCGGAGGCGCTCTTGGTCTGCCGGCCGGCCCAGACGGTGATGACCAGGGTGGCCACCACGAAGAGCCCGAAGAGCGTGATGATCAGCGGCCGGTGCTCGCTGGCGTCCCCGGCGGCGGCGAGCTGGACGGGCACGAGCGGGAGGGGCACGTCGACGGGCCCGCTCAGGAGTGCGACCGAGTGGCTCATGCGTCCGCCTCCATACGGGACTTGATGGCCTCGGCGCCCGGGTCGAGCCGGCGGGCCGCGTGCCGCGAGTAGATCCAGGCGATCAGGAAGGTGGTGGCGAACTGCGCGAGACCGAGCACGAGCGCGATGTTGATGTTGCCGAAGAGCTTGGTGCCCATGAACCCGCCGGCGTAGTTGGACAGCAGGACGTACAGCAGGTACCAGGCGATGAAGGCGATGGTCAGCGGAAAGGCGAAGGCGCGGTACGTACGCCGCAGTTCGGCGAAGTCCGCGCTCTCCTGCACCGCGACGAACTGGGCCGTCGTGGGCTGGGCCGCCGAGGGCGGTTCGGGGGCCGACCGGTCGGGTGCCGGGGGCTCGGAAGCCTGCGGCTCGGGCGGCGGTACGTCGGAAGCCACGGAATCTCCTCGTGACGCGGGTGCGGTGGAGTGGGACATGGCGCGGAAGACCTCACAGGGGGTGGGCGGATGCTCGTCCCCCTGACAACGGCACGGAGGGCGTGGCGAAGCGGTTCACCCCGGGGCTTTTTCTTCCGGAATCAATCCGGAATTGACGCCGGGAACGATTGAAGAGCACCAATGATCAGCGATAGCTTCACTGGTCATGTACCCGTCCAGCGCAGCTCCGCGCGAGGACGGCACTCACGGATGATGTGGAGAACCCATGGCTCATCTGGGATCCAGACGGCGGCGCGCACTGGCGCTGCCCGTAGGTCTGGCGCTCACCGTCTCGCTCGGCTTCCTGCCGGCGGGCACGGCCTCGGCCGCTCCGGCGGGCGGACCCACGCCGGTCGTGACGGACGGTCCGAAGCTGACGTACGTCGTCAACACGTACGGCGGGGCGCTGACGGCAAAGTCGGTCAAGAAGGCGATAGACCGGGCCGGCGGCACGGTGGTGACGTCCTACGACAAGATAGGTGTCACCGTCGTCACCTCGCAGAACCCGGAGTTCGCGAAGACCGTGCGCAAGACCGGCGGGGTCCTCTCGGCCGGAGCCACCCGCACCGCTCCGCTGCCCTCGCAGTCGACGACGGACATCGGCGCGCCCGTTGAGCTGACGGCCGAGCAGGTGGACGCGGTGGCGGCAGCGACGGCGAAGGCGTCGAAGGCGGCTTCCCCGGCTTCGGCCGCGGCGGCCGAGCCCGACCCGCTGGAGCCCCTGCAGTGGGACCTGCCCGCCATCAAGGCGGACAAGGCGCACCTGAAGACGCTCGGCAGCTCGAAGGTCACCGTCGGCGTCATCGACACGGGTGTCGACGACACACACCCGGACCTCGCGCCGAACTTCAACCGCGCGGCCTCCGTCAACTGCGTCAGCGGCAAGCCCGACACGACGGACGGCGCCTGGCGGCCGACCGCCGAGGAGAGCCCGCACGGCACGCATGTCGCGGGTGAGATAGCCGCGGCGAAGAACGGCATCGGCGTCACCGGCGTGGCGCCGGGCGTACGGGTCGCGGGCATCAAGGCGTCCACCCCGGCCGGCTACTTCTACGCCGAGGCCGTCGTGTGCAGCTTCGTCTGGGCGGCCGACCACGGCATCGACGTGACGAACAACAGCTATTACACCGACCCGTGGTACTTCAACTGCGTGACGGACCCCGATCAGAAGGCTCTGGTCGACTCCCTCACCCGGGCCACCCGGTACGCGGAGAGCAAGGGCACGGTCAACGTCGCCGCCGCGGGCAACGAGAACTACGACCTCGCCGCCCGTACGATCGACGACTCCTCCAGCCCGAACGACTCGACCCCGGTGGACCGCACCATCGACACGTCGAAGTGCTTCGACATCCCGACGGAGCTGCCGGGTGTCGTCACCGTCTCCGCCACCGGCGCGAAGGGCCTGAAGTCCTCGTTCTCGAACCACGGTCTCGGCGTCATCGACGTCACGGCCCCGGGCGGCGACTCCACCCGCTACCAGACCCCGGACGCCCCGGCGACCAGCGGTCTGATCCTTGGCCCGCTGCCGAACGCCAGGTGGGGCTACATGGCCGGTACGTCGATGGCCTCCCCGCATGTCGCGGGCGTGGCTGCGCTGCTGAAGTCGACGCACCCGCACGCCTCGGCCGCCGCCATCAAGGCGCTGCTCAAGGTCCAGGCGACGAAGACGGAGTGCCCCGAGGTGTACGACCTCAACGGTGACGGCGTGGCCGACGCCGTGTGCACCGGAAGCAAGCGCTACAACAGCTTCTACGGGGCGGGTCTGGTCGACGCCCTGGCCGCGGTGAACAAGTAACCGCGGAGCGGTAAACGAACGAACGGCGTGGGCCGTTCCCCGGCGACCGGGGGACGGCCCACGTGCGTACGTACGTATCGTCACACCGCTCAGACCGCTCAGATCGCTCAGACGGTGACGAGCACCTTGAGCGCGGTCCGCGCGTCCATCTCCTTGTAGCCCTGGGCGATGTCCTCCAGGCCGACGGTCAGGTCGAAGACGGGGGACGGGTCGATCGTGCCGTCCAGCACGTCGGGCAGCAGCTCGGGCAGGTAGGCACGGGCGGGCGCGACGCCCCCGCGCAGCGCGATGTTCCGGCCGAACATGAGCCCGAGGTCGATGCCGGTGGCGCTGCCGTGCGGCACCCCGACATAGCCGACGGCGCCGCCGTCGCGGGCGATCCGCAGCGATGTGTGCATCGACTGTTCGGTGCCCACGGCCTCGATCACGCAGTGGGCGCCCTGCCCGCCGGTGAGTTCCCGTACGGCCTCGACCGCCGCGTCACCGCGCTCGGCGACGACATCGGTGGCGCCGAACCGCCGGGCGATGTCGGTACGGGCCTGATGCCGTCCGAGCGCGATGATCCGCTCGGCGCCGAGCCGCCTGGCGGCCAGCACACCGCACAGCCCGACCGCGCCGTCCCCGACGACCGCGACCGTGGCCCCGGGCCGTACGCCCGCGCCCAGGGCGGCGTGGTGGCCGGTGCCCATCACGTCGGAGAGCGCGAGCAGCGCGGTCAGCAGCCGGTCGTCGGAGGCCGCGTCGGCGGGCAGTTTGACGAGCGTGCCGTCGGCGTGGGGCACCCGCACGGCCTCGCCCTGTCCGCCGTCGGATCCGGGCTGGCCCCAGATGCCGCCCTCGGCGCAGGAGGTGTGCACACCCTCGCGGCACAGCGCGCAGACCCCGTCGGACCAGGCGAACGGCGCGACGACAAGATCCCCGGCCGCGAACCCGCTCACGCCGGCCCCGGTCTCCTCCACCACGCCGAGGAACTCGTGCCCGATCCGGCGGCCCGCCCCGGTGGTCCCCTCTCCCCGGTAGGGCCACAGGTCGCTGCCGCAGATGCAGGCGCGCAGGACACGGACGACCGCGTCGGTGGGGAGCTGGACGACGGGGTCGGGGACGTCCTCGACCCGTATGTCGCCGGGGGCGTGGATGACGGTGGCGCGCATGGGGGGTTCCGTTCCTTTTGGGAGGAATTTCCAGGGTAATGACGCGTACGAATTGGTTGGTACGACCATTCACCGTAAGCCCGTGCCCGGGGGCCGGTGCAAACCGGCCTCTCGGCGGGGTCCGTCCGCCGTACGATCCTGTGCACGGTGAAGAGTGCGTGCCCGCGAACGGTGCGTGAGGCGGCCAGGGGGCGGGCACATCCGTGACGGGTATCGAAATGGCACTGGTCCGGCTGGCGGGCGCGGTCGGCGGCACCGTCGCCAAGTCCCTGCTGGCCCCGAGACCGGGCGCCGCCCTGGTCCCCGACCCGCTCCGCCCGCTCCCCCGCCCGGCGAGCCCGGACCGGCTGGCGAAGGTGCTGGCGCGGCGCCTCTCCCCCTCGCACGCCTCGTACGCAGCCCTGCCCGCGCACGAACGGCTGGCAGCCGTCGACTCCGTACGGGACACCTTCGCGGCGGCGGGCGATATCGGCGCCGAGCGGCTGTTCGCCCTGGATCTCGACCCGGCGCGGCTGCACGGCGAGCTGCGCTCCCCGGCGGCGGGGCTGGGTGAACGGGCGCGGGGACTGTACGACGAGCTGCTCGGGCTGTGCTGCGCGCACCTGGTGGAGCAGCTCACGGCGCACCCCTCCTTCCCCGCACGGGCGGCGGTGGAGCAGACGCGGGCAACGGGACGCACGCGGGAGCTGGTGGCGGACGTACGGGAGCGGATGGGGCCGCGCGCGGACGCGGTCGCGCTCGGCTTCGAGGAGCGGTACGCGGCCTATGTGACCGCGACCCACGGCCGGCTGGAGCTGTTCGGGCTGACGCTGGGTCGGTCGAGCCGCGAACTGCCCCTGGACACCGCCTACATCAGCCTCGCCATGAGCGGCGAGCGGGAGATCCCCGGGCTGCCGCGCGTCGGCCCCGCGACGCTCACCACCGAACAGGCGCTGGCGGGCGCGGACCGGCTACTGCTGCGCGGGGCGGCCGGTTCCGGCAAGAGCACGCTGGTGCAGTGGCTGGCCGTGACCGCCGCCCGGCGCGGCTTCCTCCCCGAGCTGGCGGACCTGAACCGGTGCGTCCCCTTCGTGCTGCGGCTGCGCGCCTTCACCGTGTCGGAGGCTCTCCCGCTGCCGGAGGACTTCCTGCGGGCTGCGGGCGTCCCGCTGACCCCGGCGGGGCCCTGGGCGGAGTCCCTGCTGACGGAGGGCCGGGCGCTGGTCCTGGTCGACGGCGTGGACGAGGTGCCGACGCGGCTGCGGGCGCGCACGGAAGCCTGGCTGAAGTCCCTGGTGGCGGCGTTCCCCCGGGCTCGGTACGTGGTGACGACCCGCCCGTCAGCCGTCCCCGTGGACTGGCTGTCCGGGCTGGGTTTCGTGGCGCACTCCCTGCTGCCGATGGAACGCGACGCCCTCGGCTCGTTCGTCTCCCACTGGCACGACGCGGCCCGGCTGGAGTGCGGCGCCGACGACGAGCGCGCGCGGCTCGACACGTACGAGAAGTCCCTCATGCACGCCGTCACCACGCGCCGGGACCTGGGCCGGCTGGCAACAAACCCGCTGATGTGCGCGCTGCTCTGCGCCCTGAACCGGGACCGCCGGATGCAACTTCCGCGAGCCCGGAAGGAGTTGTACGACGCCGCACTCGAAATGCTCCTCGTACGACGGGACACGGAACGCGAGATCCAGGACGTCGAGGGCGTCACCCTCACCCGCGACGAGCAGACGGCCCTGCTCCAGCGCCTCGCGTACTGGCTGATCCGCAACGGCCAGGTGGAGGCGGTGCGGGACGAGGCCGTGGAGATGGTCGGCGAGTGGCTGGCGGCGATGCCGCAGGTGGCCTGCGAGGCGGAGCACGTCTTCCAGCACCTCCTGAACCGCAGCGGCCTGCTCCGCGAACCGGTCCCGGGCGCCGTCGACTTCGTCCACCGCACGTTCCAGGACTACCTGGGCGCGAAGGCGGCGGTCGAGGCGCGGGACTTCGGCGTGCTGGTGAGCAACGCGCACGACGACCAGTGGGACGACGTGGTACGGATGGCGGTGGGCCACGCACGCCTGGACGAACGGGCGCGCCTGCTCAAGCAGTTGCTCCGCCGCGCGGACCGCGCGCCCCGACTGCGCAACCGGCTGGTACTGCTGGCGGCGACCTGCCTGGAACACGCACCGGAGTTGGATCCGGGGGTACGGGGCGAGGTGGAGCGACGGACGGAGGAGTTGGTGCCGCCGCGCGGGGACCGGGACGCGGAGGAGCTGGCGAAGGTCGGGGAGCTGGTGATCGAACTGCTACCGGGGCCGGAGGGGCTGGACAAGCGCACGGCGGCAGCGGTGGTGCGGACGGCGGGACTCATCAAGGGGGATGCCGCCCTAGCCGTGATCTCACGGTTTCGGGAGGACGTTCGGCCGTGGATTGTCAACGATTTGTGCAGGGCCTGGGGTTCATTCGACACCGAGTCGTACGCGAAAGCGATTCTTTCCGGCCGCGGCTGGAAGGAGTGCTTTCTGACCGTCCGCACCCCGGAACAACTGCTGGCCTTACGTCACGTTCCTCAGGCCCGTCATGTGCGTGTGGTCGGTAACCATCCCGATCTCACTCCCTTGCTGGCCCTGGAGGAACTGAACAGGCTCCAGCTATGGGACAACGGCGTGCTAACCGACCTGTCCGTCCTCACGGCACTCCCGCACCTCACCGATGTGCATCTGAACCGCTGCCTAGCGGTAAGGGATCTGACAGCTCTGGCCCGGCCCGGGATCACCGATCTCATCTTGTCCGACCTGCATCATGAGATTGCGTTGGACCCTCTCAGCGAGATGCCCGATCTCCAACACGTACTGTTCGACTACCCCTTGCTCATGGAGAGCGTTGGCGAACTACAGATCGGCCCGCAACTGATCAGACTGTCGCTCAGCACGCAGACGCGCTACCTCGATCTGTCAGGCATCGAACGCTGGCCACACCTCACAGACCTCACGCTGAGCGGAGTGACACAGACCCGGCAACTGGCCGAGACGCCGTCGCTCAACAGACTGCGCCTACTGAATCTCCGTCACCAGGACTCGCTGGATCTGAGACACCTCAGCCATCTCCTCGAACTTGAAACCCTCGTGTTGTTCGAGTGCGAAGTGCCGGACGGGCTGGCCCCACTGGGCACTCTGCCCGCCCTCACCACTCTGTGGCTCATCAACTACAGTCAGCCTGGCTCTCCGATGGACCTAAGCCCGCTGGTCGACCTGGAGCACCTCACCATCAGGCTGTCTGGCGACACCCCTGTGACCGGCGAAGACCTCTTCCCGCCCGGCCGCATCATCCGCGACCCCGACTGAACCGAGCGGCAGCGGAGGACCGGACTACGGGTCTGTCGGTCCCGGCCCGTATTCTCTGTGACCATGCTTGACGACCAGACGACAGCAGCGACGTGGCCGGCCGCCTACCCCGAGGGGTACGCGGTCGTCGACGTCGAGACCACCGGCCTCGCCCGCGACGACCGGATAGTGTCGGCTGCCGTCTACCGCCTGGACGCCCGGGGCAATGTCGAGGACCACTGGTACACCCTGGTCAATCCGGAGCGCGACCCAGGACCGGTGTGGATCCACGGGCTGACGACCGATGTGCTGGCCGGTGCCCCGCTCTTCCCCGAGATCGCCG
The DNA here is from genome assembly GCF_040701725.1 of Streptomyces sp. NPDC093109. Classification (NCBI taxonomy): domain Bacteria; kingdom Bacillati; phylum Actinomycetota; class Actinomycetes; order Kitasatosporales; family Streptomycetaceae; genus Streptomyces; species Streptomyces sp. NPDC093109. The sequence goes on from NZ_JBFBEZ010000054.1 coordinate 14,228, forward strand.
GCGCGCTGGCCGAACGGCTCGACGGCCGGGTGCTCGTGGCGCACAACGCGATCTTCGACTGGTCGATGATCTCCCGGGAGTACGCGCGGGCGGAACGGACCGCGCCCACCCGGCAGCGGCTGTGCACCATCGCGCTCTCCAAGGAGCTGGGGCTGCCGCTGCCCAACCACAAGCTGGAGACGCTCGCCGCGCACTTCGGTGTCGTACAGCAGCGCGCGCACCACGCGCTGGACGACGCGCGGGTGCTGGCCGAGTCGTTCCGGCCGAGTCTGCACGCGGCGGCGCGGGACGGCGTACGGCTGCCGCTGCTGGAGTGCCGGCCGCTCACCGAGTGGTCCGACGGGCCCGCCGCGCCCCGGGTCGGCTATCAGGCCTCGTACCGGCAGGCGAGCTGGCGGCCCTCGCGCAAGCGGCCCTCCTGCCCGTATCCGAACCCCGGGCGGTACGTACCGGGCGGGCGGCTGACGCAGGGGATGCGGGTGGCGTTCTCCGGCGACACCTCCATCGACCGCGAGCTGCTGGAGGACCGGTCCGTGGAGGCGGGGCTGCACGTCGCGACGAGCGTCTCGCGGCTGACCAGCCTGCTGGTGACCAATGACCCGGACTCGTCGACGTCGAAGACGGTCAAGGCCGCGTCGTTCGGTACGCCGGTGATCGACGAGGCGGCCTTCACCCAGCTGCTGCGGGACGTGGCACCGGCCGACGGATCCCCGTGACGGTCCGTCGGGGCCGCAGGTAGTACCGGGCGATCGGTACCGGGCGATACCGCCGCCCGGGTGCCGCGTCGGCGACCCGCCCCGGGAAGCCTTGCCACCACCGTCCGCGCCACCGACCATCCAGCGCATGGCACGTTGCGAGGTATGCGGAAACGACTACGAGCTGGCCTTCTACGTGGAGACCCAGGACGGCGCGCGGCACGTCTTCGACTCGTTCTCCTGCGCGATCCACCGTATGGCGCCCATCTGCGAACACTGCCGCGTCCAGATCATCGGACAGGGCGTCGAGGCCGACGGGCACTGGTACTGCGGCGGGCACTGCGCCCGCGCCGACGGCCGGGTGGGCATCGTCGACCGGGTGTGAGGCGCCCGGGTGCGAGGCAAGCACACGCCGGCCCCGCCCCGGAGCGTCGCGCCCCACCCCGCCCCGGCGCGCGACACGAAATGTCCACCCCCCGTCCGGTCCTCCGACGCCCCCCGAGTACCGTCGGAGGCGTGTACCGCTTCCTGTTGTCCCGGCAGTGGGTGATCCTCACCCTCCTTGGCCTCGCCCTCATCCCCACGATGATCGAGCTGGGCTTCTGGCAGTTCCACCGCCATGAACACAAGGTCGCCCAGAACGCCCTGATCGCGGACAACCTCGGCGCGAAGCCCGTCCCGGTCACCGATCTGACGTCCCCGGGGCACACCGTCCCGCGCGCCGACTACTGGCGTACGGTCACGGCCACCGGCCGGTTCGACCCGGCGCACGAGGTGGTCGTACGGCGCAGGACCTCCAGCGACGACCGGATCGGCTACCACGTCCTCATCCCGCTGATCCTCAAGGACGGCCGCGCGGTCATCGTCAACCGCGGCTGGATCGCGGCGGGCGACGACCAGTACGCCTTCCCCCGTATCCCGGCCGCGCCCAAGGGCGAGGTCACCGTCACCGGCCGGCTCAAGGCCGACGAGTCGACGACGGCCACTGGCATCAAGGACCTGCGGGATCTGCCGCCGCGCCAGGTCATGCTGATCAACAGCGAGCAGCAGCAGGCGCTGCTGGGCCGTACCGTCCTCGGCGGCTACATCGAGCTGACCTCGCCCGTGCCCTCCGGCGGCAGCCCCGAGGCCGTCCCGACCCCCGACCACGGCGACATCGGGCCGCACATGGCGTACGCGGTCCAGTGGTGGCTGTTCGTCGGCGCCGTGCCCGTGGGCTGGCTGATCCTCGTACGCAACGAACGGCGCGACCGGATCGCCGCCGCGAAGAAGAAGGCCGCGGACGAGGAGGCGGCGGCGGAGTCCGAGCCGGAGCCCGTCCCCGCCGGAGCCTGACGCACCGACGTCTGACGCGGAGCCTGACACTGCGGCGCCGTCACCCGACGCGCCGCAGTCCTGCTTAGCGCGCTCGCGCCGAGGGAACAGCCATGGGCGTGACCCAACGCATCGAGGACTACGCACTCATCGGCGATCTCCAGACCGCCGCCCTGGTCGGCAGGAACGGCTCCATCGACTGGCTGTGCCTTCCTCGCTTCGACTCCGCCGCCTGCTTCGCCGCGCTGCTCGGCACCGAGGACAACGGCCACTGGCGGCTCGCCCCCACCGGTGCCGCGCACTGCACCCGGCGCGGCTATCTGGGTGACTCGCTCGTGCTGGAGTCCGTGTGGGAGACCCGGACCGGCACCGTCAAGGTCACCGACTTCATGCCGCAGCGCGATGTCGCCCCCGAGATCATGCGGATCGTCGAGGGCGTCAGCGGCCGGGTCGAGATGAGCGCCACCCTGCGGCTGCGCTTCGACTTCGGATCCGTCGTGCCGTGGATGCGGCGCTCCCAGGGCCACCGGGTGGCGGTCGCCGGGCCCGACTCCGTCTGGCTGCGCAGCGAGCCCCAGGTCAAGACGTGGGGGCAGCACTACAGCACCTGCTCGTCGTTCACCGTCGAGACGGGCGAGAAGGTCGCCTTCGTCCTCACCTGGCACCCCTCGCACCGGCCCCGCCCGCCACTCGTCGATCCGTACAAGTCGCTGGAGCGGAGCCTGAAGGACTGGCACAAGTGGTCGGCGCGCTGCCGCTACGAGGGGCCGCACCGCGACGCCGTGATGCGCTCCCTCATCACCCTCAAGGCGCTCACCTACGGCCCAACGGGCGGCATCGTCGCCGCGCCCACCACCTCGCTGCCCGAGGAGCTGGGCGGGGTGCGGAACTGGGACTACCGCTACTGCTGGCTGCGCGACTCCACCCTGGCGCTGGGGGCGCTGGTCTCCGCCGGCTATCTGACCGAGGCGGCGGCCTGGCGGGACTGGCTGCTGCGCGCCGTCGCCGGGGATCCGGCCGACCTCCAGATCATGTACGGGCTCGGCGGCGAGCGGCGGCTGCCGGAGAGCGAGCTGCCGTGGCTGGCCGGGTACGCGCGCTCCTCCCCGGTCCGGACCGGCAACGACGCCGTCAAACAGCTCCAGCTGGACGTGTACGGCGAGGTGATGGACACCCTCGACCTCGCGCGGACGGCCGGTCTCGCGCCCAAGCCGCACGCGTGGAGCATCCAGCTCAGCCTGCTGGGCTTCCTGGAGTCGAAGTGGCGCGAGCCGGACGAGGGGCTGTGGGAGATCCGGGGGCCGCGCCGGCACTTCACACACTCCAAGGTGATGGTGTGGGTCGCCGCCGACCGGGCCGTACGGACGCTGGAGGCCGATCCGACGCTCAGCGGCGACGTCGGGCGGTGGCGGGCGATGCGGGACGCCGTGCACCGTGAGGTGTGCGAGAAGGCGTACGACCCGGTGCGCAACACCTTCACGCAGTCGTACGGCTCCACCGAGCTGGACGCGGCGACGCTGCTCATCCCCCGGGTCGGCTTCCTGCCGCCGGACGATCCCCGGGTGATCGGCACGGTCGACGCGGTACGGGCGGAGCTGGGCCACGACGGGCTCGTCCGCCGCTACAGCACCTCGCCGGGGTACGGGGTGGACGGGCTGCCGGGCCGTGAGGGAACGTTTCTGGTGTGCTCCTTCTGGCTCGCGGACGCGCTCTACGCGACGGGCCGGCCGGCCGAGGCGGCGGAGCTCTTCCACCGGCTGCTCTCGCTCCGCAACGACGTGGGGCTGCTCTCCGAGGAGTACGACCCGGTGGCCGGGCGGCAACTGGGCAACTACCCGCAGGCGTTCAGCCATATCGGGCTGGTCGTGACCGCCCTCACCCTGGCCGGCCATGCGCTGGCCGGCGACGGCACGGCAGGATAGCTCCATGGATCTTGGACTGAAGGACCGTGTGTACATCGTCACCGGCGCCTCGCGCGGGCTGGGCCGCGCGGCGGCTCAGGCGCTCGCCGCGGACGGCGCGAAGGTCGTCGTCTCCGGCCGCGACGAGAAGAGCGTCGCCAAGGCCGTGGCGGAACTCGGCCCGGGCGCCCACGGGGTGAGCGCCGACAACGCCGACCCGGCCGCCGCGGGCCGCCTTGTCGACGCCGCCCGCGAGCACTTCGGCCGCCTCGACGGCATCCTCATCAGCGTCGGCGGGCCCGCGCCCGGCACGGCCGAGTCGAACACCGACGAGCAGTGGCAGTCGGCGTTCGAGTCGGTGTTCCTCGGCGCGGTACGGCTGGCCCGCGCGGCGGTGGCCGAACTGGGCGAGGGCGGCGTCATCGGCTTCGTACTCTCCGGCTCCGTCCACGAACCCATCGGGGGCCTGACCATCTCCAACGGGCTGCGCCCCGGGCTGGCCGGCTTCGCGAAGTCCCTGGCCGACGAGGTCGGCCCGCGCGGCATCCGGGTGGTCGGCCTGCTGCCGTCCCGGATCGACACCGACCGGGTGCGGGAGCTGGACGCGCTGTCCGGCGACCCGGTGGCGGCGCGGGCGGCCAACGAGGCCCGGATCCCGCTGCGGCGCTACGGCACCCCGGAGGAGTTCGGCGCGACGGCCGCGTTCCTGCTCTCCCCGGCGGCCTCGTATCTGACGGGTCTGATGATCCCGGTCGACGGCGGCACCCGCCGGGGCTTCTGACCGCCCGCCCCGTCAGCTGACGCGTTCCGCCCGGTGCCGCGCCGCCCGCAGCCGTACCTCCGCCGGGAGGGACGCCAGCCCCGCCGAGTCACGGGCCCGCGCCAGCGCCTCCCCGGTGAGGCGGTGCAGGACGTCACGCGGCGCCGCGTGCGGCTCCAGCAGCAGCCGTACGCGGGCGCCGGGGCCGGTGCGGCGGCCCGTCAGCCGTACGTCGGCACGCGCCACCCCGTCCATGGACTCCGCGTCGTCCGCCAGAGCGCTCTCCAGCGCCCGGCCGCGCAGTACGGCGCCCTCGCCGTCACCGCTGTCGATCAGCACCTCCGCCGCCCTGGCCCGCCGGAACTGCGACAGCAGCCACCACAGGGCCAGGACGACCACGACCGCGAGCACGGCGATGACGACCGGCCACCACCAGCCGTCGCCGCGCCACCGCTCCCGGTTCGCCCGCGTCAGCAGCACGTCGTGCGGCCCGCCGTACGGCCACCAGGAGGGCACCGCCCAGCCAAGCCCCCGCGCCAGCACCACCCCGCCCGCGCAGAGCAGGATCAGGCCGATGAGGGCCAGCAGTACACGGTTGACCAGCCGGACCATCGCGTCATCCCTTCCTGGCGGGCCTGCGGACACGCACCGTCAGCGCGGGCCTTCTGTCGAGGCCGAGTTCGCCGACACCGTCGCCGAGCACCCGGTCCAGATCGGCCCGTACGTCGTCCAGCGCGCGGAAGTGGGACAGCACCCGCACCCGTACCCTCGACCGCCGCATCCGCACCCGCGCGGAGCGCACCCCGGAGACCTCCATCGCCCGGTCGCGCAGGGCGAGTTCGGCGGCCTCCCGGTCGAGTCCGGCCCGGACATGGACGAACTCCCGCCGCATGGGCAGCAGTCGGCGCAGCCCCGGGGTGAGGGCGAGGAACAGCAGCCACAGCCCGAGGGCCATGGCGAGGGCCGCGGCGGCCAGCACCCACGCCCGGTCGAGCGGCTGGTCGGCGAGCCGGCGGGCGAGCTGCCTGCGCCACGACATCGCCTCGTGCCCCGCCCTGACCGCCGCGATGTCGTACAGCAGCAGCCCGGAGGCACCGAGCACGATCAGCGAAACCACGGTGCCGGGGATCCGGCGGGCCGACCAGAAGCGGGTGGCGCGGGCGGCCGGGCCGTCGTCGTACTCCGCGAGGGTCGGTACGGGCTCCCGGTACGGGGCGTCCGCCGGATCCAGCGCGGCGGTGCCCGCGCGCTCCCGCCCCACGCTCTCCCGCCCCTCGGGCGCGGGTTCGCTCACCGGAGCCTCCCCCGCGCGGCGGTCCCGGACTGCGCGGTGTGCAGCCGTTCGACCCGCACGACCACCTCGGGCACCTCCATGTCCGCCAACGTCCTCACCCGGTGCTCCACCTGGCTGCGCACCGCGCCGCACTGCGCCCCGATGTCCGACGGATAGTCCAGCTCGACGCCGACCTGTACGCGCGCGGTGCCGTGGTGCACCGTGACGGTCGCGTGCGGCGGACGACCGTCCTCCGGCACACTGCCGAGCGCCTCCCGCGCGGCCCGCGCGGCGATCTTCGCGACGACCCGGTCGGCGATCGTCGTCGCCCCCCTGTCGGCCGCCGTCACCCGGTCACCTGCCACCCGCCGTCACCGCCGCCGGTCGTCGCGGTCGCGCGTACGGAAGAGATCGCCCGGCTCCAGATCCCCGTCCACGAACCTGCCCACCACGAACCCGACCACGCCCAGCGCGGCCACCAGCACAAAGGCTCCGAAGCCGCCGAAGTACCCGGCGAACCCGAGCGCCATCCCGGCCAACAGGCCGACCACCGCCATGCTCATGCTGTGCTCCTCTTCGGCTGAACGACCCGGTCACGTACGGCCGTTACTGAAGCCGGGAATCCGGCTCGTCGTCATCTTCCTCGTCGGGCAGCTTGACGTCACTGACCGCGATGTTGACTTCCACCACTTCGAGGCCCGTCATGCGCTCGACCGCCGCGATGACGTTCTCCCGTACAGCGGCGGCGACTTCGGTGATCGAGACGCCGTAGTCGACCACGATCTCCAGATCGAGCGCCGTCTGCACCTCGCCGACCTCGGCCTTGACGCCCCGGCTCACGGACTTGCCACTGCCACCGCCGGGCACCCGGTCGCGCACGGCCCCGAAGGTACGGGAGATCCCGCTGCCCAGGGCATGCACACCGAGCACATCGCGGGCCGCGAGACCGGCGATCTTCTCGACCACGCCGTCGGCGATGGTGGTACGGCCACGCGTGGCCGGGTCGCCACCGCCACGCTTGGTGACGGGGCTGGCGCCGCCGGCTCCTCCGGAGGGGGCGGACTGGTTGCGGGGTGCGGTGTCGGTCATCGCGATTCATCCCTTTCCGGGGCGGTGGGGGACTTCGCTGCCCACATTAGGTGCGACACCTGCGGGTCGCCTCCCGACGGTTTCGCCTCCCGGCGGGGGGCCGTGGTCTGTGGTGGTACTGGGGTGCGGCCGGTGTGGCCATGTGCCGGGGGCCGGGGCACTCCGGAGGCGCATCCCCGGATGCACGATTTACGCCGCGTGCGGGCCGGTTCTCTGTCCGCGGGTGCGTTCAGCGGCACAAATCGCGCTTTACATCCGGGGACGTCACCTCCTGCGACCCCGGCCCCCTCCCGCCGGTGGACGGCCGGCGCGCGACCGTTCTGGGCCGGGTTCGGCGTCAGGCGCAGCCCTCGGAGATCTCCTGGAAGTTTTCGTAGTGGTCGTGGGTGTACCAGACGGCGTGGGTGGCCGGGTCGCGCACGAGGCGTTCGGCGTCGCGGCGCTGGCCGCGCGGGCGGGGGTTGACGTCGTACTCGCGGTACTCGTCGGCGCTCGGGAGGTCACCACTGCGATTGCCGTAGACGTTGCTGCCGCGGATGACGAGGGAGGTGTTGAGGACCGGGTAGTCGGTAGGACGGCCGGCCTTCGGCCAGTCGAGTTCCTTCCAGATCGCGCAGGCTTCCTTCACCTGGCTGGGGAAGTACTCGACGGGCAGCGGGGGCTCGATGACATCGGCAGTGGCCGAGGGCGTCAGAGAGACGGTCAGGGCCGACAGGAAGAGGGCGGCGACAGCCGCGCGGCGTACACCGCGGAAGGTGGTCATTCCCGGCCAACGCCGACACGGACCGCCGGACACGCCCCGACGGGCGGCATCACCCGGCCGGGTGGTAGGTACGCCGGCCGACCACCGGCGGGAGGGGGCCGGGGTCGCAGGAGGTGACGTCCCCGGATGTAAGACCGACCGGCAAATGGGGGGTGGGTGAAGGAGCGGGGCTGGGTGCGTGTGGCTGCAAGGCGGAGGATTGAGTCAACGCGGAGCGTTGGTGAGTGACGACAACGCCGCAGACGCGCGTGCCCAGCCCCGTGACGCCGCCCCCCATTTGCCGGTCGGTCTAAAGCGCGATTTGTGCCGCTGAACGCACCCGCGCTCAAAGAACCCAGCCGCACGCGGCGTAAATCGTGCATCCGGGGATGCGCCTCCGGAGTGCCCCGGCCCCCGGCACCGGAACCAACCGGCCGCACCCGCAACGCACCGCCAAGGCCAAGGCCCCTAGCCGGGAGGCGCCCCCGCCAAGTCGCGCAGACGCCTCGCCTGCGCCCCCCGTTCCGCCACCCGCTGCGTCTCGAACGTGCGCGACGTCGCGCCCTGGAGAAGCGCCTTCGTTTCGATGAGGGCGTCGCGCGGCGCCGCCAGCAGCGCCGTCGTCAGGTCGCGTACGGCGGCGTCCAGGTCCTCCGCCGGTACGGCGAGGTTGGCGAGGCCGGTGCGTTCGGCCTCTTCGGCCTGGACGTAGCGGCCCGTCGCGCAGATTTCCAGCGCGCGGGCGTAGCCGACGAGTGCCACGAGGGGGTGGCTGCCGGTGAGGTCGGGGACCAGGCCGAGGCTGGTCTCGCGCATGGCGAACTGGACGTCGGACGCGACGATCCGGAGGTCGCAGGCGAGGGCCAGCTGGAAGCCGGCCCCGATGGCGTGCCCCTGGACGGCCGCGATCGACACGAGGTCGGGGCGGCGCAGCCAGACGAAGCCGTCCTGGTAGGCGGCGATGGTCGCGTCGAGGTCTTCGTCGGACCCCTGGGCGAGGTCCATGAAGGACGGCTCCCCGTCGAACCCCTCGGGGGTGAACGCCTGCCGGTCGAGCCCCGCGGAGAAGGATTTTCCTTCCGCGCGCAGCACCACGACCCGCACGCTGCCCGGCAGTGACCTGCCGGCTTCTGTCAACGCCCGCCACAGAGCGGGAGACTGAGCGTTGCGCTTCGCCGGGTTGGTCAGTGTCACCGTGGCAACCGCGTCCTCGACGGTGAGCCGTACGCCGTCCTTGTCGAGCACTGGTTCGAGCGAAGTCATGGGGTGCCTCCGGTTCGGGCAGTCGGACTCAGCTTGCTAAGTGACTGCACAGTAACCACCTGGGCGATCGACAGATCGACCCGGGTGGCCACCCGAACCGGTGGCCTCCGGAGGGAACCGTGTCCGGCCGTCAGGCCGACGCGGCCTTCTTGCCTCGCGTAGCCCCGCCGCGTCCCCGCAGCGTGACCCCGGACTCGCTGAGCATGCGGTGGACGAATCCGTAGGAGCGGCCGGTTTCCTCGGCCAGCGCCCGGATGCTCGCACCGCTGTCGTACTTCTTCTTCAGGTCTGCCGCGAGCTTGTCGCGCGCGGCGCCGGTTACCCGGCTGCCCTTCTTCAGAGTCTCGGCCACCCGTGCCTCCTCATGGGAAGTGCGCTCTGGACTTCTCATGATCACCCCTCGCGGCCGTCCTGGCCACCCATTCGGCAAGGTCAGTACGGAGAGCTTGCGCCGGCTACCGCGTTCGAACACGAACGGAGCCGCGCGTTCCAGACGTGACGAGAGACACATCCGTCCGACGCGTCGAACGAAGGACCAGGTCAGCACGGGTGCGAGAGGGGAAAGGCCGGATGATGGGGTGACCCGTCGGATCGGTCACGCACCACACCGGTGGTACGAGACGCACTCACTCAGATGAAGGATCACTGCTGAGCCGAATGATCCATACGGGGTGGATCAGGCCAGGGCGACCAGATCGGCGTAGTCCGCGCCCCAGAGGTCCTCGACCCCGTCCGGCAGCAGGATGATCCGCTCGGGCTCCAGCGCGTGGACGGCGCCCTCGTCGTGCGTGACGAGGATGACGGCGCCCTTGTACGTGCGCAGCGCGCCGAGGATCTCCTCGCGGCTGGCCGGGTCGAGGTTGTTCGTGGGCTCGTCGAGCAGGAGCACGTTGGCGGAGGAGACGACCAGGGTGGCCAGCGCCAGCCGGGTCTTCTCGCCGCCGGAGAGCACGCCGGCCGGCTTGTCCACGTCGTCGCCGGAGAAGAGGAAGGAGCCGAGCGTCTTCCGTACGTCGACGAGATCGAGGTCCGGGGCCGAGGAGCGCATGTTCTCCAGGACGGAGCGCTCCGGGTCGAGGGTCTCGTGCTCCTGGGCGTAGTAGCCGAGCTTGAGTCCGTGGCCGGGGGTCACCTGGCCGGTGTCCGGCTTCTCGACCCCGGCGAGCAGCCGGAGCAGGGTGGTCTTGCCGGCGCCGTTGAGGCCGAGGATGACGACCCGGGAGCCCTTGTCGATGGCGAGATCGACATCGGTGAAGATCTCCAGCGAGCCGTACGACTTGGAGAGGCCCTCGGCGGTCAGGGGGGTACGGCCGCAGGGCGCGGGCTCGGGGAAGCGGAGCTTGGCGACCTTGTCGGACTGGCGTACCTGCTCCAGGCCGGAGAGCAGCCGCTCGGCGCGGCGGGCCATGTTCTGCGCGGCGACGGTCTTGGTGGCCTTGGCGCGCATCTTGTCGGCCTGGGAGTTCAGCGACGCGGCCTTCTTCTCGGCGTTGGCTCGCTCGCGCTTGCGGCGCTTCTCGTCGGACTCGCGCTGCTGCTGGTAGAGCTTCCAGCCCATGTTGTAGACGTCGATCTGGGAGCGGTTGGCGTCGAGGTAGAAGACCTTGTTGACGACGGTCTCGACGAGGTCGACATCGTGGGAGATCACGATGAAGCCGCCGCGGTACGTCTTGAGGTAGTCGCGCAGCCAGACGATCGAGTCCGCGTCGAGGTGGTTGGTGGGCTCGTCGAGGAGCAGGGTGTCGGCGTCCGAGAAGAGGATGCGGGCCAGCTCGACCCGGCGGCGCTGACCGCCGGAGAGCGTGTGGAGGGGCTGTCCGAGCACCCGGTCGGGCAGGCCGAGCGCGGCGGCGATGGTGGCGGCCTCGGCCTCGGCGGCGTATCCGCCCTTGGTGAGGAACTCCGTCTCCAGGCGCTCGTACTTCTTCATCGCCTTCTCGCGGGTGGCGCCCTGTCCGTTCGCCATCCGCTCCTCGTTCTCGCGCATCTTGCGCAGGACGGAGTCGAGGTCGCGGGCGGAGAGGATGCGGTCGCGGGCGAGGACGTCGAGGTCGCCGGTGCGCGGGTCCTGCGGCAGATAGCCGACCTCGCCGGAGCGGGTGATGGTGCCGGCGGCCGGCATGCCCTCGCCGGCGAGGCACTTGGTGAGGGTGGTCTTGCCGGCGCCGTTGCGGCCGACGAGACCGATGCGGTCGCCCCGGGCGATACGGAAAGAGGCGGACTCGATGAGGATGCGGGCTCCGGCGCGCAGCTCGACGCCGGTTGCGGTGATCACGGAAAGACTCCAGGGCGGTATGGACGGCGGAAGAGGGCGGGCGGAGGGATTCTTCGACGCCGGCTAATGCACAAGGAGAAATGCCATAGAGGCAGTCTACCGGGCGCCGCAACCGCTTTACCCGGCCGGTACGGGGGCGGCGGGCGCGGACGGCGGGCGCGGGCGGTGGGCGCGGACGGTACGCGGGCGGTACGCGGGGTGGCGGCGCGTGCGCCGGTATTCTGCGCGCGCCGACGGACCGCTGTGGCCGTCGGGGAGCGGAGAGTGGTGGCACATGCGGTTCGATGACGACGCCGAGCTGGACACGTCGGAGGTCCAGGACGAGCGCGGCGGCGGGATCCCCGGCGGGGCGACCACGGTCGGGGGCGGCATCGTGGGGATCGTCGTGCTGCTCGTCGGCCTCTACTTCGGGGTCAGCCCGGAGAAGCTCGGGCTGTCGTCGGGCGGCTCCGCCTCCCCCTCGTCCGGTGCCACGGGCGTCAGTGGGGTCGAGGAGAACTGCAGGACCGGCAAGGACGCCAACGAGCGGGAGGACTGCCGGATCCTCGCGGTGGTCAACAGCGTCCAGACGTACTGGCGGGCGGAGTACGCGCGGACCGGTGAGCGCTACACGGACGCGGACACGAAGTTCTTCACCGGCCGCGTGAACACCGCCTGCGGCGCGGCCACCTCGGCGGTCGGGCCCTTCTACTGCCCGGCCGACAAGATGGCGTATCTGGATCTCGGCTTCTTCGAGGAGCTGAAGACGAAGTTCGGGGCGAGCGGCGGGCCGTTCGCGCAGGCGTACGTGGTGGCGCACGAGTACGGGCACCACGTGCAGAACCTCAAGGGGACGCTGGCGCGGGCGCACGACGGCAAGCAGGGCCCGGACAGCAACGCGGTGAAGGTGGAGCTGCAGGCGGACTGCTACGCGGGCGTCTGGGCCCGGCACGCGACGACCACGCCGTCCGAGCGGACGGGGCGCCCGCTGCTGACGAGCCTCACCGACGAGGACATCCAGGACGGGCTGGACGCGGCGGCGGCCGTGGGTGACGACCGGATCCAGGAGAAGTTCCAGGGCAAGGTCACCCCGGAGTCCTGGACGCACGGCTCGGCGGCGCAGCGTCAGCAGTGGTTCCACACCGGCTACGACTCGGGTGACGTGGCGCGCTGCGACACGTTCGCCTGAGGCGGGCGGCAGCGGCGGCTCCGGACACCGGCGGGTGGTCCGGGGCCGCCGCGGGCGTCAGGAGCCGCCGGTGTGGACCTGGAAGGCCGCCCGGCGGACGGCCTTGGCGAGCGCCGGGTCCGGGTGGGCGGCGGCGAGGGCGACCAGGACCTGGACCGTACGGGGGTGGCCGATGGCCCTGACCTCGGCGAGCAGGGTGGGCACATTGCCCTGCACGGCGGATTCCAGATGGCGTACGAGCAGATCGCTCTCGCCGTGGTCGGCGACGGCCGCCGCGGTGTCCACCCAGAGCCAGGTCGACTCCTCGCGGGTCAGCACCTCGGAGGCGTCGTCGGGGTCGGCGCCCTCGTACTCGGCCAGCCAGAGCAGGGCGTAGGGGCGCAGGGAGGGTTCGGCCGCCGCCGCCCGTACCTCGCCCTCGGCGGGCGCGCCGACGACGCGCAGCGCCTCGAAGGCGAGGCCGCGCAGGAGCGCGTCCTCACCGCGGGCGACGGCGAGGAGTTCGGTGACTGCGCTGCCGACGGTACGGGCGGCGAGCCAGGCCCGGTACTCGGCGCGGGCCGGTCCCGGGGTGAGGCGGGCGCAGCCGCGCAGCATGTGCTGGGCGGACTGTTCGATATTGCCCGCCGGGCTCTGGGCGGCGACGCAGATCTGCTCCAGCTTGACCCAGACCGCCCAGTTGCCGAGCGGGGTGAGAGTGGCCTGCCCCTCCCCCAGGGTCAGCGCGCCGACGGCGGCCAGGCCCTCCAGGGCCCAGTCGAGCAGCGGCGGCAGCAGGGCCTCGTCCACGGGTTCCGGGGCGGGCGGCGCGGCGGCCGGGTCGGGGAGCGGGTCGGGGTGCGGCCCGTAGGGGACCTCGCAGCGCTCCCCGTGGAGTTCGGCGACGCGCTGCTGGAGCAGGTCGAGCAGGGCCGGTACGAGGACGGGCCCGGCCGAGAGCTGGAGCAGCGAGAGCACCTGGGGGACGGCCTCGACGACCTCCGCGACGGTGGCAGGCGCGACGTCCTCGGGTGCCGGGTGGACCAGCGACCAGGCGTCGAAGAGGGCGACCCAGCCGCGCTGGACGGCGCTGTCGTCCCGGTCCCACGCCTGGAGGCGCCAGCCGGGGCGTACGGCATCGCCGTGCAGCTCGACGAGTCCGGCCAGTCTGGCCCGGTCCCAGCCCGCGCCGACCTGGAGCGGGGTCAGCTCCAGCGCGGCGGCTGCCCGGTCCCGCGCGGCGCCGGTGAGCGGGCCCGCTCCGGGGTCCCGGTCGGCGGCGGCCCAGCGGGCGACCCGTACGGCGTCGGCGAGGACCGCCCTCGCCTGGCGGGCCAGCTCCGCCGGGGGCGGAGTGCCCTCGGGCGGGCGGGGTGCCGGCCGGTTGCGCCCATCGGTCACGGCCCGTCGGGCCGTGGTCAACGGCCGCGCGCGGACAAGTCGGAGTCTGGAGTTGCGCGCCAATTGCTCATCAGGCTTTCGGGACGTCACGGGGGCAGTCTTCCCGGTGACCGCCCGAAAGCCCAAACGGAACCCGCCGCGGCACTTCCGGGCCGGCGCGCGGGGCCCTTCCGGCGGGGGACACACGGGTACGGAAGGGGAGGAAGGGGGCCCGGGACGGCCGCCAGCAGGGCTTTCGTGCCGGCCGGCCGTCATAGGGGCCGCATAAGCGGATACACCGGGAGATACGGCGGGCGGTACAGCGTGCGCTACATCGGGAGGTACCGCACGGGGTGTACCGGGAGCCGCCCCGGGGCGGCCCGCGCGGCTACATCAGGGGCGTGAGGAAGCGTCGGAGCGTCTCCTCGTAGCCGGCCGGATCGGCGTTCCACATCGCGGCGTGCGGAGCGTGCTCCACGGTGTGCAAGGTGATCAGGTCGGGCCGGTGCGCGGCCAGCTCGCGGGACGGTCCCCAGGGGGCGAGGGTGTCGTCGGGGCCGTGGAAGATCAGCGTCGGTAGGTGCAGATTGCGCGGGTCGGCCGCTTCGAGGAGCCGGTCGCCGTGGATCCCGGTCCTGCCCTGGGCCGCTCTGACCGCCAGCGGCAGCAGCGGTCCCGGGACCCGGCGGGCGGCGGCCAGGGCCCGCAGGGTGGCCTCCCAGTCGAGTACCGGCGAGTCGAGCACCAGCCCCGAGATCCGCTCGCTGAGCGCCGAGTTCCCGGCGGCGTGCAGGGCCATGGACGCGCCGGTGGACCAGCCGTGCAGCACGACGCGCTCGGCGCCGTACCGCACGGCGTACCGGATCGCGGCGTCGAGGTCGCGCCACTCGGAGTCGCCGAGGCGGCCGAGGCCGTCCGGCGGGCGGGGGGCGCCGGGGTCGCCGCGGTAGGCGAGGTCGAGCACCGGGAGCTGCTGTCCGGCCAGGAACTCCATGATGTTCAGGGGGTGTTCGCGGGTGGTGCCGAGACCGTGCGCGGTGATCACCCAGGTGTCGCGGGCGCCGGGGACGAACCAGGCGGGCAGCGCGCCCAGCTCCCCCGGGACCGACTCGTCGCGGAACGCGAGCCCGAGCGCGGTGCCGGGGTCGCCGCGGTGGACCTGCGGGGTGAGGCGGACGCGGGTGCCGGGCCGCAGGGTGCCGAGGTCGACGCGCTCCAGCCGGCGCACCACGGTGTCGGCGGAGTGGTCGAGGCCCTCCAGCACGGGTCCGACGACGGCGTGCACGCCGGGGCCCTCGATCCCGTACGTGCCGGGGCGCAGGGCCGCGAGGCAGCGGGTCAGGGTGACCTGGCCGGCGGCGGTGGCGTGGACGGTGAGCCGGGGGTCGCCGGGCAGCGGCCGGCCGGGCGGCACCTTGAGCGCGGCGTCGCTGGCGTACCGGCCGGCGGCGACCGTGGCCGCGCCGACGCCGAGTGCGGTGGAGACGGCCGCCGCTGCCGCCGCCGTCACCTTGGTCGTTCTGCTCGCTTTTGTCGCTTGAGACGGGCGCACGCTCCCAGTGTCGGGGCGCCCGCGCGGACGGGCCACCGGGCGGGGCCGTCCGGGCCGTCGTCAGCCGCCGTCCACACCGCCGGGCGGCTGCTGGCCGTATCCGCTCAGCTTCCGCCCGGCCTCGCGCATCTGGTCGTCGGTGAGGAGCGTGGGCTCCCGGCCGGGCAGGGCGGCGGCGGTGAGCCAGAGGCGGCACATCCACTCCAGCTGGGCCGTGCGGTCGTAGGCCTGGTCGAGGGTGGCGCCGTAGGTGAGGGTGCCGTGGTTGCGCAGCAGACAGCCGGTGCGCTCGCGCAGGGCGTGGAGCAGGTGCGCGGCGAGTTCCGGTGAGCCGTAGAGGGCGTACGGCGCGACCCGGACCGGGCCGCCGAGGGCCGCCGCCATGTAGTGGATCGGCGGCAGTTCGGGGACGAGCGTGGAGACGGCGGTGGCGTGCACGGCGTGGGTGTGGACCACGGCGAGCGCGTCGGTCTCCCGGTAGACGGCCAGGTGCAGGGGCAGTTCGCTGGTGGGCGCCAGCTCGCCGAGCACCCGCTCGCCGTCGAGGCCGACGGCGAGCAGATCGCCGGGCGTGAGCCGGTCGTACGGCACCCCGCTGGGCGTCACCAGGACCAGTTCGCCGACCCGTACGGAGACGTTTCCCGAGGTGCCGACGACGAGTCCGTCGGCGGCCGTTCTGCGGGCGGTCGCGACGAGGTCGCGCCAGGCCCGTTCCAGTGTGTCGCGCGGTGGCCGATCGGCGAGTCTGCCGGGGAGTTGGTCGGTCATACGGCGATACTGCCAGCGCCCGGAACGGGCCCGCGGCCCCGCCGCGTTGGCCCCCGGGACACCCCCTCGGTGGGAGTCACCCTGAATACCCGTCCAGTTCACCTTCCGTTCACCCTGACTCCTTACGTTCACCGAGGCCACCGACGTCGAACGATTGCCTGGGTACAGGTCGATGGAACACCTCACGCTGCTGCTCGCGATCGTGATCGTGACAGCCCTTGTGTTCGATTTCACTAATGGTTTCCACGACACCGCCAACGCGATGGCCACCACCATCTCGACCGGTGCTCTGAAGCCGAAGGTCGCGGTCGGTATGTCCGCGGTCCTGAATCTCGTCGGCGCGTTCCTGTCGGTGGAGGTCGCCAAGACGATCTCCGGCGGCCTGATCAACGAAAAGGGCATCAGAACAGAAGTGATCTTCGCGGCGCTGGTCGGCGCCATCCTGTGGAATCTCTTCACCTGGCTGCTCGGTCTCCCCTCCAGCTCCTCGCACGCGCTCTTCGGCGGGCTGATCGGCGCGACCCTGATGTCGGTGGGCACCTCCGGCGTCAACGGCGGGGTCGTCATCACGAAGATCCTGATCCCGGCGCTCGCCGCGCCGGTCGTCGCGGGGCTGGCCGCCATGCTGGCGACGCGGCTGACGTACCGGATCGGCCGGAACAGCGACGAGAAGGCCACCGCCAAGGGCTACCGGGCCGGCCAGATCGCCTCCGCCGGCCTTGTCTCGCTCGCGCACGGCACCAACGACGCGCAGAAGACCATGGGCGTCATCACCCTGGCGCTGGTGACCGGCGGGGTCCTCGCCCCCGGCTCGAACCCGCCGGTGTGGGTCATCGTCTCTGCGGGCGTGGCCATCGCGCTCGGTACGTACCTCGGCGGCTGGCGCATCATCCGCACCATGGGCACCGGGCTCACCGACCTCCAGCCGCAGCAGGGCTTCGCCGCGCAGACCAGCGCCGCGACGGTCATCCTGGCCTCCTCGCACCTGGGCTTCTCGCTCTCCACCACCCAGTCCTGCTCCGGCGCCGTGATGGGCGCGGGGCTCGGCCGCAAGGGCGGGGTGGTCCGCTGGTCCACCGCGAGCCGGATGTTCATCGCCTGGGGGCTGACGCTGCCGGCCGCCGGTCTGGTCGCCGCGGGCGCCGAGTTCCTGACCGGGCAGGGCGACTGGGGTGTCGCGCTCGTCGCGGTGCTGCTGGTG
This sequence comes from Streptomyces sp. NPDC093109, assembly GCF_040701725.1. Classification (NCBI taxonomy): domain Bacteria; kingdom Bacillati; phylum Actinomycetota; class Actinomycetes; order Kitasatosporales; family Streptomycetaceae; genus Streptomyces; species Streptomyces sp. NPDC093109. The sequence continues at coordinate 31,588 of NZ_JBFBEZ010000054.1, forward strand.
GCGGTCTCGGGCGGGATCTACCTCGCCTCGCGGCGCCGCCCGGTCGACCACACCAACGTCACCGCCGCCGAGGGCACCGAGCCGGCGGAGCCGGTCACGGAGGCCGTACCCGCCACCGCCGTCCTCACGGACGTCTCCGGCCTCTCGGCCACCATCCCCGCCCCCGTCCCCACCGGCACCACCACCGAGCCGGCGGCGCGTAAGGAAGTCATCGCATGAACATCGACTGGGCAGCGCTCGGCTCCGTCTTCGGCGTCAGCCTTGTGACGACCGTCGCCCTCGTGGGCCTGTTCACCCTCGGCATCGTCGGTCTCGCCAAGCGGGACGCGGGCGGCGAGGCCGGGGAGGCGGCCACGGGCGGCGGGGCGGCCGTGGCCCGCTCAGCGGGCGCGTACCTCTGCTTCGCGCTGTGCGCGGCGGCCGTGGCGTACGGGATCTATCTGATCGTGGCCTGAGCGCTCGGGAGTGTGCCGAGGGTGTGCCTCAGCACACTGTCCCCTCGCAGGTCAAGGCAGAGTTGACGGGCCTCGAACCGCGTGGTGGACTGCCGGGGCCATACACGGCGGCAGAAGAGGAAGCCGGTGCGAATCCGGCGCGGTCCCGCCACTGTCACCGGGGAGCCCGTTTCACGACGGGCGCCCCCGGGAGCCAGGAACTCCTGCCGCCGCGTCACGTCGAGCCGGGGCGCGGACCCTGAGTGAGGACATTTCGCCATGCCTGGCTGCGGTTCCGCCGCCGTGCGCGAGCCGAGTGCCGCGCGGTTGCCCGTCGGCGCTCCCCTCGGGCCGTCCGCCCCCTTCGGACACTCCGTCGCCCTCGGACTCGCCGCCGGGTTCCTCGCCGACCGGCTCCTCGGTGATCCGCGCCGGGGCCATCCCGTCGCCGCGTTCGGCCGGGCGGCCGGGGCCCTGGAGCGCGCGCTGTGGCGCGACGACCGGGGCCGGGGCGCGCTGCACACCGCCGTGTGCGCCGGTGGCGCCGCCGGGCTGGCCGCGCTGGCGGCCCGTACCGTACGCGGCCGTCCCGCCGCCGCCACCGTGCTCGCCGCCGCCGCGACCTGGACCGTGATCGGCGGCACCTCGCTGGGCCGGGAGGCGCGGGCCATCGGCGGCGCGCTCGCCGCCGGGGACACCGAGGCGGCCAGGGAGCGGCTGCCGCATCTGTGCGGGCGCGATCCGCAGGCGCTGGACGACCAGCAGATCGCGCGGGCCGTCGTCGAGTCCGTCGCCGAGAACACCTCCGACGCGGTGGTCGGCGCCCTCGTGTGGGGCGCGGTCGCCGGGGTGCCGGGGCTGGTCGCGTTCCGGGCCGTGAACACGCTGGACGCGATGGTGGGCCACAAGTCGCCCCGGTACCGCCGGTTCGGCTGGGCCGCCGCGCGCCTGGACGATGTCGCGGGCTGGCCGGGCGCCCGGCTGACGGCCGCGCTGGCGATCGCCGCGGGCGGCGACCCCCGGGGCGCGGTACGGGCCGTACGGGCCGACGCGGCGAAGCATCCGAGCCCCAACGCGGGCCCCGTGGAGGCGTCGTTCGCCGGCGCGCTGGGCGTACGCCTCGGCGGGACACTGGCGTACGGCGGCCGGGTCGAGCACCGGCCGGTGCTCAACGGCGGCGGGCGGCCCGTCGAGGTCGCGGACATCGAGCGGGCGGTACGGCTGTCGCACCGGGTGAACGTGCTCGCGCTCGGGGCCGGTCTGGCCGGGCGCGCCGCCTACGCGCTGCTGAAGTCGAGGGGACGGGGGCGCCGATGAGCGGCGGCGGACTGCTGGTGGCCGGGACGACCTCGGACGCGGGCAAGAGTGTGGTCACGGCGGGGATCTGCCGCTGGCTGGTGCGGCAGGGCGTCAAGGTCGCGCCGTTCAAGGGGCAGAACATGTCCCTGAACTCCTTCGTGACGCGCGAGGGCGCCGAGATCGGCCGCGCGCAGGCGATGCAGGCACAGGCGTGCCGGGTGGAGCCGACCGCGCTGATGAACCCCGTACTGCTCAAGCCGGGCAGTGACCGCAGCAGCCAGGTGGTGCTGATGGGGCGGCCGGTGGGCGAGCTGAGCGCCACGGAGTACGTGGGCGGGCGGCGCGAGGCGCTGCTCGGGACCGTACTGGAGTGTCTGGCGGAGCTGCGGGCCACGTACGACGCGGTGATCTGCGAGGGCGCGGGCTCCCCCGCGGAGATCAATCTGCGCCGCACCGACCTGGTGAACATGGGGATCGCGCGGGCCGCCCGGCTGCCGGTGATGGTGGTCGGGGACATCGACAGGGGCGGCGTCTTCGCGTCGTTCTTCGGTACGACGGCGCTGCTGTCCCCGGCGGACCAGGAGCTGATCGCGGGCTATCTGGTGAACAAGTTCCGGGGCGATGTGTCGCTGCTGGAGCCTGGGTTGGAGATGCTACGCGGGCTGACCGGGCGGGCGACGCTCGGGGTACTGCCCTTCCGGCACGGGCTGGGCATCGACGAGGAGGACGGGCTGCGCGTCTCGGCGCACGGCGCCGTGCGCGAGTCGGTGGTGGCGCCCCCGCACGGGGAGGATGTGCTGCGGGTCGCGGTCTGCGCCGTACCGCTGATGTCGAACTTCACGGATGTGGACGCGCTGGCGGCCGAGCCCGGGGTCGTCGTGCGGTTCGTGGACCGGCCCGAGGAGCTGGCCGACGCCGATCTGGTGGTCGTGCCGGGCACCCGCGGTACGGTCCGCGCGCTGGCGTGGCTGCGGGAGCGCGGGCTCGCCGACGCGCTCGCCCGGCGCGCCGCCGAGGGCCGTCCGGTGCTGGGCATCTGCGGCGGCTATCAGCTGCTGGGCGAGCGTATCGAGGACGAGGTGGAGTCCCGGGCGGGCACGGTGGCGGGGCTCGGGCTGCTGCCCGTACGGGTCCGCTTCGCGGCGGAGAAGACGCTGGCCAGGCCGGTCGGGGTGGCGCTCGGCGAGGCCGTCGAGGGGTACGAGATCCACCATGGCGTCGCGGAGGTGTTCGGCGGCGAGGCGTTTGCCGTGGACGCGGCGGGCGGGGCGCTGGACGGCTGCCGGGTGGGGGCCGTCCAGGGCACGCACTGGCACGGGGCGCTGGAGAGCGACGCGTTCCGGCGCGCGTTCCTGACGGAGGTGGCGCGGGCGGCCGGCCGGCGTTTCGTCCCGGCGCCCGGTACGAGCTTCGGCGCGCTGCGCGAGGAGCAGCTTGATCTGCTCGGCGATCTGATCGAGGAGCACGCGGACACGGACGCGCTGCTGCGGCTGATCGAGGAGGGGGCGCCCGCGGGACTGCCCTTCATTCCCCCGGGGGCCCCGTGACCACCATCTTCGAAGGAGCGAGCAGCATATGAGCACCCCTTTTCCGTTCACCGCCGTCGTGGGGATGGCCGATCTGCGCCTCGCGCTGCTGCTGAACGCGGTGAGTCCGGCGGTCGGCGGCGTCCTCGTGCGGGGTGAGAAGGGCACGGCGAAGTCCACGGCCGTACGGGCCCTCTCCGCGCTGCTGCCTGAGCTGGCGGTGGTGCCGGGCTGCCGGTTCAGCTGCGATCCGGCGGCGCCCGATCCCGGGTGCCCGGACGGGCCGCACGAGCCGGGCGCGGGCGCGGCGCGGCCGGCGCGGGTGGTCGAGCTGCCGGTGGGCGCCTCCGAGGACCGGCTGGTGGGCGCGCTGGACATCGAACGGGCGCTCTCCGAGGGCGTGAAGGCGTTCGAGCCGGGGCTGCTCGCGGACGCGCACCGCGGGGTGCTCTACGTCGACGAGGTCAATCTTCTGCACGACCATCTGATCGATGTGCTGCTGGACGCCGCCGCCATGGGCGCCTCGTACGTCGAGCGCGAGGGCGTCTCCGTACGGCATGCCGCGCGCTTCCTGCTCGTCGGGACGATGAACCCCGAGGAGGGCGAGCTGCGTCCGCAGCTGCTGGACCGCTTCGGGCTGACCGTGGAGGTCAAGGCGTCGCGCGAGCCCGGGCTGCGGGTGGAGGTCGTACGGCGGCGGATCGCGTACGAGGACGACCCGGCCGGTTTCGCCGCGCGCTGGGCTGACGAGGAGAGCGGGCTGCGCGAGCGGATCGCCGCCGCACGGGCGCTGCTGCCCGAGGTGCGGCTCGGGGACACGGCGCTGCTCCAGATCGCCGCGACCTGCGCCGCGTTCGAGGTGGACGGGATGCGCGCGGACATCGTGATGGCGCGGACGGCGACGGCGCTGGCCGCGTGGGCGGGGCGTACGGAGGTCCTGGCCGAGGACGTACGGCAGGCGGCGCTGCTGGCGCTGCCGCACCGGCGGCGGCGCAATCCGTTCGACGCGCCGGGGATCGACGAGGACAAGCTCGACGACACGCTGGAGGAGTTCCAGGGCGACGGGAACGACGGGGACGGTGGCGGGGACGACGGCCCCGGTCCTGACGGCCCGGACGGCGGCCCGGACGGCGGCGGTGGCGGCGGAATCCCGCCGCAGCAGGGGCCGGCCGGGCCCGACACGCCGCGGGAGTCCGGGACCGGGCAGGACGACACGCCCGCCGAGCCCGAGGGTCGGCCCGAGGCGCGGCCCCGGCCCGCCGGCGCGGGCGCCGGTGAGCAGTCCGCCGTACGGGCCGCCGAGCCGTTCCGCACCAAGGCGCTGAGCGTGCCGGGGCTGGGCGACGGCGCGGCCGGGCGGCGCTCCCGGGCCCGTACCGAGCACGGCAGGACGACGGGGTCCCGGCGTCCCAAGGGCGCGCTGACCAAGCTGCATCTCACGGCGACCGTCCAGGCGGCGGCGCCGCACCAGCGGGCCCGGGGCCGCGTGGGCGCCGGGCTGGTGGTGCGCAAGGACGATCTGCGGCAGGCGACACGGGAGGGGCGCGAGGGGAATCTGGTGCTCTTCGTGGTCGACGCGTCCGGGTCGATGGCGGCGAGGCAGCGGATGAGCGCGGTGAAGGGCGCGGTGCTCTCGCTGCTGCTGGACGCGTACCAGCGGCGGGACAAGGTCGGGCTGATCACGTTCCGGGGGAAGGACGCCGAGGTGGCGCTGCCGCCCACGTCGTCGGTGGACGCGGCGGCGGTACGGCTGGAGTCCCTGCCCACGGGCGGGCGCACACCGCTCGCGGCCGGGCTGCTGAAGGCCCATGACGTGCTGCGGGTGGAGCGGCTGCGGGATCCGGCGCGCCGGGCGCTGCTGGTCGTGGTGACGGACGGCCGGGCGACCGGCGGGCGTGGCGCGGCCGGTGCGACGGATCCGGTGGCGCTGGCGGCGCGCGCGGCGCGGCTGCACGCGGCGGAGGGGACGGCCTCGGTGGTCGTGGACTGCGAGTCGGGGCCGGTACGGCTGGGGCTCGCGGGCGCGCTGGCGACCTCGCTGGCGGGCACCGCGATCACCCTGGACGAGCTGCGCGCGGACAGTATCGCGGGGCTGGTCAGGGACGTACAGCAGCAGGATCGGGCCGGCCGGCAGGACCGGGCCGGCGAGGGACGAGCAGCCAGGAGGGCCGCGTAATGCCGCAGGGACAGCCGGAGAACGTACCGGACGACGGTCTGACGACCCGTCAGCGACGCAACCGCCCGCTGGTGCTCGTCCACACGGGCACGGGCAAGGGCAAGTCGACGGCCGCCTTCGGGCTCGCGCTGCGCGCGTGGACGCAGGGGTGGCCGATCGGGGTCTTCCAGTTCGTGAAGTCGGCGAAGTGGAAGGTCGGCGAGGAGCAGGCGCTGAAGACGCTGGGCGCGAGCGGCGAGGGCGGCACCGTCGCCTGGCACAAGATGGGCGAGGGCTGGTCCTGGGTGCAGCGCGACTCGCAGCTCTCCAACGAGGAGGCGGCGCGCGAGGGCTGGGAGCAGGTCAAGCGGGATCTGGCGGCCGAGACGCACAAGCTGTACGTGCTGGACGAGTTCGCTTATCCGCTGCACTGGGGCTGGGTGGACACCGCCGAGGTGATCGAGGTGCTGCGGAACCGGCCCGGCACCCAGCACGTGGTGATCACCGGCCGTAACGCGCCTGCCGAGCTGATGGACTTCGCGGATCTCGTCACGGAGATGACGAAGGTGAAGCACCCGATGGACGCGGGGCAGAAGGGGCAGAGGGGCATCGAGTGGTGAACGTTCCCCGGCTGGTCATCGCCGCGCCCGCCTCGGGCAGCGGCAAGACCACCGTCGCGACGGGCCTGATGGCGGCCTTCTCGGAACGCGGCCTGGCCGTGTCCCCGCACAAGGTCGGGCCCGACTACATCGACCCGGGCTACCACGCGCTGGCGGTGTCGGCGGGGAGCGGCGGTACGGCGGTACGTCCCGGCCGGAACCTCGACGCGTACATGTGCGGCCCCGGCCTGGTCGGGCCGCTCTTCGCGCACGGCGCGGCGGGGTGCGATCTGGCGGTCGTCGAGGGCGTGATGGGGCTGTACGACGGCGCCTCGGGCCAGGGCGAGCTGGCGTCGACCGCACAGGTGTCGAAGCTGCTGCGGGCGCCGGTGGTGCTGGTGGTGGACGCGTCGTCGCAGTCGCGTTCGGTGGCGGCGCTGGTGCACGGGTTCGCGTCGTGGGATCCGGAGGTGCGGATCGGCGGGGTGATCCTCAACAAGGTCGCCACCGACCGGCACGAGCGGCTGCTGCGGGACGCGCTGGACGAGTCGGGCGTACCGGTGCTCGGGGTGCTGCGCCGGACCGACCAGGTCGCCGCGCCGTCGCGCCATCTGGGGCTGGTGCCGGTCGAGGAGCGGCGGACTGACGCGCTGACGGCGATGCGGGAGCTGGCCGGGCGGGTGCGGGCGGGGTGCGACCTGGACGCGCTGCTGGCGCTGGCGCGGAGCGCGCCGCCGCTGGACGCGGTGGCGTGGGAGCCGGCCATGGACACCGTGGCTGCCGTGTCCGGTGCGCGGCCGGTGATCGCGGTGGCCGCCGGATCGGCGTTCACCTTCTCGTACGCGGAACACACCGAGCTGCTGACGGCGGCGGGCGCCGAGGTCGTGCCGTTCGATCCGCTGCGGGACGAGACGCTGCCGCCGGGGACCCGGGGGCTGGTGATCGGCGGCGGGTTCCCTGAGGTGTACGCGCCGGAGCTGTCGGCCAACGAGCCGCTGCGCGAGGCAGTGGCGGAACTGGCGCACTCCGGCGCTCCGGTGGCCGCCGAGTGCGCCGGGCTGCTGTATCTGGCGCGCTCCCTGGACGGGAAGCCGATGTGCGGGGTGCTGGACGCGGACGCGCGGATGTCGGGCCGGCTGACGCTGGGCTACCGGGAGGCGGTGGCGGTCGGCGACAGCGCGCTGGCGGCGGCCGGGACCCGCGTACGCGGGCACGAGTTCCACCGGACGGTGCTGGAGCCGGGCGCCGGGGCGGCTCCCGCCTGGGGCCTGGTGCACCCGGAGCGCCGGTTGGAGGGGTTTGTCCGGCGCGGGGTGCACGCCAGCTATCTGCATACGCACTGGGCGGCGGCGCCGGAGATGGCGCGGCGGCTGGTCGAACGGTGCGCGGCGGCAGTGGTGGCGGAGGCGTGAGCGGCGGCCCGGCGTGAGGTCTCGGCCCCGCTCAGCCGGCGACGCCGACCACCAGCCAGACGAAGCAGACGCCCAGGACCGTGCAGCACACCGTGGAGCGCGCCGGATGGTCGTGGTGGGCCTCGGGCAGGATCTCGGCGGCGGCGAGATAGAGCAGTGCGCCGCCGAAGAAGCCGAGGTAGCTGCCGAGCGCCTCGGCGGGGAGCGTGAAGAGCAGGGTGGAGGCGGCGCCGATCACCGGCGCGACGGCGTCCGCGACGAGCATGGTGGCCGCCCGGCGCCGGTTGTTCCCGTACAGGCTGGTCAGGGTGTACGTGTTGAACCCGTCGGCGAAGTCGTGGGCGATGACGGCGAGGGCGACGGCGGTGCCCATGCCGCCGCCGACCTGGAAGGCGGCGCCGAGCGCGATGCCGTCCATGAGGCTGTGGCCGACCATGGCCGAGGCGGCGGTGAGCCCGACCTCGGGGACCCGCTCGCGAGGGCCCGGGACGGCCTCGGCGCCGTGCGGGCCGCCGGTGTCCTGACGGACGGCGAGCAGCCGTTCGACCATATGGGCGACGAGGAAGCCGCCGACGAAGAGCAGCAGTGCCTGTGGCACCCCGAAGATCTCGTGGCCGGCCGCGTGCATCGCCTCGGGCAGCAGATCGAGCCCGACCACGCCGAGCATCAGCCCACCGGCCAGTCCCAGCACGAGATGGCGGCGGTCGGTGACCCGCTGCGCGGTCCAGCCGCCGAACAGCGTCATGAGGAACGCGCCGAGCGCGACGAAGACCGCCATGGGCCCCTGCATAGCCGATCGGACGGGTCCCGCGCATGTCAGGAGCGGGGGGCCGAGGGGGCCGGGGAACTGATCATCGGGGAACTGATCGTCGGGGTCGGCGCGAGCAGCGGCGCGTCCACCGCCGACGTACTCGCGCTGATCGCGGCCACGCTGCGGGACGCGGGCCTGCCGCCGGAGTCCGTCGTCGAACTGGCGACGGTCGCGACCGCGGCCGGGCGGCCCGCGATCGTCGCGGCGGCGGCCCGGCTCGGGGTGCCCGTACGGGGATACCCGGCCGGGCTATTGACCCGGATCGCCGTACCGAATCCGTCCGCCGCGCCGGCCCGGGCGGTGGGAACGCCGTCCGTCGCCGAGGCCGCCGCGCTGGCCTGCGGCGGAACCCTGCTCGTACCGAAACGGAAGTCGGCTCCGGACGGGCGGCGGGCGGGGGTCACCTGTGCGGTGGCGAGTAGATGCCACACCCGATGGGGGCCAAGCGGAGTGGAACCGGGCGGGGAGGACATGATGTCGGTAGCGAGCGCAGAGCACGGCAGACGCCCCGGGACACCGGTGGCACGAGGGGAGGAGCCCGGTGACCCGCACGGTCAGGACCATCAAGAACGCTGAGCACGCTCAGCACGCTCGGAAGACCGAGCACAGCTGTACGCGCCGGAGACCGGCCGCCGTCGGCGCGGGCACCGCCCCGGCCGGCGCGATAGTTCGCGCCTACCCCCGTGACGGCCATGTCTACGCGCGCTGATAGCCACGACCTGCGCCATCACGGCGACGCGGAGGTACGGGACGCGGGCGCCGGTCTGATCGATCTCGCGGTCAACGTCCGTACGGGGACTCCCCCGGCCTGGCTGCGCGAGCGGATCGCCGCGTCGCTGACCGGGCTCGCCGCCTACCCCGACGGGCGCGCGGCCCGCGCGGCGGTCGCGGCACGGCACGGGCTGCCGGTGGAGCGGGTGCTGCTGACGGCGGGGGCGGCGGAGGCGTTCGTGCTGCTCGCGCGCGCCCTCCCGGCCCGGCGGCCGGTGATCGTCCATCCGCAGTTCACCGAGCCGGAGGCGGCCCTGCGGGACGCGGGGCGGGAGGTCCGGCGGGTGCTGCTGCACGCGTGGGACGGCTTCCGGCTCGATCCGGGGGCAGTGCCCGACGACGCGGATCTCGTCGTGCTGGGCAATCCGACCAATCCGACGTCGGTGCTGCATCCGGCCGAGACCCTCGCGAAGCTCGCCAGGCCAGGACGGACGCTGGTGGTGGACGAGGCGTTCATGGACGCGGTGCCGGGCGAGCCGGAGGCCCTGGCGGGCCGGACGGACGTGCCGGGCCTTGTGGTGCTGCGCAGCCTGACGAAGACCTGGGGTCTGGCGGGGCTGCGGATCGGCTACGTACTGGCCGAACCGGGGACGGTGGCCGCGCTGGAACGGGCGCAGCCGCTGTGGCCGGTGTCGACGCCTGCGCTTGCGGCGGCGGAGGCGTGTGTGACGCCCGAGGCGCTCGCGGAGGCGGAGCGGGCGGCCTGCCGGATGGCGCTGGAGCGGGCCCATCTGCTGGCGGGGCTGGCGGAGTTCGAGGAGGTGCGGACGGTGGAGGCGGCCGAGGGGCCGTTCGTGCTCATCCGCATGGAGCGCGCGGAGGCGGTCCGGGCGCGGCTGCGCACGCTGGGCTTCGCCGCGCGCCGGGGGGACACGTTTCCGGGGCTCGGGCCGCAGTGGCTGCGGATCGCGGTCCGGGACCGGGCCACGACAAATCGTTTCCTCCAGGCGCTGGACCAGGCGCTGACGGCGACGGGGACGTAGTACGTAGGGGCGGGCGCTCCGGCACACTCACATGCGTACCGGAGCGCCGCTCCTGGTCAGGCCGTCCGAACTACATCAGCGCTTGGCGGCACGGTTCTTCCGGGCCACGAGCATGGCGCCGCCGCCCAGGGCGAGCAGCGCCGCCGCGCCGCCCGCGAGGTAGGGCGTGGTGGAACTGCTGCCGGTCTCGGCGAGGTTCGTCCTGACCGGCTCGGCGGCGGACTGCGCCTTCAGCCCGCCGTCCGACTCCTGCTCCTTCTCTGAGCCCTTGTCGGCCGCCTGCTCGGCCGCCGGCTTGTCCGTGTCGGGGGTGTCGTCCCCGGCCGCGGGCTTGTCGCCGGTGGCGGGCTTGGCGCCCTCCTCCGGGTCGGCGGCGGGCTGCTCACCGGCCGGCTTGCCGGGCGCGGGCTGCTGCTCCTCCGGCTTGTCGCCGGGCTTGTCGTCCGGCGTGTCGGCCGGCTTCTCCGGCGCGGGTGCGGCGGCGGGCGCGTCGGGTGACTCGCAGGTGGCCCCGGCGAGCGTGACGGTGCCCTCGACCTCCGCGACGTTCAGCTTGAGCGGGTTGACCGACACCTTCAGTTCGAGCGCCGCCGCCGCGGCCGTACGGGACGTGGTGTGCGTCTTCGACAGGGTGAGCGAGACCTCACCGACGGCGGGCACCTCGACGCGCGTGGTGCCGGCCGCGGAAAGCGTGATCCTCTTGCCGAGGACGGTCACGGGGCCGAGCAGGTTCGACTCGGCGGTCGGCTGCTTGCCCGCCTCGCAGACCACCTTGGAGGTGACCTCCTGGAGCTCGATGAGCGAGAGCAGCGGCAGCCCGGGGACGTGGACCTTGGCGTGCGCGATGTTGGTGTAGCCCTCGGCCCTGTGCTTGTCGGCCGTCGCCTTCGCGGTGGCGACTTCGGCGCGCAGCAGGGTGAAGGGCCTGCCCTTGTCGACACCGTCGAGCTGGGCGGTCAACGCCGTCTTCTCCGCGGTCGCGGGCGCCTGGACCTCATTGAGCGCGAGCTTGAGCGGCAGGTTGACGGACTTGTTGAGCAGGGACACGTCGAGCCCGACACCGAGCACAACCGCGCTCGCCTTTCCCTCGTGCCCACCCTCGGTGGCCTGCGCCGGCGCGGCGAGGAGCACCGGCCCCGCCGTCAGCGTGGCGGCGGCCACGACGGCGGCGCAGCGGCGCGCGGGCAGGCGGAAGGTATTGCTGTTCAAAATGGTGGAACCCCCACAAGAGACATGGCGTCGCCTGCTGTCCGCGGGGACACGCGGGCAGTGACGACTGAGACACCAGTCATCTTTACGCACTTAGAGTGAACGAGCGAGCACCTGAAGTGAGTTCACTCTAAAGTGGGGTTTTCGGGTCCAAATTCGATTCTTGTGGGACACGCGTTCCCGAAGGGCACCTCAAGCCGCGGTCGCCCGCTGGGCCAGCAGCAGCGCCAGGGGGCCGCCCTGGAGCAGGAAGCGCCCCTGGACGGCGGCATGGATCGCGTCGGCCATCGGCCACCACATCAGCTTGAAATCCACTTCGCTCGGGGCGAGTTGACGTGGACCGCAGGCGAGGCCCTCGGCCAGGAAGAGATGGATACGGGCCGGGGAGTTCAGGGTGATGGCGTACGAGCCGAGGGGGCGCCAAGTAGCGGCGGTGACACCGGCCTCCTCCCGCAGCTCACGCCGCGCGCACTCCTCCGGCGTCTCGCCACCTTCCCGGCGCCCGCCGGGCAGGAACACGTACTCGCCACCGTGCCGCGGGAATTCGGCGCTCAGGACGGCGACCGTGCCGTCCACATCTCGGGCCACGACGACGGAGGCATCCCGCATCGGCCCCCGCTCGGATGTGTCGCTCATGGCCCGGGAGCGTACTGACCGGCGCGGACATTCAGCCTACTACCCGCCCGTTCAGCACGATCCGGCGGGGCGCCGCCAGTACCCGGACGTCCGCGCGGGGGTCCTCGTCGTAGACCACGAGGTCGGCCGGGGCGCCCTCGTCCAGGGCCGGGCGGCCGAGCCAGGTCCGTGCCCGCCAGGTTGTGGCGGAGAGCGCCTCCAGCGGCGGGATGCCGGCCCGTGTCAGCTCCTCGACCTCGGCCGCCACCAGGCCATGGGCGAGGGTGCCGCCCGCGTCCGTGCCAACGAAGACGGGGACGCCCGCGTCGTACGCGGCGCGGACCGTGTCGTACCTGCGCTCGTACAGGCGGTTCATGTGGGCCGACCAGCGCGGGTAGCGCTCCGCGCCGCCCGCCGCGAGGTTCGGGAAGGTGGCGATGTTGACGAGTGTGGGGACGATGGCGACTCCGCGCTCCGCGAAGAGCGGGATCGTTTCCTCGGTGAGGCCGGTCGCGTGCTCGACGCAGTCGATGCCCGCCTCCACAAGATCGCGCAGCGCGGCCTCGGCGAAGCAGTGCGCGGTGACGCGCGCGCCCAGGCGGTGGGCCTCCGCGATGGCCGCCTCGGCCTCCGCGCGCGGCCAGCAGGCCGTCAGATCGCCCGCGTCGCGGTCGATCCAGTCCCCCACGAGCTTGACCCAGCCGTCGCCGCGCCGCGCCTCTCTCGCCACATACGCCACCAGCTCTCCCGGCTCGATCTCGTGCGCGTAGTTGCGGATGTAGCGGCGGGTACGGGCGATGTGGCGGCCCGCCCTGATGATCTTCGGCAGGTCCTCGCGCGCGTCGGTCCAGCGGGTGTCGGCGGGCGAGCCGGCGTCCCGGAGCAGCAGCGCGCCCGCGTCCCGGTCGGCCAGCGCCTGCTTCTCGGTGGTGGCGGCGTCGACCGCGCCGTGGCCGTCGAGCCCGACATGGCAGTGGGCGTCCACCAGTCCGGGCAGCGCCCAGCCCTGGACCGTACGGACCTCACGCGCACCGGTGCCGGAGGGCGGGGTGTAGGTGATCCGGCCGCCCACCACCCACAGTTCGTCCCGGACCTCCTCGGGTCCGACCAGGATCCGTCCCGTGACCCGCAGCACCTCGTGATCGCTCATGGCCAGCACTGTACGAGGCCGTGAGTACCCTCGACCGCGAGGGATTCCCCCCTTCGCCGCCCGACCCGACGCCCGAAGAGAGCACCGCCGTGACCCACCCCCTGCTGGACCTGCCCCCGCTGTCCGCCGCGCACTTCGCCGCGATCGAGCGCCGCGTCGGCTCGCTCCTCGCCACCGCGAACGATGTCGTGATCACCCAGGGCGAGGCCCTGCTGCCGCTGGAGGGCTGCGTACGCGGTGGCGCCGGTCCCGGTTCGACGGCGCTGAACGTGGTCACCGGCCCCTACGGGCAGACCTTCGGCAACTGGCTGCGCGACTGCGGCGCTGACGTGGTCGATCTGGCGGTGCCCTTCGACACGGCGGTCACCGCCGCGCAGGTCGAGGCCGCGCTCGCCGCGCGCCCCGAGATCGGCTTCGTATCGCTGGTGCACGCGGAGGCCGCGACCGGCAACACCAATCCGGTCGCGGAGATCGGCGAGGTCGTACGGGCCCACGGCGCGCTGTTCATGCTGGACGCCGTCGCCTCGGTCGCCGCGGAGCCGCTGCTGCCGGACGCCTGGGGTGTCGACCTGTGCGTCATCGGCGCGCAGAAGGCGATGGGCGGCCCGGCGGGCGTCTCGGCGGTCTCGGTGAGCCCGCGCGCCTGGGAGCGGTTCGCGGCCAATCCGCGGGCGCCCCGGCGCTCGTACCTCTCCCTGCTCGACTGGAAGGAGCGCTGGATCGACACCGGCCGCACGGCCCTGCCGCACGCCCCCGCCCAGTTGGAGATGCTCGCGCTGGAGGCGTGTCTGGAGCGGATCGAGGCGGTCGGTCTCGACACCGTGATCGCCCGGCACACCACGGCCGCCGCGGCCACCCGCGCGGGCGCGCTGGCGCTCGGGGGCGGTCTCGCGCCGTACGTCCACGACGCGGCCGAGGCCGCGCCGGTGGCCACGACCCTGCGCACCCCGGCCGGGGTCGACGCCTCGGAGCTGGTCGCGAAGGCGCTGGCGGCCGACCCGGGGCTGCCGCTGATCGCGGGCGGCGGCGCGCTGGCGACCGGCATGGTGCGGGTCAACCACTACGGCGCCGACGCGACCCCCGAAGCGGTGCGGGCCTCGCTGGCGGCGCTGGGCGCGGCGCTGGGCGGCGCAAGCGGCTCGGTGGACGTGGCGGGCGCGCTGCGCGCGGCCGACGAGGTGTGGAACTGAGCGCGGTCGCGGGGCGGCGGGGGGGCCCCCCCCCCGGCCCGGCCCGACCGGGTGCTCGCGCCCCGCACCCGTCTTCGCGGGTGGCCCAGTGGTCGCCCCCGCCGCAGG
>NZ_JBFBEZ010000055.1:0-45729 GCF_040701725.1 Streptomyces sp. NPDC093109
GGGTCCCCGAGGACGGGACCCGCACCGCGCCGAAGGGTGAGCCGGAACGATGAACCCATGAGCAAAGAACTGCGGAACGCTGTCCCCCAGCCGCTGGTGACCCTGGTGCTGGCTGGGCTGACGATGGCGCTGTGGGCGGCCTGGCTGGGCTGGGACCAGCTCCGTGACGAGCACCCGGACGGCTCGACGACCGGCCCTTACGAGGCGTGGCAGGTGATCGGGCTCGTGGTGACCCTGCTGCCACTGGTGTACTGGGCGGCTTCCCGGCAGTACGTCGTGGGCGCGGTGCTCGGCACCACCGTCGGGCTGACCGTTGCGGCCTATTACGACTGGTCGGACGATGCGAGCGGGCTCTTCGTGATCGGTGTGGGCATGGTCATGGTGGGAAGCCTGGTCGCGACCAGCATTGTCGCGCTCCTGATCGCCTCCACGAAGCACAAGCCCGTGGACGGCGGGCCCGCGCACGGACCCCTCGCCTCTTGACGTCGTCGGCTTCAAACCCGCGCCATCGGTCCGTTCTTGGCGGCCCGGGTCAGCCCACCCGCTCCGGCGCGACGGATTCGCGCGGGCCGTACAGCGCCGTTCTCGCACCCACGGACAGGGCCCAGTGGGCTTCGACGAGGCGGTCGAGAACGCCCGACCTGAGGTGGTGGAAGGCTCCGGTCCCGTCCTCCTTGCGGACATCGACGAGCAGGGATCCTGCCGCCCGTACGTTCACCAACTCCTCGCCGCACTCCTCGACGGGTATGGCCGCGACACGGGGGTCGGACATAAGGGTGATCGTTTCGCTCATGGAGCAAGCATGGCGCGTCTCTCTGCGGGCAGCGGGCAGCGGGCGCGGGCAGTGTGCGGCGAGCGGTGGTCAGATGCCGACCGACGGTGAGCTGGTGGCGATGCTAATTCTCTCTGGAGTAGGCCACGATGTAAGCGATCGCGAGTAGTACGCCCAACGCGCCGATCATGAACAGCACCAGAACGGACAGGATCCCCGCCCCGTCCGCCACCGCCCGCACCGCCCCCGCGAGCCCGCCGACCGCCGCACAGATACCGAGGATCAGGGTGCGGGAGCCGCGGGGTGTGAGCCAGTGCCAGGGGCGGAAGCGCCTGCGCCGGGGGTCGGGGGTTTCTCTCTTATGAGTCACTGGTACCTCGTCGCCGTGGGCTCCTTGGGGGCGACCACGCGGGTGCCCCCCGGTTCTCTGTTCGCACCTGTTGAGGGCGGCTCCGACGAGCGTCGTGGTGCCGCGTGTGGCGGCGAAGACCAGGCAGGGGCCCTGCGGGGGTGGCGGTGCCGGTCTTGATGCCGGTGACGCCGCTGTACGAGCCGAGCAGCCGGTTGGTGTTGTACCAAGTGTAGTAACGCGTACCGCCGTTCGCGGCGAGGGCGCCGGCGGAGTACTGCGTGACCTTGACGGAGCCGGTGCCGAACGTGTCGGCGAGGGCGTACGAGGCGCCCGCGCCGGAGGGGCGACTACGAAGGTGGCGAGGGCGGTTCCGCGGGTGGCCGAACGCCCTGGGCGGGCGGAAGGGTTGTCGCAGGCGGAGAAAGGGGCCGCTCGGGAACGTCGGTGTTCGGCGTTCCCGAGCGGCCCCATCTCGGCGGGCTCTTCCCGGACCAGGCCGCGGACCATGCCGGGCAGGTTCCGGATCAGTCGCGCTGGGCGGCCGTCGGGAGCGAGCGCAGCTGCATCGTCTTCGCCGTGGTCGAGCCGAAGCCGTAGTCGAGCATCTTCGCCGCGTCCGTGTAGCGGGTGGAGCCGTTCAGGACGACACCGACGAGCGTTTTGCCGCCGCGCGTGGCCGCGAAGACCAGGCAGGGGCCCGCGGCGGTGCCGGTGCCGGTCTTGATGCCGACGGCGCCCTTGTAGGAGCCGAGCAGCTTGTTCGTGTTGTACCAGGTGTACGTGCGCTTGCCGCCCTTGCTGGTCGGCGCGGTGCCCTTGTACGACGTGGCCTTCACAACGGTGCGGAAGGTGGACGTCTTCATGGCGTACTGGGCGATCTTCGCGAGGTCGCTCGGGGTGGTGTAGTTCTTCCCGGCGCTCGAAATACCGTCGAACGAGTCGAAGTTCGTGTTCTTGAGCTTCAGCGCCTTCGCCTTGGCGTTCATCTTCGCGATGAACGACTTGGTGCGGGCGGCGTTGGTGGTGCCGGTGCCGAAGGTGTCGGCGAGCGCGTAGGCCGCGTCGCAGCCGGAGGGCAGCATCGTGCCGTACAGCAGCTGGCGGACGGTGACCTTGTCGCCGGTCTGGAGGTCGGCGGTGGAACCGCCCTGCTTCACGACGTAGTCGCGGTACGCCTTCTTGATCGTCACCTTGCGGTCGAGGTTGACGTCCTTGGTGCTGAGCACCACGGCGGCCGTCATGATCTTCGTCGTGCTGGCCATCTGACGGCGCGTGTCGGGGGTCTTGCTGAAGAGCGCGGTGCCGGCGTCGTTCAGCAGGTAGGCGCCCTTGCTGCCGACCGTCGGCTTGGTGGCCGCCTGGGCCGGTGCGGCCAGGGCGGAGACGGAGAGCAGTGCGCCGGCGGTGAGCGCGACCACGGCGGCCCTGCGCGCACCCGGGTGGCTGGATATCAAAGGAACACTCCGAGTTCACAAATGCGTTGAAGTGCGACGAAGTCGGACCGCTTATGGAAAAGGGTCCCGATACGAGACGCGTGAGTACGCCGAAGGGATGTACAGATTTTCCGACCGGATACGACTTTCCCTGTTCGGGCTTGGCGGTTATGAGGTTATTTCCGTACAGGTGCTCGATGAAAGTGAGGGGGCTCACGGCGTTCCGGAGGGGATTGGCGGCCGGGGCGCGGTGGCGGAAAGGGCTTGCATCGGCGCGAGGAGGGGGCACGGGGACGGATGCCGGTCGAGCCGGAGTTTTGGGGGCGCATAAGGGGTTTATCTACTTGTCCTCACGCTTGCGAGGGAATCAGGCCCTCCTGACTGGTTCGGGAGGTATGTGGTGGGCAACTCTGAGAGCGCGACGTCGTCACCACGACCGAGGCGGCCGGCCAACTGCCTCGGAAAAAGCCTTACTTCCGGCTCAAGTTCGTACATCTGGTTCCTGGAGGAATTGATATGGCAAGCTTCCGTACCGCCCGCGCCATCGCCGTGGTCGCCGCTCTGCCTCTCGCCGCCGCGCTCTTCACCGGGGTGGCCCAGGCCGACGACCACGCCATCGCCGACAACGGATCCAACGCGTCGGCGGCTTCGATCAAGGGCAGCGGGGTGGGAGGCGCCAACTTCGGCAACTCGACCACGACACAGCAGGTGGCGACCGGCGCCGGAGCGTCCAACCAGAGCAATACCGCGAGTGTGGTCGGCTCCGGCCTTACGGACATCGACCAGTCGAACCACAACATCTCCGTGGCGTACAACATCCCCTTCTGGTGGTAGGAATCGGGCCCGACGGGGGCGGGACCGAGGGGTGACCGGGATACGGCGTCCCGCGCGGTGGCACTGAGCGTGCCGCCGCGCGGGACGCCTCCGCGTGCGCAGTCGGGCACGTGCGCCGGCGGTACGCCCGCCCCATACGGGGTGGCGGTGTGTGAGTGGGCGGTGCGCCCGACCCTGATGCTTCGGCACCACTGCCTCCACCTTCAGGAGGTGGAGGCAGCACCACCCCTACACCCTGAGGCGGACACGGCTTCGGGACCTGGGGCCGATCCCGAGGAGCAGGTCTCGCTCCTAGCGTGGAGGTATGACCACGCCTGTCTGCACGAGCGCCTCGCAGGCCGCCAAGCCGGCCGCGCATCCGCCGTACCCGCATCTGCCGCCCTACGCGTCGTTCTCCTCGTACGTACGGGCGCGGGGGCCCGTGCTGCTGCGGACCGCGCGCTCGCTCACCGCCAACCCGTGCGACGCCGAGGACCTGCTCCAGACGGCGCTCACCAAGACCTATGTGGCCTGGGACCGGATCGAGGACCACCGCGCCCTGGACGGCTATGTCCGCCGCGCCCTGCTGAACACCCGCACCTCGCAGTGGCGCAAGCGCAAGGTCGACGAGTTCGCCTGCGAGGACCTGCCCGAACCCGCGGGTGTCCCGGAGCCCGATCCCGCCGAGCGCCAGGTGCTGCACGACGCGATGTGGCGCGCGGTGATGAGGCTGCCCGACCGGCAGCGCGCCATGGTCGTCCTCAGGTACTACGAGGACCTCAGCGAGGTCCAGACGGCGGAAGTGCTCGGTGTCTCGGTCGGTACGGTCAAGAGCGCGGTGTCGCGCGCGCTCGGCAAACTCCGTGAGGACCCGGAGCTTTCCCCGGCGCACTGACCCCGGGGCTCACCGGAGCCGCAACGCCCCTGGTCTCCGGGTCCGTTCGGGGTCATCCCCGAGCCGTCCCCGACCTTTCTCTACCGCCGGGTAGTTCCGGATTGCCGAGGGTAGTGACATACCACGCGGTACGTGAGCAGAATCTCTCCAACGCCGCGCAGGAAGCGCCAGCGCCACTGGGAGGACGCCGTGCTCAGCACCATGCAGGACGTACCGCTGTTGGTCTCGCGGATCTTGATCCACGGGTCGAAGGCACACCGGAAGTCCCAGGTGACCACCTGGACGGGCGACGGCGAGCCGCACCGCCGGAGCTTCGCCGAGGTCGGCGCCCGCGCCGCCCAGCTCGCCCACGCGCTGCGGGACCTCGGAATCTCGGAGGGGAGTGTCACCGGGACACTGATGTGGAACAACGCCGAGCACCTGGAGGCGTATCTCGCCATCCCCTCCATGGGCGCCGTCCTCCACACGCTCAACCTGCGGCTGCCCCCCGAGCAGCTGATCTGGGTCGCCAACCACGCCGACGACCGCGTGATCATCGTGAACGGCACCGTGCTGCCGCTCCTCGCCCCGCTCCTGCCCCATCTGCCGGCCGTCGAGCACATCGTCGTCGCCGGCCCCGGCGACCGCGCCCCGCTCGCCGGGCTCGCCGCGGCGGGGGTGTCCGTACAGGTGCATGAGTACGAGGAGCTGATCGCCGGCCGCCCCACCACCTTCGACTGGCCGGAGCTGGACGAACGGGCCGCGGCGGCCATGTGCTACACCTCAGGCACCACCGGCGACCCCAAGGGCGTCGTCTACTCCCACCGCTCCATCTATCTGCACTCCATGCAGGTCAACATGGCCGAGTCGATGGGACTGACGAACCACGACACGACCCTGATGGTCGTCCCGCAATTCCATGTCAACGCCTGGGGACTGCCGCACGCCACCTTTATGACCGGCGTGAACATGCTGATGCCCGACCGCTTCCTCCAGCCCGCCCCGCTCGCCGAGATGATCGAGCGCGAGCGGCCCACCCACGCCGCCGCGGTGCCCACCATCTGGCAGGGACTGCTCGCCGAGGTCACCGCCCGCCCGCGCGATCTGACCTTCATGGCCCGTGTCACCATCGGCGGCGCCGCCTGTCCGCCGTCGCTGATGGAGGCGTACGACAAGCTCGGGGTCCGGCTCTGCCACGCCTGGGGCATGACGGAGACCTCACCGCTCGGCACCACGGCCAACCCGCCCATGGGCCTCACCGCCGAGGAGGAGTGGCCCTACCGCCTCACCCAGGGCCTCTTCCCGGCCGGCGTCGAGGGCCGGCTCGCCGGGCCCGACGGCTCGTTCCTGCCCTGGGACGGCGAGTCCGCCGGCGAACTGGAGGTGCGCGGCCCGTGGATCGCCGGCGCGTACTACGGAGGCGTCGGCGCCGAACCCATCCGGCCCTCGGACAAGTTCAGCGAGGACGGCTGGCTGCGGACCGGGGACGTCGGGGTCATCAGCCCGGACGGCTATCTCACGCTCACCGACCGGGCGAAGGACGTGATCAAGTCCGGCGGCGAGTGGATCTCCAGCGTGGCTCTGGAGAACGCGCTGATGGCACACCCGGAGGTGGCCGAGGCCGCGGTCGTGGCCGTACCGGACGAGAAGTGGGGCGAGCGCCCGCTCGCGACGGTCGTCCTCGTGGAGGGCGCCACGGCGGATTACGGAGCACTGCGGGAGTTCCTCGCCGGGCGCATAGCGAAGTGGCAGCTGCCGGAGCGGTGGGCGGCGGTGGAAGCGGTGCCGAAGACGAGCGTGGGCAAGTTCGACAAGAAGGTGATCCGTCAGTGGTACGCGGAGGGGGAGTTGGATGTGACGCGGCTGTAGCCGCCGACGGCTGCGGTTGCTGCGGCGGCCATGGACACGGCTACGGCGGCCATGGACACGGCCGCCGCAGCCGGGGTGATCCCCTGGCCGAGGGGTCAGTTCGTTCCGATCTTCGCGAGGAGGTCGACGATCCGCTCCTGCACCTCGGCCGTGGTCGAGCGCTCGGCGAGGAACAGCACGGTCTCGCCCGAGGTGAGCAGGTGCCGCTCCGCCGGGTTGATCCCGGCCGAGGTGTATATGACCAGCGGGGTCCGGTTCAGCTGGCCGTTCGCCCGCAGCCAGTCGATGATCCCGGCCCGGCGGCGGCGTACCTGCATCAGGTCCATGACCACCAGGTTCGGCCGCATCTGAGCGGCGAGGCTGACCGCCTCGTTGTCGGTGGCCGCGCGGGCCACCTGCATCGCGCGCCTCTCCAGCGTCGCGGTCAGGGCGAGGGCGATCTCCTCGTGCTGTTCGAGCAACAGGACGCGCGGCGGGTGCTGTTCGCTGTCGCGCGGAGCGAGGGCCTTGAGGAGTACGGCCGGATCGGCGCCGTACGCCTCCTCCCGCGACGCCTGGCCGAGCCCGGCCGTCACCAGGACGGGGACCTCGGCGGCGACCGCCGCCTGGCGCAGCGACTGGAGCGCGGTACGGGTGATCGGCCCGGTCAGCGGGTCGACGAAGAGCGCCGCGGGGAAGGCGGCGATCTGCGCCGCGACCTCGTCACGGGAGTGCACGACGACCGGCCGGTAGCCGCGGTCGCTCAGCGCCTGCTCGGTGGCGACGTCCGGCGCGGGCCAGACCAGCAGCCGGCGCGGGTTGTCGAGCGGCTCCGGGGGCAGCTCGTCGTCGATGGGACCCGGCTGGGGCCGGTTGGCGACCTCGACCGCGCCGCCCGGACCGTCCAGCGGCTCGGGGCCCTCGGCGCCCTCGTCGGGCGCGCCTATCGCGTACGAGCGCCCCGCGGGCTGTGCGGCGGGCAGCCGCAGGCCACCGCCCTGGGTGGTGCCGATGCCGGGCGCGGGGGCGGGGGACGCGGTGGCGCCGACGGGGGCGGTGGCGGGCTCGGGGCGCAGGGTGCCGTCGGGCGGCGTGCCGAGCTTGCGACGGCGTCCGGAGCCGAGGGACTGCGGCGCGGTGGGGATCGGAGCGGCCGGTGCCTGCTGCGGCAGCTGCGCCGTGAAGGGCACACCCTGCCCGAGGGTGCGCACGCTGAAGGCGCGTCCCTGGGTGGAGTCCGCCGGGACAGGAACCGGCACCGGGGCGGGTGCGGGTGCGGGTACGGCGACAGGAGCGGCGGCCGGGGCCGGTGCCGGGGCCGGTGCGGGAGCCGGGGTCTCCTCCGGGAGCGGCTGGGCGGGCGGCAGCGGCTGGTGGGCGCCGCGCCGGGGGTTGGGGACGGAGGACTCCACGGAGGACTCCGAGGTGGCCACGGACGCGACCGAGGCCGCCGCCGGCACGGGAACATCCGGGACCGGTGCCGGAGCAGCGGGTGCCGGGGCTGGGGTCGGGGAGGGAGCCTGGGGCGGGACCGGCGCAGGTGCCGGCATCGGGTCCGGGACCGGGCTCGGGGCCCGTGAGGCGTCCGTACCGCTGTTGCCGTACGCGTCGTACTCGGTCGGGGCCGGGTCGTCGGGCCAGCCGGGCGGGCCCGACATCATGCCGAAGCCCGGGGCTGAGGACGCCGGGTCCCCCTCGCCCGCGCCCGTGCCCGGCTGCGGCGGCGGGCTGCCCCAGGCGTTCGGGTCGTCGAGATACGGACCGACCGGTACGGGGCCGGACTGCCGCGCGTCCCCGTTCGCCCTGCGGCGGCCCCCCTGCGGGAGCGGGTGCGGCTGCGGCGGGGTGTGGTCGGCGGTCGGGTCGGACCGTACGGCGTCATGGCGGCTCGGCGGCGACGCGTCCGGCATGGGCGCGGGCACGGGTGCCGGCGCCGGCGCCGGTGCGGGCGCCGGTGCGGGCGTGGCCATCGGCGCGGTGGCGGCCTGGACTTGGGCGTGAGCCTGGGGCTGCGCCTGGGCTTGTCGTTGCGGCTGGGCGGGCGCGGCGGCGCGGTCGGCGTCGGCGGGCGGCAGCGCGAAGGGGCTGCGTGCGCTCTCCGCCTCCGGCGGCACCGGAATGTGCCGCTCCTGCGCCGGCGCGAGCGCCCGCCGGGCCCGCCGTCCGCCGGGCTGGGCCGGTGAGGCACCCGCCGCCGGGGCGGGCTGGGAGACCTGCGGGGAGGGCGGCATCGCGGCAGCCGCGGCAGCGGCGGCCCGAGCGGGGGCCGCGGCGGTGGCGGGTGCCTGTGCCGGGGCCTGAGCGGTGGTGGCCGGTGCGGCCATGGGGGACGGTGCGGGCTCGGGCATCGGGGCGGGCCGCGCGGGCTGAGCCGGAGCCGCCGTGGGCCCCGCCGCCAGCGCGGGCAGCGCCCGCTGCTCGGTCCGCCGCGCCCGGCGCCCGGTCCCGGCCGGACCGCCCTCCACCGGCACGCCCTGCGGCGGTACGGCCTGGCCGAGCGCCGCGCGCCCGGTCGGATGCGCCCCCTCGGCGGCGGTGACGACCGACCCCTCGGAAGGCGCGGGCGAGACGGCAGCGGGTACGGGGGCACCCGCCGCGTCCTCCGCCGGGCTCGGCCGACCGCGTCGGCGCCCGGTGCCGCCCGTGCCGCCACTGTCCTGGGCCGGGATCAGGTCCGTACGGCCGCCGGAGTCGCCGTCCACGGCTGCCGCACCAGCGCCAGCGGCCGTGCCCGAGAGGGCCACGGCCGCCCCGGGGTCCGCCGCGCGCGCCCGGCGCCGCCCCGTGGGAGCGGACGCGGGCCCAGCCCCAGCATCGGGCCCGGGTGCGGCGGCCTCCGGCTGAAGCTGCCGCTGTTCCGGCTGCGCCTGCTGTTGCTGCTGCCCCTGTAGCGCCTGCTGTTGCTGTTGCTGGTGCTCTTGCTGCGGCTGTAGCTGCGGCTGCTCACGCTCGCCGGAGTCCTCCAGTGGCGAGTCAAGGAACGCGTCCGTGGACGCCCGCCGCGCCCGCCGCCTGCCGCCGCCCGAGGTGCCCGGCCCCCGCTGAGCCCCCGGTCCCGTACGCGCGCCGGCCCCCGTACCCACGTCCGCACCGTCGCCGCCCTGCGACAGCGCGAGAGGAGCGGGCAGCGCGGGCTGGCCGGACATCGGCATCTCGACGGGCGGCGCGACCGTACCGGCGCCCTGCCCCAGCGGCAGCTCCAGCACGTACGCGCTGCCGCTCATGCCCGGCACCTCGTGCGTCTGGAGTACGCCGGAGTGCGCCCGTACGATCCCCTGCACGATCGGCTCGTGCACCGGATCGCCGCCGCCGAACGGGCCCCGTACCTCGATCCGTACGACATCACCGCGCTGCGCGGCGGCCACCACGATCGTCGAGTCGACGTAACCGCCGTCCGGCATCAGCCGTGCCCGGCCGGTCGAGTCGACCCCGGCCACATCGGCGATCAGATGCGCGAGCGCCGTCGCCAGCCGTCCCGGGTCCACCTCGGCCTCGATCGGCGGCGCGTGCACGGCGAACTGCGCCCGGCCGGGCCCGATCAGCTCGATCGCGCCCTCGACCCCGGCGGCCACGACCGCGTCGAGCAGGGTGTTCGTCTTGGCCAGCCGCTCCGCGCCGACATCGAGCCGCTGATAGCCGAGGACGTTGTCGACGAGCGTCGTCATCCGCGCGTAGCCGGCGGACAGATGGTGCAGGATCTGGTTCGCCTCGGGCCACAGCTGCCCTGCCGGGTCGGCGGCGAGCGTGGTCAGTTCGTCGCGCAGCTCGATCAGCGGGCCGCGCAGCGACTCTCCGAGCACGGCGGTCAGCTGGGAGTGCCGGCCCGCGACATCCCCGTACCGCTCGGTCAGCTTCTCGATCTCGGCCGCGTAGCGGTCGCTGCGGTCGGCGAGTTCCGCCGCGTGGTCCTCGGACGCCTCCGCCAGTTCGGCGTTGAGGCGCTGCGTCGTCTCCTTGAGCTGACCGCTGAGACGTTCGGTCGTCTCCTCGATCTCGGCGGCGAGGCGGTCCGTGGTCTCCTTCAGCTCCGCCGCGTGCTCTTCCCCGGCCGAGGCCAGTTCGGCGGCGTGCTGCTTGACGAGTTCGTCGTACGGACGCCGGTCGGTGAAGGTCATCACGGCGCCGACGAGCTGTTCACCGTCCCGTACGGGCGATGTCGTCAGATCGACCGGCACCGACTTGCCGTTCTTGGCCCAGAGCACCTGCCCGCGCACCCGGTGCTTGCGGCCCGACCTGAGGGTGTCGGCGAGCGGGGAGTCGGAGTACGGGAACGGCTCGCCGTCGGCGCGCGAGTGCATGACAAGCGTATGCAGCTCACGGCCGCCGAGATCGCTGGCGCGGAAGCCGAGGATCTGCGCGGCGGCGGGGTTGACGAGGACGACCCGGCCGTCCGTGTCCGTACCGACGACGCCTTCGGAGGCGGCGCGCAGGA
This sequence comes from Streptomyces sp. NPDC093109, assembly GCF_040701725.1. Classification (NCBI taxonomy): domain Bacteria; kingdom Bacillati; phylum Actinomycetota; class Actinomycetes; order Kitasatosporales; family Streptomycetaceae; genus Streptomyces; species Streptomyces sp. NPDC093109. The sequence goes on from NZ_JBFBEZ010000055.1 coordinate 10,525, forward strand.
TCATCTCGGTCTGCCGCTGGGAGCGGGCGAGTTCGGCCTCGGTGTCCACCGTCCCGGACAGATCCCGGACGACCAGCATCAGCAGCTCGTCGCCGGTGTAGCTGTGCGAGTCGTTGTACGCGTCCCGGCCGTCCTCCAGGCTGGCGCTGGTCACCTCGGCGGGGAACTCGCCGCCGTCCGTGCGCCGCGCGACCATGCGCGTCGGCTTCGTACGGCCGCGGGCATCGGCCGAGGCGGGGCGGCGCATCGAGCCGGGGATCAGCTTGGAGTCGAACTCGGGCAGCAGATCGAGCAGTCCGCGCCCGACGAGCGCCGTGCCGGGGGTCTCGAACATCTCCAGCGCGATGGTGTTCGCGTTGACGATCGTGCCGTTGGCGTTGACGAGCACCAAGCCGTCGGGGAGTGCGTCGAGTATCGCCGCGAGGCGAGCAGCGCCCCGGGATGGCCTGCTGCTCACGACGACGCTTCCTCCCTGACCGACCTACTGCTGCACTGTGCGGACGGCCAGACCCATCTTGCCTCTCGGGTTCCGGCCTGTCATTGGAAGGGAGTCTAAAGGCTGGGGGGTACCCCCGACGGCGGATGAGGGGGAGTTCGCCCTCGGAGGAGGGCGCGAAGGGGCGTATACGGACCCTCCCGCTCCGCTCCGGCTTCCGCTCCGGCGCCCGGGCGGGGCGTGTGCGCGGCGCCTGCGCGGGGGCGATACAGGGGCTGTACGGGGGCCTACGCGGGGGCGGCCGGCAGGACGGGCTCCAGCGTCCGCCAGCGGGAGATCTCACATCCGTTCTTCTTGCTGAACGAGGCATCGACGGCCCGGCCGCGCCAGGTGCCGCTGATCCGGGCGGTGGCGGGACCGCCGTGCAGCATGGTGCACATGGTGTCCCGGGGTACGGGCGCGAACGGATCCCGCGCGCCGGAGGCGGCCCCCGAGCCCAGCTCCGCCAGCCGGTCGCACGCGGCCTGCGCCTTCGGATGCGTCCCGCCGGCCGGCCGGCAGCTCAGCCGGAACGTCCCGTCGGCCCCCGGGACCCCACTGTCGGCGACGGTGACGGTGAACACATCGCCCTCGGGAGCCGAGGCGGCGGCAGCGGGAACCCCGGCGAACGCGACGAGGGAGGCGAGACCGGTGACGGCGACGGCGGTGATGGCGGCGGTGACGGCGGCGGAACGACGCGGCATGAGAGCTCCTGAGGGGCGAGAAGTGACTGGCGGTAACAACGGGGCCCCGGACCACCCCGCCCCCTGCCTAACGCCCACCGGCCCCCAGCGTTGCGCGCCGACATGTGCTTTGCCCTCGGGCCCACCCTCCTAGTACCGTGAGCAGCGATTGGTGACACCACACCCGGCTGTGTCATCATCTGCACGCACCATCCGCGCCCGCGTGGATGTGCTGGAGGCGTCGCCTAGTCCGGTCTATGGCGCCGCACTGCTAATGCGGTTTGGGTCTTAAAGCCCATCGAGGGTTCAAATCCCTCCGCCTCCGCCCCACCCCGAAGCCCCGGCCCCACGGCCGGGGCTTCGGCCGTTCCCGAAGCGTTTCCGAGACGTTTCCGCAGGTCAGGGCCGGTTCGACTAATGGATTTCACCTGGCGCCAGAGGTCATGTAATGTTGTTCTCGCAACGCAGACGGGGCGCAAAACCCCAGAAGCCAAGCCAGCGGCCAACGCCACTGACAGGCACTCGTAGCTTAACGGATAGAGCATCTGACTACGGATCAGAAGGTTGCAGGTTCGAATCCTGCCGAGTGCACAGCAGTCCAAAGGGCCCCCGGAGAAATCCGGGGGCCCTTTCGCGTGGGGCGGTACGGGAGGCTCACCGATGGCCGGGGCGCCTCATGTCGCGGGCAGTCGGGTTTCGCGGACACCTGGCGCGGCCATGGGTTTGTACGCCTCACGCTCGGCGCAGCGGGGGACCGGCCGACGGGGCTTTGACGGGCTGGTGGCGTGCGGTTCCCGGCCGACCTGGGGCGCTGTGCCGCCGGAGCGGCGTTGAAACGGCCAGGGAAGGCGCGATGGGGGATCACCCACCCCCCCCGTGGCCGGTCGGTCTTGCGCGGCGGCCGTTATGCCCTGCTTGGAACAGCCGCCGCTGCGGCCCTGGTCATCTGGCGACAGCGGCGTGCTGGTCCTTCGGTCCCGACGTGGGCGGCCCGAGTTCGGGGGCCGGTGACAACTCCGTCGGTGCCCGGATGATCAGGGTGTTTCGAACGTCCACTGGACCTTGGAATCGCCCATCTCGTACTTATCGACGACAGCGTTCGTGCCCGGCACGAATTTGCCGCCTTCGCCGGTGATGGCGACCGCAGGGTCGTAAGGCATCAGCATCTGGTAGTTGCACGCCCAGAGCTGGTTCAATGCCCTTTCCTGCTTTGCGGCTTGGCGGAGAGCCGTTCCCGGCTCGATATGTCCGCCGCCTTCGTACCCGGGGACCTGCAGGACGAGCCCGCTGCCCTTGTTGATGATCAGACCACTGTCATACCTCCACAGCTGGCTGTCGAAGCCGCTGCTCTTCCTGTCGGCCACGACGACCTGGCTGCCGGGCTCATTGCCGCTGTCCGCGATGTCGAGCACCTTGCCACTGAAGACGTTCCGGATGAAGAAGTGGCCCTCGGGGAATTCGTTATTGCTCATATCTCTTCTTTCCTTGCTGGCTGGTCGCGGCCTTGACAGTTTGGGCACCGGGGAAGTGAACAGCCCGTCAGCGACGTTCAAACCACTCAATCGAGTCAAACGTGGCCCGACTTGTGGATCAGAGGGGTGCGGGTTCGAATCCTGTCGAGTGCACGGCAGTTCGAAGGGTCCCCCGGAGAGATCTGGGGATCCTTTGACGTGGGCCGGGCGTTTCCCTACGGGAACAGGCCGGTGTTGCTGGGGGTCCTTCTGCTAGGAAGTGGTTATGGACGCAGCCGTGGTGGGACTTGTGGGGACAACGCTGGGTGGCGTGGCGGGGTTTGCGGGGGCTTGGGTTGCTCAGCGGGGGCAGGTGCGCATTCAGCAGGAGCAGCGTGTGCACGCGGAGCAGGTGCGGTGGTTGGACGACAAGAAGGGGCTGTACCGGGATCTGCTGATCAGGCTCTACGGGTGGCGTGACTCGCTGGCGTCCGTCCTGAGGAACGAGGACGACGGGAAGCTGGTCGACAACCGGTCGATCGCCTACAAGTGGATCGTTGAGACGTCCCTGATAGCCGACGACCGGGTTCGTTCCGCGGTGACTGATGTGCATCGGGCGCTGGTTGATGCCCAGACCGTGGTGCTCGACAGCGCCTCGACGGCGGGTGAGCGGCCACTTCAGGCTGTGGAGGACGGCCTTGTGGTGCTGGAGGACGCGTTGCGGGCCGAGCTGGCTGTGTCGGCGCGTGTCCGGTCGCGTTTCGGGGCGTGGCGCCTTTAGGGGATTACCAGTTGGTGACTCCTCCCCCGGCTGACGCCGGGGGCTTCTCGCTATGCCGGGTTGGCGTTGCGACGGGCCGGCCCGGCCCGTCGAAGAGCCACTCGCGGAAGGTGTACACCGTCGTCCCGGTGTACGGGCCGCGGCTGATCGTACGGTCCTTGAGCTGGTCGGATCCGGTCGCCCACCACAGCTCCGTGATGGGGACGCGCGTCCCGGTCAGCCCGTTGGTCGTGGTGGTACGCCGCTGGCCAGCAGCGCCGCCGACGCGCCGACCGCCCACATTCCCGGGTTTCTCCTCATGCGACCTCACACCTCTCCGGGCGCGCACCCGGCGCGCCCGTGATACCCCCGGCGCCGATCAGCGGCCGGAACAGCGTTTTCCGGCCGGCATATGAACATGATCGAGCAACTTGCCCGCGAATATGGGTGGTTGTGTGGGACGAGGGAGCTTTCTCAGGCTGACGGCGGGGGCGTGCGGGGTGTGGTGGCGGGCCGGCGGCGCGGTTGCAGGTGGGGGACCACGACTATCTGGTGGTCGTCCTCGTAGACGATCCGCCCGGGGTCCGGCGAGCGCATCATGCGGCACTCGACGCCGTGCGCCGCGAGGATGTCCAGATAGCCGTCGACGCGCTTGATCAAGTCCTCGGCCGAGGCCTTGAACCACGTCACCGCCCCCGGGTTCAGAGCCGGGTCGTACGCGGCGGGATCCACCGCGGCCGGGTCGGGGGAGTGCGTGTCGTACCAGTCGTTGTTGGTGCGCCAGAACCGCCGCTGTTCCTCGGTCAGGACGCCCTCGCGCGCCAGGCCGTTGGTCAGGGCGAAGACACCGGGGAAGTGGCCGCGGGGGTCCCGGACCGTGCCCTGGAAGCGTATGTAGGTGTCGCGTTCCGGTTCGCCTGTGTCAGTCATGGGTGTCATCGTGCCATCGTGCGGAAGATGGTGGTGAGGCCGTGGTGAGCTGGCGGTGCGAGGGGATCCGGTGGGCCGACGGCGCGCCCGCGCTGGTGTGGCGGCGCGGGCGGGAGCGGCGTACGAGCGCGCTCGGATACGGGCGTGAGCTGGGCTTCCGCGCCTCCGGGAGCCGGGAGTGCGCCGGCGCGCGCGGACATGAGTGCCCGCTGCGCGCGGAGATCCCGGCGCGCGGTACGGGCGGCCGGTGCGCCGAGTGCGCGCGGCTGGAGCGGGCGCACTCCGTCGCCGCCGACACCCTGGCCGACGACCCGCGCACCTACCGCGTCTACCTCGCCTGGTTCGGCCCCGGGCTGGTGAAGGTCGGGATCACCGCCGAGGCGCGCGGCTCCGCCCGGCTGCTGGAACAGGGCGCGGTCACGTTCGGCTGGCTGGGGCGCGGGCCGCTGATGGCCGCGCGCCGTACGGAGGAGCTGCTGCGGCGGGCGCTCGGCGTGCCTGACCGTATCCCGTACGCGCGGAAGCGGGCCGTCAGGGCCGGCCTGCCGGAGCGGGCCGCGCGGACGGCGGAGATCCTGCGGCTGTACGGGGCGGCCGTGGACCTGGAGGGGTGGCCGCCGACGCTGGAGCGGATCGCGTTCGAGGCGGTGGACCACGCCGGGGCGTTCGGGCTCGACGGGCTGCCGCCCGCCACGGGCGTGGTGGAACGGCTGGCCGACGGCGGACAGGTGGCCGGCCGGCTGCTCGCCGCCGCCGGGCCCGATCTGCATCTGGCCACCGGAGGCGGAGATGGCCGGCCCGAGGTGCTCGTCCTCGACACGCGCCTCATGACGGGATGGGCGCTCGGCGCGCCGCAGGCTACGGCCCGGTTGACAGGAAGCGCAGGAGGCACAGGAGGCACAGGAAGCGCTGTTACCGTGCCCGTCACGCCCCTCGGCCCGCCTCCCGGGGACGGCGTGCAGGAGGGGCTCTTCTGAGCCGGTCGGTCTGGGCCCCCGCAGTTTTCTCAGCGAATTCACAGGAATCCGAAAGGCCGCTCTCAGGGTCCCTGCCCAGGGTGAGCACCATGACCATCACCTCGCCCCGGGGGCGTACCGAAATGCTCAGGCCGGACGGGAGCCCCGTCCGCGTGCTCGTCGTCGACGACGAGGCGTCGCTCACGGAGTTGCTGTCGATGGCCCTGCGGTACGAGGGCTGGGAGGTGCGCAGCGCGGGCGACGGCGCCGGCGCGACGCGGGCCGCGCGCGAGTTCCGGCCGGACGCCGTGGTGCTGGACGTCATGCTGCCCGACATGGACGGGCTGGCGGTGCTCGGCCGGCTGCGGCGCGATCTGCCGCAGGTGCCGGTGCTCTTCCTCACCGCGAAGGACTCGGTCGAGGACCGGATAGCCGGGCTCACCGCGGGCGGCGACGACTACGTCACCAAACCGTTCAGCCTGGAGGAGGTCGTGGCCCGGCTGCGCGGACTGATCCGCCGGTCCGGCGCCGCCGACGTACGGAGTGAATCGCTGCTGGTCGTCGGGGACCTGACGCTCGACGAGGACAGCCACGACGTCACCCGCGCCGGGCAGTCCATCCATCTGACCGCGACCGAGTTCGAGCTGCTGCGCTACCTCATGCGCAATCCGCGCCGGGTGCTCAGCAAGGCGCAGATCCTCGACCGGGTGTGGTCGTACGACTTCGGCGGCCAGGCCAACGTCGTCGAGCTGTACATCTCCTATCTGCGCCGGAAGATCGACGCCGGACGCCCGCCGATGATCCACACCCGGCGCGGCGCGGGCTATCTGATCAAGCCCGGCGAGCAGCCCGGTGATGCCCCGCGATGAGTGGGACCAGAGGTACGGACACGGGGATCGGCGGGGCCGGCCGGCGCTGGTCGCTGCGGACCCGGCTGGTGGTCTCCGCGGTCCTGCTGATCGCGGTGGTGGCGTCGGTGATCGGAGCCGTCACCACGATCGCCTTCCGCTCCAAGCTGTACGACCAGCTCGACACCCAGGTGCTCGCCATCGCCAAGCGGGCCGCGGGACCGCCCGTCGGCGAGGCCGGGCTCGGCAGGCCGCCCGGCGGGCCCCAGGAGGGCGAGGACCCGCTGAAGATCGTGACGGGCGGCGGTGCGCCGGTCGGCACGGTCGGCGGCCAGGTCGGCACGGACAACACGGTCAGCCGTGGGGTGCGTCTCGCGACGACCGAGAACGACAGCACGGGGCCGAAGGTCACCGAGCGGGAGCTCACGACGGCCCAGAAGACCGCCCTCAACTCCGTCGCCCACGACGGGGACAAGCACACCGTGACCCTGCCGGGCCTCGGTGAGTACCGCGTTCTCTACATCACCGGCTCCAACGGCTCCTTCCTCGTGGGCCTCCCGCTCACCGATGTGCAGGACAACCTCAACACTCTGGTGATCGTCGAGATCTGTGTCACCGTCGCCGGGCTGATCGCCGCCGGGATCGCGGGCAGCGCCCTGGTCAGCGTGGCGCTGCGACCGCTGCGCCGGGTGGCCAACACCGCCACCCGGGTATCCGAACTCCCTCTGCACAGCGGGGAGGTGGCCCCGCTGGTACGGGTGCCGGACTCCGAGGCCGACCCCCGGACCGAGGTGGGCCAGGTCGGCGCCGCGCTCAACCGGATGCTCGGGCATGTCGGATCCGCGCTCACGGCCCGGCAGGAGAGCGAGACCCGCGTACGGCAGTTCGTCGCCGACGCCAGCCACGAGCTGCGCACCCCGCTCGCCTCGATCCGCGGCTACGCCGAACTGACCCGCCGCGGGCGCGAGGAGACAGGACCGGACACCCGGTACGCCCTCGGGCGCATCGAGGCCGAGGCGGAGCGGATGACGGGTCTCGTCGAGAACCTGCTGCTGCTCGCCCGGCTCGACGCCGGACGCCCGCTCTCGTACGAGGCCACGGACCTCTCCCCGCTGGTCGTGGACGCGGTCAGCGACGCGCACGCCGCAGGCCAGAGCCACCACTGGCGCCTCGAACTCCCCGAACCGGACGAGCCCGAGGCCTCCGTCCAGGGCGACGCGCCCCGCCTCCAGCAGGTGCTCGTCAACCTGCTGGCCAACGCCCGTACGCACACCCCGCCCGGCACCACCGTCACCGCCCGCGTCCGCAGGGTCGGTGCGGGTGCGGGTGCGGGTGCGGGTGCCGGTACGGGCGGCGGCACGGGTGGTCCCGCCGGGTCGTGGGTCGTGCTCGACATCGAGGACGACGGTCCCGGTATTCCTCCCACGCTCCTTCCCCATGTCTTCGAACGCTTCGCGCGCGGCGACGCCTCACGCTCCCGCGCGGCCGGTTCCACCGGTCTCGGCCTCGCGATCGTCCAGGCGGTCGTCACGGCCCACAGCGGCACCGTGAGCGTCGAGAGTGTGCCCGGCCGGACGGTCTTCTCCGTACGGCTCCCGGCCGCCCTCGCGCCGGGCGTTCCGCCCATGCCCACGGGCAGGCCCGGTCCCACAGGCGCGCCCGGTCCCACAGGCAGGCCCGCGCCCGCGCCCACTGGCGCCCCCGGTCCCAACGGCGCCCCCGGTCCCAGCGGCGCGCCCGCGGCCTCCTCCTTCCCGTCTCCTCAGCCCTACCGGCGCCCGCAGTCCCAGCCGCTGCCGCCGGCCCGGCCGTACACGCCGGAAACCGGGCCCGACTCACAGACAGGGCACAGGCTCACCACACGACCGTGACAGCGCGGATCGCGAATCTCGAATCATGCGAACCGACACTTCATGGGGCACCCTCCCGGCCCGGGAGCATCTCCCGGTCGAGGTGACCGATGCCCCCGTGCTTGACGTGACGATCCCCGTCTACAACGAGGAGCAGGACCTCGAACCATGTGTGCGGCGCCTGCACGACCATCTCGCCCGTACCTTCCCCTACACCTTCCGCATCACGATCGCCGACAACGCGAGCACCGACCGCACTCCCGATGTGGCCGCCTGGCTCGACGCGTCGATCCCCGAGGTGCGGTCCTACCGGCTGGAGGAGAAGGGCCGCGGCAGGGCGCTCCGCACGGTCTGGTCGCACTCCGATTCGCCCGTCCTCGCCTATATGGACGTGGACCTGTCCACGGACCTGAACGCACTGCTGCCGCTGGTGGCGCCGCTGATCTCGGGCCACTCCGATCTGGCGATCGGCTCCCGGCTCGCCCGCTCCTCGCGGGTGGTGCGCGGCACGAAGCGCGAGTTCATCTCGCGGGCCTACAACCTCATCCTCAAGTCCTCTCTGTCGGCTCGGTTCAGCGACGCCCAGTGCGGCTTCAAGGCCATACGGGGTGATGTGGCGCAGCGGCTGCTGCCGATGGTCGAGGACACCGGCTGGTTCTTCGACACGGAGATGCTCGTGCTCGCCGAGCGCGCCGGACTGCGGATCCATGAAGTGCCGGTGGACTGGGTCGATGACCCCAACAGCACGGTGCACATCGTCAGGACGGCGACCGAGGATCTCAAGGGCGTCTGGCGGGTGGGGCGGGCACTGGCGGTGGGAGCGCTGCCGCTGGACCGGCTGGCGAGGCCCTTCGGGGACGACCCGAGGGACCGCCGGATCAATGGGGTGCCGCGCGGTCTCGCCCGGCAACTGGTCGGCTTCTGCGTCGTGGGCGCGCTGTCCACCCTCTTCTACCTTGCCCTGTATTCGCTCTTCCGAACCATGGCCGGTCCACAACTCGCCAACGCGGCGGCGCTGCTGGTCTCGGCGGTCGCCAACACAGCCGCCAACCGGAGGCTCACCTTCGGGGTACAGGGCCGCGAAGGCGCGGTCCGTCACCAGGCACAGGGCCTGGTGGTCTTCGCCGTCGGCCTCGCGCTGACCAGCGGTTCGCTGGCCGCGCTCGACGCCGCGTCGAGCAGCCCCGCGCACTCCACCGAACTGGCCGTCCTGATCGCCGCCAACCTCGCCTCCACCGTGCTGCGCTTCCTGCTCCTGCGCGCCTGGGTCTTCCCGGAGCGCCGTAACGCGAGCACTGAAGGCGACACGAGCAGCAGCACCACGAGCACCGACGGCACCACAGCTACGCACATCGACGCGCACGGCGACGCCGCCCTCTACACAAGGAACGCACGATGACCACGACCCTTCAGCCCGACGGGGCCCCGATGGCGGCGGACAGCCATACGCCCCGCCCCGCCGCCGCCCCCGGCCGCGCCGCGCGTCTGTGGCGGGGCAGGACCGAGGACGAGCGCTGGGTACGCCCGGCCCTCCTCGGCCTCCTCCTGGCCACCGCCGTGCTCTACGTCTGGAACCTGAGCGCATCCGGTTACGCCAACTCCTTCTACTCGGCGGCCGTCCAGGCCGGCAGCGAGAGCTGGAAGGCGTTCTTCTTCGGCTCCTCCGACGCCGCGAACTCCATCACCGTCGACAAGCCCCCGGCCGCGCTCTGGCCGATGGCGCTCTCCGTCCGGCTCCTCGGCCTCGGCTCCTGGCAGATCCTGCTGCCCGAGGTGCTGATGGGCGTCGGTACGGTCGCGGTGCTGTACGCGGCGGTGCGGCGGCGCTTCAGCCCGGTCGCCGGACTGACCGCCGGCCTGGTGCTCGCGCTCACGCCGGTCGCCGCGCTGATGTTCCGCTTCAACAACCCGGACGCGCTGCTCGCGCTGCTGATGACCGTCACCATCTACTGCGTGCTGCGCGCGCTGGAGGCAGGCCGCACCAAGTGGCTGCTGTGGGCGGGCGTCGCGATCGGCTTCGCGTTCCTGACGAAGACGCTCCAGGCGTTCCTGATCCTGCCGCCGTTGGCGCTGGTGTACGCGGTCTGCGCGCCCACCACCGTACGGCGCAGGCTGGGCCAGCTCGCGCTGGCCGCCGGGGCCATGGTCGTGGCCGGCGGCTGGTGGGTCGCGATCGTGGAGCTGTGGCCCGCGTCCTCCCGCCCGTACATCGGCGGTTCGCAGAACAACTCCTTCCTTGAGCTGACCTTCGGTTACAACGGCCTCGGCCGCATCAACGGCAACGAGACCGGCAGCGTCGGTGGCGGTGGCGGCGGCGGTGGCGGCGGCACCGGTCAGTGGGGCGAGACCGGCATCGGCCGGATGTTCAACTCCGAGATCGGCGGCCAGATCTCCTGGCTGCTGCCCGCCGCGCTGGTGCTGCTCGTCGCCGGGCTCGTGATCACCCGCAAGGCCGCCCGTACGGACACGGCCCGCGCCGCGTTCCTCGTCTGGGGCAGCGCGCTGCTGATGACGATGGGTGTCTTCAGCTTCATGGCCGGGATCTTCCACCAGTACTACACGGTGGCGCTGGCCCCGTACATCGCGGCCGTCGTCGGTATGGGCGTGGCGATGCTCTGGGAGGAGCGCAACCACATCGCGGCGTCCGCCGCGCTGGCGGTGGCGACCGCGGGGACTGCCGTCTGGGCGTACGTCCTGCTCAACCGGACCCCGGACTACCTGCCCTGGCTGCGCTGGGCGGTGCTGATCGGCGGCCTCGTCGCCGCGGTCGGGCTGCTGCTCGCCGGACGGCTGGGACGTCAGCTCGCGCTCGCCGCGGCGGGTCTCGGGCTCGCTGCCTCGCTGGCGGCACCGCTCGCGTACACCCTCTCCACCGTCAACAGCGCCCACACCGGCTCCATCGTCACGGCGGGTCCGGCCTCCATGGGCGGTCCTGGCGGCGGTATGGGCGGCGGCGGTCGCGGTGGCATGGGCGGCGGTGGCGGGATGCGCCCGCCGGGCCAGACGGGCACGGGCACGGGCAACGGCAACGGTACGGGTACGGGCCAGGGTCAGGGCCAGGCGCAGGGCGGCCCGGGCCAGGGCATGGGCCAGCCCCCCACCGGCGGCAACGGCAACGGCGGCGGCATGGGCCAGCCCCCCACCGGCGGCAACGGCCAGACGGGCCAGAACAACCAGACGGGCCAGACCGGCCAGAACGGCCAGACCGGCGGCGGTATGGGCGGCGGCATGGGCGAGGGCGGCATGGGAGGCGGCGGTATGGGCGGCCTCCTCAACGGCCAGAACGTCAGCTCCAAGGTCGAGACCGCCCTCAAGAAGAACGCGTCCGACTACACCTGGGTCATGGCCGCCATCGGCTCCCAGAACGCCGCCAGCTACCAGCTCGCCACCGAGAAGCCCGTCATGGCGATCGGCGGCTTCAACGGCAGCGACCCGTCACCCACCCTCGCGCAGTTCAAGCAGTACGTCGCCGACGGAAAGATCCACTACTTCCTCGGCAGCAGCGGCGGCGGCCCCGGCGGCTCCAACGGCACCAGCTCCGAGATCACCACCTGGGTGGAGGCCAACTTCAAGAAGGTCACCGTCGACAGCACCACGCTGTACGACCTCACCCAGAAGGCGTGACACCTCGTAGTGCATAGCTCGTAGCTATACAGCGTAAGAGGCTCCTTGTACGGTGTACGACGACGAAAGTCCCATACGCCGTACAAGGAGCCCTTTCATGTCGGCCGCGCCCCCCGCCCCGCACGCGCCCGCCCCCGCCCCGCACCCCCAGCGCTGGCTCATCCTCGGCGTCATCATGCTGGCCCAGCTCACCGTGATGCTCGACAACACCGTCCTCGGCGTCGCCATCCCCTCCCTCACCCGCGAGCTGCACGCCTCGACCACCGACATCCAGTGGATGATCAACGCGTACGCCCTCGTCCAGTCGGGCCTGCTGCTCACCGCCGGGAACGCCGCCGACCGCTACGGCCGCAAGAAACTGCTGCTCATCGGGCTCGCGCTCTTCGGCATCGGCTCCCTCGCCGCCGGACTCTCCCAGACCAGCGGCCAGTTGATCGCCGCCCGCGCCGGCATGGGCGTCGGCGGCGCGCTGCTGATCACCACGACCCTCGCCGTCGTCGTCCAGATCTTCGACGACACCGAGCGCGTCAAGGCCATCGGCATCTGGTCGACCGTCAACTCCCTCGGCTTCGCGGCCGGACCGCTGCTCGGCGGGGTGGTGCTCGACCACTTCTGGTGGGGCGCGATCTTCCTCATCAACATCCCGGTCGCGGTCCTGGCCCTCGTCGCCGTCGCCGCGCTCGTACCCGAGTCGGGGACCAAGCGGGGGACCCGCCCCGATCCGCTCGGCGCGCTGCTCTCCACGGCCGGGATGACCACCGTCGTGTACGCGATCATCACCGGCCCCGAACACGGCTGGGGCTCGGCCCCGGTGCTGGTGCCGGCCGCCGCCGGAGTGCTCGTCCTGGGCCTGTTCGTCCGGTGGGAGCTGCGCGTTCCGCACCCCATGCTGGACATGCGCTTCTTCCGCGACCAGCGGTTCACCGGCGCGGTCGGGGGCGTCATCCTGGTCGCCTTCGGGATGAGCGGCTCGCTCTTCCTGCTGACGCAGCACCTCCAGTTCGTACTCGGCTACGGTCCGCTCGACGCGGGCCTGCGGACGGCTCCGCTCGCCGTCGCGGTCGTCGTGCTCAACCTCTCGGGCATCGGCGCGCGGCTGATCGTGAAGCTCGGCACCCCGGGCGCCATCGGTACGGGCATGACCCTCGTCGCCGCCGGGCTCGCCGCGATCGCGCTGCTCGGCGCGCACGGATACGGCGGGATGCTGCTCGGCCTCGTCGTCATGGGCGCCGGTATCGCGCTCTCCATGCCCGCCATGGCCAACGCGATCATGAGCGCGATCCCGCCGGAGAAGGCCGGGGTCGGCGCGGGCATCAACGGCACGCTCGCCGAGTTCGGCAACGGCCTCGGCGTCGCCGTCCTGGGCGCCGTCCTCAACTCCCGCTTCGCCGCGCTCGTACCGGCCGCCGTGGGCGCGGCGTCGCTGCCCGCCGCGCTCGCCGCCGCGGACGGAGAGGCGGAACGGCTGCGGATCGCCGACGCGTTCGCCTCCGGCCTGGAGACGAGCCAACTGGCCGGCGCGGCGGCCGTCCTCGCGGGCGGACTGCTCGCCGCGCTGCTGCTGCGCCGGGCGGAGCGCGCCCACCGGACGGAGAGCAGCGACGTGGCCGCTACTACGTAGTAGCAGCGGCATAGCATCGGAAACCGGCCGGACGAACGAAGGAGGCTCTCACTGTGACCCCGGAGCCCGACGACAGCACCAGGCCCCCCGCCCGTACGAGCGTATGGCTGGACGGCAGACCCGCCGCCCGAGGCCGCCGCGCCGACCGTACGGACCGCGCCGACCGCGCCGACCATCCGTCCGGCCTCGACCGCGACCGCATCACCGCCGTATCGCTGCGGCTGCTCGACGCGGAGGGGCCGGCGAAGTTCTCCATGCGCCGGCTTGCCGCCGAGCTGGGCGTCACCGCCATGTCGCTCTACTGGTACGTCGACACCAAGGACGACCTCCTCGAACTCGCCCTGGACGCCGTCTTTGCCGAGATCGAGGTCCCCGCCGTACCGGAGGCCGAGGAGACGGACTGGCGCGCGCAGCTCCGCGAACTCGCCGCCCGCTACCGCGCGGTGCTCGTCCGCCACCCCTGGGCCTCGCCGCTCATCGGCAAGTACCTGAACGTGGGCCCGCGCTCGATGGACTTCTCCGCCGCCGTCAAGGCGATCGTGGCGCGCACCGGCCTCTCCCCGCAGGGGCAGATGGGCGCGATCGCCGCCGTCTTCCAGTTCGTGTACGGATTCAGCACGGTCGAGGGGCACTTCGTCCAGCGCTGCGCCGAGGCCGGGGTCAGCCAGGACGCGTACTTCCGACGAGCGATGGGGGCCATCGGTGAACAGCCGCGGCTGGCCGGGGCGTTCGCCGGCGTGGAGGAGACGCGGGAGCTGCGCGGCGGCGGGACGGTGGAGGAGATGCGCGAGCGGGACTTCACGTTCGCGCTCGAACTCCTCGTCGCGGGCATCGAGGCGATGCGCGCGCGCCCCGGCGCGTGACGCACGCACCGGGACCACGCGCTCCCCTGCGGCCCGTACAGCCGTTACGCCGTTACGCCGTTACGCCGTTACGCCGTTACGCCGTTACGCCGTTACGGTGCCAGATGCGCCGGGAAGCCGCCCGTGGCCAGCGGTCCCCAGCGCTCCGGGGTGACGCGGATGATCGACTTGCCCTGCTTCACCATCGCCGCGCGGTACTCGTCCCAGTCCGGGTGCTCGCCCGCGATGTTCCGGTAGTACTCCACCAGCGGCTCGACCGACTCCGGCGAGTCGATCACCTCGGCCACCCCGTCGACCTGCACCCACGGGCCGTTCCAGTCGTCCGACAGGACGATCACGCTCACCCGCTCGTCCCGCTTCGCGTTCCGCGTCTTGGCGCGCTCCGGGTACGTGGAGACGACGATCCGGCCGGATCCGTCCACCCCGCACGAGAGCGGGGAGCCCTGCGGGCGGCCGTCGGCGCGGGTGGTCAGCAGGATCGCCCGGTGCCTGGGGCGTACGAACTCCAGCAGACCTTCGAGGTCCACGGCCGTATTCGTTGCGATATTCGGTGCCATGGCCCGCAGCCTACGGCGTCCACCGGCCGGAACCGGCCCCCCGACAGGCCCCCGGCCGCGGCCCTTACCCTCCGCCGCCCCTTACGCCCCCGCCGGCCCTTACGCCTCCGCCGCCCCCGGCACGGTCTCGCCCTGGACCGCCTGGATGTCCAGCTCCACCCGCAGCGTCGTCCCGATCGCCGCGATCCCCGCCGACACCACCTGGTTGTACTTGATGGCGAAGTCCTCGCGCGGCAGCTCCGCCGTCGCGTGGAACGCCGCCCGCACCCCGCCCCACGGGTCGGGGCCCGTACCCAGATAGCTGAGGTCGAGGTCCACGTCCCGGGTGACGCCGTGCAGCGACAGACTGCCGTGCACCTTCCAGCGGTCAGGGCCCGCCGGGGTCACTCCCGTACCGCGGTACGTGATCTCCGGGAAGCGCGCCACGTCCAGGAAGTCCGGCGAGCGGAGGTGCTTGTCGCGCAGCCCGTTGCCGGTGTCGATGGTCGCCGCGTTGATGACCGCCTCGACCGTGGCCTGTTCGCGGCCCTCCCCGGTCTCGGCGATCTCGATCCGGCCGCCGAACTCGGTGAACCGCCCGCGCACGCTGGAGATGCCCAGGTGCTGGGCCACCGCGGCCACCGACGAGTGCGCCGGGTCGATGCTCCAGACACCCGGCGGCGGCAGCTCGACACCGCCCTGGCGGGCCAGCGTCACCTTGCCCAGATCCGCCCGCCCTGTCCGGGTGACCATCGCGGTGGCGGCGACGGGCGCGTAGCCCACGGCCGTCACCACGACGGTGTACGGGCCGGGCCTGAGCGGCGAGTCGTCGCGCACGTGACCGTCGTCGTCGGTTCCGGCGCGCAGCACCTGGGAGCCGTCCATATCGGTCATGGTCACGATCGCGTGCGGCACGGCCCAGCCGTCCCGGGTCCGCACCTGTCCGCGAAGCCCCATACCGTTCATCTCCTCGATCTCACGAGCTCACCAGCATCACGCCCGACGGACGGACGGGAACCAACGGACGGGAACTACTCGCCGGGGTGGGCGAGTTCGATGTCGTGGCCGTCGACGCCCCGGCCGGCGACCGTCAACGCACCGGCCACCGGAGGGTATCCGGTCGCGATGACCGTGTACTCGCCAGAGTCCAGGTCGGTGAAGGCGTACGCGCCGTCCTCGCCGGTCGTCGCCGACGCGACCACGTTCCCGGCCGCGTCGACCAGCGTGACGCGGGCGTCCGGCGCGGGCCGCCGGCCGGCGCCGGCCCGTACCGTGCCCTGGAGCAGGGCGCCGGCGCGGAGGGCCACGTCGATCCGGGTCACGCCCTGGCCGCCGATGTCCACCGGCAGCGCCAGCGGCCGGAAACCGCTCGCGTTGACGGCGACCGTCACCGCACCGGGGACCAGCTCGCCGAAGGCGAACTCGCCCTGCCCGGCGGACTTCCCGCTGGCCAGCACATCGCCGCGGACATCGGTCACGATGACCATCGCGCCCTCCACGGGCAGCCCGCCGTCGGCGGCGCGCACGGTCCCGGCGAGGCCGCTCGTACCGGAGAGCCGGATGTCGTACGGGAGCGGCTCGTCGCCGGTGACCACCGTGGACGCCTGCGGCTGGAAGCCGTCGGCGGAGGAGATCAGGACGTACGAACCGGCGCCCGGCGCGTCCAGGGAGTACCCGCCGTCGGGACGGGCGACCGCGCGGGCCAGCTGACGGCCGGTCAGGGAGATCAGCGTGACGGCCGCGCCGGGCACCGGGGCGCCCTCGGAGCCGAGCACCGACCCGTGCACGGGGGTGCCGGGGGTTGGGGACGTGGGGGCCGCTGTGGCTTCCATGAGATCCACCGTTCCGGCTGTGCTCTGTGCGGCCCCCGCGTACTGGGGCGAACCGCTGTAGGAGGTCGGGGCCGGCACGGTGGCGACCATGACCGGCGCTTCGACGGAAGCCCCGGGAGCGGCCTGCTCCGACCCCGATGCGTCCGACGCGCCCGACGCGTCCGACGCGCCCGAGTGCCGCGACCGCAGCGCGACCTCCTTGATGAACAGCGTCAGCAGGAAGGCGACGAACGCGGCCGGCGCCGCGAACAGGAACACGTCCGCCACCCCGTGCCCGTACGCCGACTCCACGATCTGCCGCACCGGCGCCGGCAGCGTCGCCAGGTCGGGGATGCCCCCGCCGCTGGTGCTCTTGTGGCCCGGGGCGGCCTCCTCGACGTAGTGCGTGATCCGGTTGGCGAGCACCGCGCCCAGCGCCGAGACGCCGACCGCGCCGCCCAGCGAGCGGAAGAAGGTGACGACGGAGCTGGCCGAGCCGAGGTCCTCCGGCGCCACCTGGTTCTGGGTGGCCAGCACCAGGTTCTGCATCATCATGCCGACGCCGAGGCCCAGCAGCGCCATGTAGATCCCGATGTGCCAGTACGGGGTGTCGTACCGGATCGTGCCCAGCAGGCCGAGCCCGGCGGTCAGCAGCGCGCCACCGCTGACCAGCCATGCCTTCCAGCGGCCGGTCTTGGTGATGATCAGACCGGAGACGGTGGACGAGACGAACAGGCCGCCGATCATGGGGATGGTCATGACACCGGACATCGTCGGCGACTTGTCCCTGGCCAGCTGGAAGTACTGGCTGAAGAAGACCGTGCCGGCGAACATCGCGACACCGACGAAGAGCGAGGCGAGCGAGGCCAGCGTGATCGTGCGGTTGCGGAAGAGGCGCAGCGGGATGATCGGCTCGCTCGCCCTGGTCTCGGTGAGGACGAAGAGCGCGCCGAGCACCAGCGAGCCGCCGACCATGGCGGCCGTCTGCCAGGAGAGCCAGTCGTACTTGTCACCCGCGAAGGTGACCCAGACGAGCAGCAGGGAGACGGCGGCGCTGATGAAGACGGCGCCGCCCCAGTCGACCTTGACCTCGCGCTTGACGACGGGGAGCTTCAGGGTCTTCTGGAGGACGATCAGCGCGATGACCGCGAACGGTACGCCGACGTAGAAGCACCAGCGCCAGCCCAGCCACGAGGTGTCCGTGATGACGCCGCCGAGCAGCGGGCCGCCTACGGTCGCGACGGCGAAGGTCGCGCCGAGGTAGCCGCTGTACCTGCCGCGCTCGCGCGGGGCGATCATCGCGGCCATGACGATCTGGGCGAGGGCGGAGAGCCCGCCGACGCCGATGCCCTGGACGACGCGGCAGGCGATCAGCATGCCCGCGTTCTGCGAGAGCCCGGCCACGACGGAGCCCAGGACATAGATGACCAGGGCTATCTGGACCAGGAGCTTCTTGCTGAAGAGGTCGGAGAGCTTGCCCCAGAGCGGGGTGGTCGCCGTCATCGACAGCAGCGCCGCGGTGACCACCCAGGTGTAGGCGCTCTGGCCGCCGCCGAGGTCGGAGATGATGTGGGGGAGGGCGTTGGAGACGATCGTCGAGGAGAGGATCGCGACGAACATGCCCAGGAGGAGCCCGGAGAGGGCCTCCATGATCTGACGGTGCGTCATCGGCGTGCCGGCCGCGGCGGCGGGATCGCCACCGTGCTTGGCGTGGCCGCCCCGCACACCCGTTGGTGTGGTCGTAGCCATGGATGTTCCTTGTCTTACGTGTCTGTGTCGTCTACGGGTGTTACGGGTGTTACGGGTGTTACGGGCGCGAACCGGCGGTCGGCGCCGGGGGACGAGGGTCCCCGTAAGGCCGGTCCCGGCGGTCGCCGAAGTCGTGGCGCAGCCGCGCGAGCAGCGCGTTCAGCCGGTCGACCTCGTCGTCGGTCCAGTCGTCGAGCGTCTGTGCGAACAGCTCGGTCGCCCGCCGGGACAGGTCGTCGACCATGGCGCTTCCCACGGGGGTCAGCCGCAGGATGCGCGAGCGCTTGTCGGCGGGGTCGGGCAGGCGCTCGATCCAGCCACGCTCGGTCAGGTGCGCGACATGCCGGCTGGTGACCGACGTATCGACGGCGAGCAGTTCGGAGAGGCGGCCCAGCCGCATCTCGCCGTGCTGGTCCAGCAGGGTCAGTACGGCGGCCGAGCCGGCCGGGCACTCGGTGGGCATGACCCGGGCGAGACCGCGTTTGACGGCACCTACGGCGCTGAGCTGCCGAGCCAGTTCCGTGTACCGGCTCCTCGTCGCCGTCATGGGCCCTCCCGATATTTCGTTGCTTGGGGCAACCATGAAACCATAGAAGAATTTGGTTGTTACAGGCAAACTAAATCGGACCTACTGCGGTAAAGGAACCCAAAAAGCTTCGCATGGCCGAGGTCAACGCCTGGGCGCGCCGCTCGCGTGAGCCGGGGGTACGGGCAAGGTCGCGGCCGGGATCCGGGGCCCGGAGTTGGGCGGGGGCCGCGTGTTCGCTAGGGTCCTGCCACATGGCACACAACCCCCATGCCCCGCAGGGACCCGAGGGAAATCCCGACCCGGCGGGCAGCACCCAGATGTTCCGCGCGTTTGTCGACGACGGCGAGCCTGAGCGCCGACAGGCGCCTCAGCAGCAGGGCGGGCCGAAGACCGGAGTGATCGTCGGCGTGGTCCTGGCCGTCGCGGTTCTGGCCGTGGTGGCCTGGCTGGCCTTCTGACGGCGTCGAGCCGTATCGGAACGACCCATATCGCACGTATCCGAACCCCGCCCGGGCGTTCGTGCCGCACTGGTACGCGGACGAGGGGCGGGGTTCGGCGTTCCTCAGTCGGAGATGAGCCCTTCCCGCAGCTGCGCGAGTGTGCGGGTGAGCAGGCGTGAGACATGCATCTGTGAGATGCCGACCTCTTCGCCGATCTGGGACTGCGTCATGTTCGCGAAGAACCGCAGCATGATGATCTGCCGTTCGCGCGGCGGCAGTTTGGCCAGCAGCGGCTTGAGGGACTCGCGGTACTCGACGCCTTCCAGCGCCATGTCCTCGTACCCGAGCCGGTCCGCGAGCGAGCCCTCGCCGCCGTCGTCCTCGGGCGAGGGGGAGTCCAGCGAGGACGCCGTGTACGCGTTGCCGACGGCCAGGCCGTCGACCACGTCCTCCTCGGACACGCCCAGCACGGCGGCGAGTTCGGGCACGGTGGGCGAGCGGTCGAGCTTCTGCGCCAGCTCGTCGCTGGCCTTGGTCAGCGCGAGACGCAGCTCCTGGAGCCGGCGCGGGACCCGTACGGACCACGAGGTGTCCCGGAAGAAGCGCTTGATCTCGCCGACGACCGTCGGCATCGCGAACGTCGGGAATTCCACGCCGCGTTCGCAGTCGAACCGGTCGATCGCCTTGATCAGGCCGATCGTGCCGACCTGGACGATGTCCTCCATCGGCTCGTTGCGGCTGCGGAACCTGGCCGCCGCGTACCGCACGAGCGGCAGGTTCAGCTCGATGAGGGTGTCACGTACGTAGGCGCGCTCCGGACTGTCCTGTTCGAGCACGGCGAGCCGCAGGAACAGGGAGCGGGACAGAGTACGGGTGTCGATGGCTTCCGGCTGGGACGCGCGTGGCTGCACTGGCGGGACCACGTGGTCGAGCGCATTCGGCGTCGGCGCTGACGCGGTCTTCGTGAGCGTGAGCACCTTCGAGCTGCCCTGTTCTACGGACATGCCACCCCCTTGAGGTCGCGGACGGTCGCGGCGGCGCTCCCGTCGGAGGAACGCAGCCTCCACCTGAATACCGGCGGCGGGACTGCGGCAAACGCGGTTCCAGCAGAATGTCACATGTCGGCAACACGCTGTAGTGACATGTCGACAAGTTGCCGCTTGGAACGTCCGCGAATATGGGGGTATGTGGCTTTTCGTGGGAGGGGTTGAGCTGACAGGTTTTTACCTGCGAGGGTTAAGCCTCGATCCGATTTGCGGATCGCAACCGCGCGAAACTTCGCGCCAACAGCCTTGACACATGCATCTGCGAAACGCCCAGCTCCTGACTGATCTGGGACTGCGTCAGGTTGTTGTAGTAACGCAGCATCAGAATCCGCTGCTCCCGCTCGGGCAGTTGCACCAGCAGATGGCGCACCAGGTCGCGGTGCTCGACGCCGGCCAGCGCGGGGTCCTCGTAGCCGAGCCGGTCCAGCAGCCCGGGGAGCCCGTCGCCCTCCTGGGCGGCCTCCAGGGAGGTCGCGTGGTACGAGCGTCCCGCCTCGATGCAGGCGAGCACCTCGTCCTCGGAGATCTTCAGCCGCTCGGCGATCTCGGCGGTGGTCGGGGAGCGGCCGTGAGCGGTCGTCAGGTCCTCGGTGGCGCCGGTGACCTGGACCCACAGCTCGTGCAGCCGGCGCGGTACGTGGACGGTCCGCACATTGTCCCGAAAGTAGCGTTTGATCTCGCCGACGACGGTCGGCATCGCGAAGGTGGGGAACTGGACCCCGCGGTCCGGGTCGAACCGGTCGATGGCGTTGATCAGACCGATCGTGCCGACCTGGACGACGTCCTCCATCGGCTCGTTACGGCTGCGGAAGCGTGCGGCGGCGTAGCGCACCAGGGGCAGATTCGCCTCGATGAGGGCGCCCCGTACCCGGGTGTGTGCCGGGCAGCCCGGCTCCAGGCCCTTCAGTTCGGCGAAGAGCACCTGGGTGAGCGCCCTGGTGTCGGCGCCGCGGCTCCCCGGGGTGGGGCGCGTGCCCGCCCCGGTCAGGGGCCCGGACTCGGGGAGCGGCGCGGTCTCGGTGAGGATCTCGACCGGGGGTTCCGCCTGGGGCAGCACCTGAGGGGGCGCGCAGGGAGGCGCGGGAGGTGCAGGGGGCGCGAGTGGTGCGAGTGGTGCGCTGGGAGGCGCGCAGGGTGGTGTCGTACTGGCCGGCACGGTAACGCCACCCCTTTGCGGTCGACTAGGTCAACTCATCCGTCAAAAGCGGTCATAGCATCACAAGACATGCCCACTCTGTGCAAGCACCCGAAAAAACCGTGTTGACGTCATGATGGGGTAATAAACCCAAAAACCCCACACCGAACCGGTGTGGGGGAGGGGCGTGGACCGCTCAGAACTCGTAGTCGGCGATCACCCAGGTGGCGAATTCGCGCCACTTCGCGACACCGGCCTGATGGGCCGGGTGGTCCAGATAGAGCTGGAGCGCGGCCGGGTCGGCGACCGCCGCGTTGATGGCGTAGTCGTAGGCGATCGGCCGGTCGCTGATGTTCCAGGCGCACTCCCAGAACGCGAGCTCGGGGATCTGCCCGCCCAGCTCCTCGAAGGCCGTCACCCCGGCGATCACCCGGGGCTCGTCGCGCGCGACGCCGTCGTTGAGTTTGAAGAGGACCAGGTGACGGATCAAGGGGTGCTCCTGCGGTACGGCGGGGGGCGGGCGCGGCGCTAATTGACGAGCGACGTCATGAACTCGCCGACGCCCTGCGCGGCGCTCGCGATGCCCTCGAACCCTACCCCCACGAGTTCGGCGGACCGCTTAGGAGAAGTGATGATCGTGTACAGCACGAACACGGCGAGTCCGTACAGCACGATCTTCTTTGCTTGCCCCATCTGTCGCGCGCCTCCCCGTGCCCTGTGCTCTCCCGTGTGCGGTCGCGAGAGTCTAACCGTATGAGCTGTTCTACCCAGAGGCTATGCGCACCGTAACTGTCTCTGGCGGCCCACGGCTCGGAGAGCGACGCGCCGGGCGGGCGCGACCCTTGGGCCGGGCAAGGGCGCGTACTGCACCCAGTACTGAGGCGGGCGCCCGGAGCCGCCTCCGCCCGCGCCGGGGTGGGGGCAGAGGCGGCTCCCGGATTCCGGCCGATTCCGGCCGCTACTCGTCCAGGTGGCGCCAGCGCACCGGGTCGTGGTCGGCGGCGCCTGGTCTGGCCGTGGGGAGCGGGCCGTGGTGGGCGCAGTCGAGGACGAGCGTCTCGTCGGCGCCCGGCTGGAACGCGTAACCCACCCGGTCGAGCCGCGACTCCACGCCCAGACCGTCGAGCGTGGTGCGCAGCCGGTCGAGACCCGGGTAGCGGCGGTCGCTGGTGTGCTGCACCACCGGGTAGATCCGCACCTCCCGCCGGGCCACCCTGACCAGTTCGAGCAGCGCGCTGAAGTGGAACTCCTCGCTCAGCCGCGCCCCGTACGAGAACAGCAGGTGCGAGCTGAGGACGAGGTCGAAGGAGCGGTCGGCGAACGGCAGGTGGGGCAGGGCGGCCTCGACGTAACGCTCCGGGCGGGCCTCGATATCGGCGGCGAAGGCGCGCGCGGACCCGGCACGCAGCCGCGTGTACCGCTCCGGACCGCCGAACCAGCTCCACTCGTACCGCGACGCGTGGTCCGCCACGTCCCGGTGCTTGTGCTCGATCTCGTGCAGCGCCAGTTTCCCCAACTGGTCCGCCTGTGGACCGTATTGAGGATCCACCGCTACGACATCCGTCCCCCGGGCCCCCGCCTCCGCCGCGAAGCTCGCCGCTCCGGCCGGGCAGTCCAGCACGCGCAGGGCGAGATCGTCGTCCGAGAGCGCGAACATCGCCCGGTACTCGTCGAAGGAGCGTGCGCTGACCAGCATCGCGTCACCCCCGTCCGATGTACGGCATCGTCGTCGGCAGGACCGTCAGGAACTGCACATTGGTGTCCAGCGGCATCGACGCCATCAGCAGCAGCGCCTCGGTGAAGCGCGCCACGGGGAGGGTCGCCTCCACCGCCATCGTGCCGTCGGCCTGCATCGCGGGCGGCTGCGGGCTGCCGTCCACCGGGGCCACATTGCCCACGTCGAGCTGCCCGCAGGAGATGTTGTACGGGCGGCCGTCGAGCGACAGCGCCCTGGTCAGACCGAGGACCGCGTGCTTGGCGGCGGTGTAGGCGATCGCGTTCGGGCGGGGTGAATGGGCGGACGGAGCGCCGTTGTTGATGATCCGGCCGCCCTGCGGGGACTGGTCGCGCATGGTGCGGAACGCCTCCTGCGCGCAGAGGAACGTGCCCGTGACGGTGGTGTCCATCACCCGGCTCCACTCCTCGTACGGCACCTCCGCGACCGGCCGGCGCGGTACGGCCGCGCCCGCGTTGTTGAACAGCAGGTCCAGCCGGCCGAAGTGGTCGCGTACGGTCGCGAAGAGCGCCGCGACCCCGTCAGGGCTGCTGATGTCGGTGGGTACGGAGATCACCCGGTCAGGGCCCGCGCCCGACAGTTCGGCGGTCTCGTCGAGGGCCTTCGCGCGCCGGCCGGCCAGCGCGAGCGACCAGCCCCGGTCCAGCAGCGCCAGCGCGGCGGCCCGGCCGAGGCCGCTGCCGCCGCCGGTGACGACCCCGATCCTCATCCCGGTCTCGGGGAGAGCGTCGCCGGTCACCGTTCGTTCATCCACGCGCGCAGGATCCGGCGGGCGTCAGGGCCCGGCGAGTCGATGTACGGGGAACGGCCGTGCAGCACACGGCTGTTGCGGATCATCAGCAGATCACCGGCGGCCAGCCGCAGCCCGAAGGCGATCTCCGGGCGGTAGAGCACCGCGTCGAGGTAGTCGAGGGCGTCGAGGCGGCGGGCGTCGAGGTCGGCGGACGCCCGTACCGTCCGGGTCTGGTAGTAGCAGCCGACCGTCCCGTCGTCCTGCGTGAAGAGGATCGGCGTGACGAGGATCTGCTGCCCCGCGCGGCCGGTCCTGTCGTACCTCCACTCCTCCTTGAGCAGGGCGAGCACGTCCGGCCGCTCCCGCTCGATGATGTCGTGGACGTGCCGGGCGCTGGCCAGCTTGGTGTTGCCGCCGCCGTCGGCCGCCGGCTGGAGACAGAGGAGGACGAGCAGGTCACAGGTGTCGCAGTGGAAGCCCAGCTCGGTCGCCCCGTCGCCGTCGCGGTCGCGCAGGACGGTCCACAGGCCGCCCTGGGCGTTCTGCGGTACGGCACCGCCCACCTCGGTCAGGAGGAAGGAGAGGGCGGTGATGAGGTCGGCGTCGGACGCGGCCGGGGAGAGCAGGTTGCGGACGTTCACAAAGCCCACGGCGTCCAGGCTCCGCCCGATGAACGCGCGCACGGCCGCGTACGCCTTCTCGGCCTCGCCGCCGCCCCAGCGCTCGGCCAGGGCGTCGGTCCACAGCAGCCGGCGGTCCTCGTCGGAGATCGACATCGACCACACCTCGCGGGCGGATTCGAGGTACTCGCTGGTCCAGCCGACATCGCCGGTCGTGGTGCCCGTTGTTGATCCGGTCATGGCGTGATCAGTCCTTTCGGGGGTTTCACCGGGTTGCTGTGGCGACCGCTTCCGCCCACAGCGCGAGCGCCTCGTCGATCTGCTCCGCCGTGACGATCAGCGCCGGCAGCATCCGTACGACATTGCCGTGCACCCCGCAGGTGAGCAGCAGCAGTCCGAGATCAGCGGCGGCCCGCTGGGCGCGCTGGGCGGTCGCGGGGTCGGGGGAGCCGTCGGGCCGGCAGAACTCGTTGCCCGCCATCAGACCCACCCCCCTGACATCGGCGATGGCCGGGCAGTCGGCGGCGGTCTTGCGCAGGCCGTCCGCCAGCAGACCGCCCTGTACGGCGGCGTTCGCCACCAGGTCCTCGTCGCGGATCACATCGAGCGTGGCGAGGGCGGCGGCACAGGCCACGGCGTTGCCGCCGTACGTACCGCCCTGCGAGCCCGGCCAGGCGCGGCTCATCAGCTCGGTGGGCGCGGCGAGCGCCGACAGCGGGAAGCCGCTGGCCAGGCCCTTCGCCGTGATCACCATGTCCGGTACGACGCCGGGCGCGTGCTGGTGCGCCCAGAACGCGCCGGTCCTGCCGAAGCCGGCCTGGATCTCGTCGGCCACCAGCAGGATCCCGTGCCGGTCGGCGCGCTCCCGCAGCCCCGCCAGGAAGCCGGGCGGTGCGGGCACGAACCCGCCCTCGCCCAGCACCGGTTCGACGAACATCGCCGCCGTCTCGGCCGGTGCGCTGACGGTGGCCAGTACGTGGTCGAGGCCGCGCAGCGCGTGCGCGACGGCCGCCTCCTCGCTCATGCCGAGCCGGAAGGCGTACGGGAAGGGCGCCACCGCGACGCCCGGCATCAGCGGGCCGATCCCGGCACGGAAGCGGGTGCCCGCCGTACTCATCGCCGCCGCGCCCATGGTGCGGCCGTGGAAGGAGCCGTCGAACACGATCACGTTCTGCCGGCCGGTGGCCTGCCGGGCGAGCCGCAGCGCCGCCTCCACCGCCTCGCTGCCCGAGTTCAGATAGAAGAGCGAGTCCAGACCGGCGGGCAACACCTCGCCCAACCGCGCGGTGAGCGTGAGGAGTTGGTCGTGCAGCACGGTGGTGTACTGCCCGTGGATCAGCCGGCCGGCCTGCCGCTGCACGGCTTCGACGACCCGGGGATGGCAGTGGCCGGTGCCGGTCACCCCGACGCCGGCGGTGAAGTCGAGGTAGCGGCGGTCGTCGGCGTCGTACAGATACATGCCCTCGCCTCTGGTGGCGATGACGGGGGTGGCCTGTCTGAGGGCCGGGGAGAGCTGGGTCATGGCTTCCCTTCGTGTCGTGAGAATGGTGTCGCGGTCAGGGGCGGCTGGGGGACGGGCACGGTGAACCGGCCTGTGGGCCGGGGCCGTTGGGGGAGGCGACGGCCGCCGGGAGGAAGCCGGTGCCGGTCGCCCAGGACAGCGCGGCCGACCACCAGCGGGCGGTCGGCTCGGCGAACCGCACCCCGAGCCGGTCGAGCACCGCGTGGGTCCACGCGCTGTCGACGGCGACGTTGCGGTCGCCGAGCTGGGCCCAGGCCGAGGCGAGCCGCGCCATGTCCGGATGGTGCCGCTCGGCACGGGCCAGCGCGGTGGCGAACGTGGCGTCGTCCGTCAGCCGGACGGGATAGCCGTGGCGGTTGATCCACCCCACCAGCTCGTCGTGGGCGACGGTGTGCGGCGACTCGACGTGGTAGACGCCCGGCGCCGCGTACGGACAGTCCGCGATCGCCGCGATGCCCGCCGCCACCGTGTCCACGTGGGAGAACGCGAACGTGGTCGACGGCCGGCTCGGCGCCGCTCCGGCCAGGACGTAGCCCCGTACCGTCTGGTAGATCCGGTTGTCCGCGATGTTCTGCTGGAACGCCCCGGTCAGGCTGTGCGCCGCGATATGGCCGCTGCGGTGGACAGCGGCCTGGCGCCCGGAGGCGGCCCAGGCGCGTACGGTCTCCTCCGCCCGGAACTTCGCCTTCTCGTACGGGGTGCGGAAGCTCTGGCCGATCCGGAGGTCCGCCTCGCTGAACCGGCGTACGGGCCCGGCGACACCGCCCGCGACGGCCAGCGTGGAGATGTGGTGCAGCCGGGCGCCGGGGGCGTGGGCGTCGATCCAGTCGAGCAGCCGCCGTACGGCGGCGTTGTTGGTGCGCTCCAGCTCGGCGGGGGAGCCCACCAGCCGCACGTCCGCGGCGGCGTGGACGACGATCCGGGCGGTACGGGCGCGGGCGAGACCGGCGGGGGAGAGGCCGAGGCCCTCCTGGGTGATGTCGCCGACGACGGTCTCGGCATCGGCGCCCGCGAGCCGCCGGGCCGCCTCGGCGTCGCTTCCCCCGCGCACCAGACAGGTCACGCGCGCGCCCCGGCCGGTCAGTTCGGCGAGCAGATGGCGGCCCAGATAGCCGGTCGCCCCGGTCAGGAGTACGGGGGCGGGCTCGCGCACCACGAGCCGGCCGCCGCGGAACGGGGCGGCGCCGCGGTGCAGGAGCTGGCCGGAGGTGGACACCGCTGCCCTGGAGTGGGGGACAGCGACGGTGCCCGCGGCATCGGACACCGCCCGGGAGAAGGCGGTGAAGATCCGCTCCGCCGTACGGTGGGAGAGCCGGGGCCACGCGTACACCAGGTCGGTCACCAGCCTGTCGTCGACGATCCGGGCGGTGAGGCGGAGCCGGTAGAGCGTGTCGCCGTCGGTACAGCGGGCCGTACCGGCCTGTTCGTCCGCGACCGTCCAGCCCAGGGACGGTTCGTCGGGCAGCCGGAACGTACCCAGGAAGTTGAACGCGGCCTCGGGGCGCGGGCCTTCGGCGTCCATCGGCAGCTGGGGCGTCCGCCGTACGAGATCCTCGACCTCGGTCCCGGACACGCGCGGTGTGCCGTCCGCCGCGTCGGTGGCGTTGATGGCAAGCCACTTGACGGCGGTGAACCAGCCCACGGTGTCCAGGTACTGCCCGCCGTCGCGGTCCGGTCCGCCGTCGGTCCCGGCGCGTTCGGTGGCGCGGCCGTGGGTCTCCACCTCCACCCCGAGGCGCCGCTGACCGCTCCAGGCCAGGGTGGCCCCGGCGAACGCCGCGAGCAGGACGGCTTCGAGGCGCTGGGCCCGGCCGTGGCGGGCGAGGAGGCGGCCGGTAGCGCGCTCGTCGAGACACCAGGTGAGGGCCGTCGGCTCCGTACGCCCGGCCGCGTCGTCCACCGGGAGCCGGGGCGCGACCGCCGGGTGTGCGGCGCTGCCGGGCGGGGGCGCGGCGGCGGCCCACGTATAGAAGTCGGCGGTCGGCGGGAGGTCGGCGGGCCGGTCGGCGAGAGCGGCCCGGTAGGCGGCGGCGAGGTCGTCGAGGAGGATGCGCCACGACAGCCCGTCGACGACGAGGTGATGGGCGATCAGCGCGAGCCGGTCGTCCCCGCCGGGCCCTGCGGAGAAGAGGTGCACCCTCAGCAGCCGTCCGGCCTCCGGGTCGAGACCGCGGTGCAGTTCGGTGCAGAGCGCGCCGATCGTCTCGGACGAGGAACCGGCGGGGCCCGCGGGCAGCCGGGAGTGGCTCACCGCGTCCAGGTCGTCCGCGGGCCTGAGCGCTCCGGGGCCGCCCGGGCCGAGCGGCCGGCGCAGCGCCGTGTGCCGGTGCAGGACGGCTCGGACCGCCGCCGCGAGGGCCCCGGCGTCCACGCGGACCCGGCAGCGCAGCAGGACGGACTGGTTCCAGTGGCGTGGTGCGTCGAGGGGCTGCCGGAGGAGCCAGCGCTGCGCGGGGGCGAGCCGGCCCGGAGGGGGAGTCTCGGTGTGCGGGCGCGTACGCGGAAGGTCCGGGAAGTGCGGGAGGTGCCGCGCCGGTGCCGTGGCCGCCGCTGCCAGCAGGGCGGGTGTCGGGTGCTCGTAGAAGTCCTCGAACGCGACGCGGTGGCCGTGCCGGCGCAGGGACGCGATGGTGCGCATGGCGAGAATCGACTCGCCGCCCAACTCCAGTACGTTGGCGTGCTGATCGACCAGCGGCAGGCCCAGCGCGTCCGCCCACAGCTTGGCGATGGTGCGCGCCAGCGACGCCGTGGCGCTCCCGTGCGGGGTTCCGGTCGGGGTCCGGGTGGGGGCTGACGGTGTGCTGCGTTGCTGTGCCGTACGCGCGCGGGACTGGATGAGGCCGGAGACCGTGGCGCCGAGCCGCTCGCGGTCGAGCTTCCCGTTCGCTCCGTAAGGGAAGTCGGGCAGCGCGAGGAGCGGCTGCGGTACGGAGTGGCCCGGCAGCCGGTCGCGGAGGTACGGGCGGAGCGCGGCGAGCGTCTTCTCCGCTTCCTCGGACCCGGCCTCGTACGGGTCGTCCAGCCGTACGGCGGCGACCAGTTGGCTGCCCGACGGGGTGGCGCGCACGATCACCGCGCACTGGCGGACGCCGGGGAACTTCTCGATGATGTGCTCGATCTCGACCGGGTCGACACGGAAGCCCCTGATCTTGGCCTGGCGGTCGGACCGGCCGACGTAGACGAGGTCGCCGTCCGGCCGGCGGCGGCACACGTCGCCCGTCCGGTACTCCCGTACGCCCTCGTGGGTGACGAACCGGTGCGCGGTCTCCGACGGCCGGCCGAAGTACCCGGCGCTCACGCCCGCGCCGCCGATGTGGAGTTCGCCCTCGTCCGTGCCGGGCGCCAGGCGCAGCCGTACGTCGCCGAGGGCGGTGCCGATGGGCACGGTGGCCTCGTCCGCGGGCAGTTCGGCCACGCGGGAGGCGAGGAAGCAGGTCGCGCCGACGGTGGTCTCGGTCGGTCCGTAGTGGTTGGCGACGCGCGTGGCGACACCGTCCCGCAGCAGGCCCGCGGCGAGCGACCTGGGCAGCGCCTCGCCGCCGAGGATGACGGTGCCGAGGGCGCCGCCGTGCGCGGGCCGGCCGGCCAGCAGCGCGGTCAGGTGCGAGGGGGTGGTCTTGAGCACCGTCACCCCGGCGTCGTACAGCGAGGCCCAGAACGCCTCCGGGTCGCGCGTCCGGTCGTCGGTGACGACGTGCACCGATCCGGCGGTCGCCAGCGCGAGCAGCCAGGCGGTGTGCCCGAGGTCCGCGGCGAGCGTGGTGACGTGGGCGACGCGGGGCGCGTCGGCGGCGGTGAGGCCGAGCCGGTCGCGCAGCGCGAGCGCGTAGTGCACGGCGTTGGCGTGGGTGACGGCGACGGCCTTCGGCTCCCCGCTCGACCCGGAGGTGAAGGAGAGATACGCGAGATCGTCGGGCGCCCATGCGCCGACAGGTACATCGGCGGGTATATCGGCAGGTACGTCGGCGGGTACGACGGAGGGACCGGCTCCGGCGGCGAGCGCGTCGACATCGACGAACTCGGTGCGGTACGGCGCGGGGGCGTGCGTCCCCGGGGTCGTACTGAGCACGCGGCCCACCTCGACGGCGTCCAGCCGCCGCCGTACGTCGTCCGGGCTCCACCCGGGATCGACCGGTACGACGGCGGCTCCCGAGCGCAGGATGCCGTGCAGCACCGCGCAGACCCGGGCGTCCCTGGCGCCGAGCAGCGCCACCCGGTCACCGCGGCCGGTGCCCAGGCCGGCGAGGCGGGCCGCGACGCGGCGGGCGACGGTGTCGAGGGTGCGGTGGTCGAGGGTGCGCGTGCCGTCGCCGAGGGCGGGGCGGCCGGGGTGGGCGAGGGCGTTGCGTATGAGCAGTTCGGGCAGTGAGGTGAGGGGGCGCGTCGCGTGATCCGTGTTCGGCTGCGTCATGTTCGTCGACCTCCGGACGGTGCATGCGGGGCGGGAGTACCGGCGATGAACGCGATCGGCCCGTCGTCGTCGCGTGACAGCCGCCCGGACAGCCGCCCGCCGAGCCGCCCGGCCAGCTCCCAGGCGAGCAGCCGGTGCAGGCCGTCGAGGTGGACGAGGCCCTCGCCGGTACGGAGATCCGCGTAGTCGCTGTGCGGCACCGGCTCCCGGCTGAAGTAGACGGAGGTGAACGGGGAGTCGCGGAACCTGTCGATCTTCGCCGTGCAGCGGGGGTTGGCCGCGGCCAGCTCCGCCGCGCGCGAGCGCAGCAGGTCGGCGGCCTGGCCGATGGTCAGCCCGGTGCGCGGTACGAGCGCGTACGCACCGCCCTCGCTGAGGTGCCACGGCAGTATCACCGCGCGGATCTCGGCGCGGGACAGCCGCGCCTTCGACCAGGTGCCGAAGATCTGGTCGGCCAGGGACAGCATGTTCTCCGCCTCCTGGTTGGTGTTCGCCTCGTGGTCGCGCGCCGCGGGGTGGTCCCGGCGGAAGGCGGTGAGCACCTCGTCGAAGGTGACCGGACCGATGATCTGTACCAACGCCACTCCTTGTCACAGGCGGTCTCGCGCTTCGTCTCGCGATGAGCGGTTGTACGGGCCTACCGGGCGTACGGGCTGAAGTGCCGCTCCGCGAACAGCTCCGGCCACCGTCCGCCGTCGAGGCCGAGAGCCCGGGCTCTGGCGAGCATGTGCCGCCAGTACGGCTTCACGGGCCGCCAGCGCGCCCCGGTCTGGCAGTAGCACGCGTCGACGAAGTAGCGGGGAGAGGCGCCGGGCGGGCTCGGCGCGGGCCTGCGGGCGTGCAGCAGGCCGGAGTTGACGAGTACGGTCGAGCCGGGCGGCAGCGCGTCGACCACCACCTCGCCGGGCAGCTCGGCGCTGCCGAGGTGGGAGAGCGCGGACTTGCCCCAGGGCTCCCGGTGGGAACCGGGCACCACCACGAGGCTGCCGATCGTGCCGTCGAGGCCCCCGAGATAGTGCAGCGCGTGGACCATCAGCAGCTTCGGATCGTCCTGGTCGTTCGGCTCGCGGTCGTGGTGCCACGATTTGCCGGGGATCCCGGGGCCGTGCCGGTCGCTGTGCAGATGGTGGAAGACGAACGGCGCGTCCATGAGGTCCGCGATCATCCTCAACAGCGGCTCGTGGGTGAGGAGTTCACCGTGCGCGGGCAGCTCCAGCTCCATGAGCGGCGGGGGACCGTCGAGCTCGGGGCCCGGGTCGGCGTCGGGGCGGGTGCCGTTACCGGGGCCGGGGCCGGGGCCGGGGCCGGGGGCGGGGTCGACGCAGGCGGCTATGGAGCGTGAGCGCAGCCCGCCGTCCACCCAGTGATCCACTTCGGGCGTGAGCCGCGTCCGTAACGACTCGGGAATGAGCCCGGGCAGGACGATGAATCCGGAGTCCGTGAATTGCTCGCGCAGCGCGGACGGAGTGCCATTGCCTTCGGGGGAGAGTGACATCCGAGAATTCCTCCTGAACAAATCCTGGCGCGCCATTGATCGACAAGAGAACAAACACGACGGCGCGCCTCAGGCAACCTAGGCAGAATCGCTTCTTCAGTCGCCACGATTACGCGGAACGGCCGAAAGACTCGCAGTCGAGTCCCGAAGCAGCCGGTTTACGGCCAATGGGCCAGGGGGCCGTGAAATTCGAACGAATGAGCGCGCGAAGGGTGCGTGAGGTGTGCGCCCATGGACGCGCCCGGGGTGCGCCCGTTGTACGCCCGGGGCGTGGGCGAGGGGTGCGGGCGAGGGGTGTAGAGCGCTACACCATGCGTTCGGGAGAAAGCTCCCTCGCGGCGGCAGGTGGGCGATGTGATGGTTGATCTCGGAAGTTCTCGATCCTCGTAACTGAGGGGGAACACCGTGAATTCGACTCGTCGTTCCGAGGAGGGACCATGACCAATACCCTGACCTGCCCCGCCGGTGGCGCGGCGGAACAGCCACTGGCATATCCACTGCCGCGGGCCGCCGAATGCCCGCTGGCTCCGGCTCCTGCCGTACAGGAACTGCGGGAAAAGAAACCGATCACGAAAGTGCGCATCTGGAACGGCGGCACGCCCTGGCTGATCACGCGCCACGCCGACCAGCGGGCACTGATGGCCGACCCCCGGGTGAGCGACGACGATCTCGACCCAGGGTTCCCGTATGTGAACGCCCACCGCGCCGAGGTGGCGCCGTACACACCGCGGCTGATCACGAACACGGACGCGCCGGAGCACACACGGCTGCGCAGGACGGTCAACGGGCCGTTCGTGGTCAAGCGGATCGAGAAGATGCGCGAGCCGGTGCAGAAGATCGTCGACGGTCTGATCGACACCATGCTGGCGGGCCCGAACCCGGTGGACCTGCTCCAGGCGTTCGCGCTGCCGGTGCCGTCGCTGGTCATCGCGGAGCTGCTCGGCGTCCCGTACAAGGACCACGACTTCTTCCAGCGCAGCAGCGGTCTGGTGCTGGACAGCACGGTGGCGCCGGAGAAGGCGCGCGAGGTCAGCGACGCGCTGGCCGCGTATCTGGACAACCTGCTCGGCGAGAAGATGGCCGCCCCCGGCGAGGACGTGCTCTCGGAGATGGGCGCGCGGGTCACGGCCGGCGAGATGAGCAGGACCGAGGCCGTGCACATGGGCGTGGCCATGCTGATCGCCGGGCACGAGACCACCGCGACGATGATCAGCCTGGGCACGCTGGCGTTCCTGCTCCACCCGGACCAGCTCGCCGTGGTGCGTGAGAGCGACGATCCGAAGGTCATCGCGAACGCGGTGGACGAGATGCTGCGCTACCTGACGATCCTCCAGACCGGTGTCCGGCGGGTCGCCAAGGAGGACATCGAGATCGGCGGCACGGTCATCGAGGCGGGCGACGGGATCATCTTCGATCTGCACGCCGCGAACTGGGACCCGGAGGCGTTCCCGGAGGCCGACCGGCTGGATGTCACCAGGCCGGCGCGGATGCACCAGGCCTTCGGGTACGGGCCGCACCAGTGCCTCGGGCAGAACCTGGCCCGGCTGGAGCTCCAGGTCGTCTACAGCACGCTCTACCGCCGGATTCCGACGCTGCGTCTGGCCGCGGCCGTCGAGGAGCTGGAGTTCGACCACACGGGGACGACGTACGGCGTACAGAGCCTCCCGGTCGCCTGGTAACGCTCCCCCCTCCCAGCACATACCCCCCACGAAGGAACAGAGGCGAACCCCCATGCGAGCAGAAGTAGAGCTGGACGTACCGAAATGCGTGGCTTCGGGTCAGTGCGTGATGGCCTCCCCCGAGGTCTTCGACCAGCGGGACGACGACGGCGTCGCGATCCTGCTGGAGAAGCACCCTGACGAGGACCTCCTCGACGGCGTGCGCGAAGCGGTGGCGATCTGCCCGGCCGCCGCGATCCGGCTGGTGGAGCGATGAGCGCGACGGAGCCGGTGAGTCCGGTGAGTCCGGTGAGTCCGGCGGAGCCGCTGAAGCGCGTGGTGGTCGTGGGCGCCTCGGCCGCCGGGCTCGCGGCGGCCGAGACCCTGCGGCGGGAAGGGTACGACGGCGCTCTCACCCTGATCGGCGACGAGCCGCACGCCCCGTACGACCGGCCCCCGCTCTCGAAGCAGATCCTGTCCGGCGAGTGGGGCCCCAAGCGGCTTCCGCTCCGCCCGTACGCCGATCTCGACGCCCTCGGCCTCGACCTGCGGCTGGGCGTGGCGGCGACCGGGCTGGACACGGCGGCCCGTACGGTGCGGCTCACGGACGGGGCGCGGGTGCCGTACGACGGGCTGATCGTGGCCACCGGCGTACGCCCCCGGCGGCTGCCGGGCGCGGAGGGCGCGGACGGCGCGGACTGCGCGGGCCGCACGGGCCGCGCGCATGTCCTGCGTACCGTGGACGACGCCGTCGCGCTGCGGGACCGGCTCGGTCCCGGGCGGCGGCTGGCCGTGGTCGGCGCCGGGTTCCTCGGCGCGGAGGTCGCCGCGGTGGCGCGGCAGCTCGGCGCGCGGGTGACCCTGATCGACCCCGCGCCCGTACCGCTGGCGCACGCGGTCGGCGCGGAGGTCGGGGAGGTGCTGGCACGGGCCCACCTTCAGAACGGGGTGGATCTGCGCACCGGCGTCCGGGTCCGGGAGATCACCGGGGACGGCGTGCTCCTCGCCGACGGGAGCCTGGTCGAGGCCGACGAGATCCTGGTCGCCGTCGGGTCGCTGCCCAACACGGAGTGGCTGGCGGACAGCGGACTCACCGTCGACAACGGGCTGGTGTGCGACGCGTACTGTGCCGCGGGCCCCGGCGTGTACGGGGCGGGCGACGTGGCCCGCTGGTACAACCCGCTGTTCGGCGTGGACATGCGCATCGAGCACCGTACGCACGCGGCCGAGCAGGGCATGGCCGCCGCCCGCAACCTGCTGCGCCCGGACGCGCGCAAGCCGTTCGCGCCCGTGCCGTACTTCTGGTCGGACCAGTACGACATGAAGATCCAGGCGTACGGCTGTCTCCGCGGCCATGACGAGGTGGCCGTCGTGGCCGGGGACCTGGCGGAGCGCCGGTTCGTGGCCGTCTACCGCACCGGGGACCGGGTGACCGGGGCCCTCGCGATCGGGATGCCGCCCAAGGCGATCCGCCTGTGGCGCCAGGCCATCGGGGCCGGCGCGCCGTGGCCGAAGGCGGAGACGGAGGCGGAGTCGGAGGCGGAGTCGGAGGCGGCGACGGAGGCAGCGACGGAGGCAGCGAACGGGACGGAGACGGCGCCGGTCATGGAAGCGGCTTAGGCCGGTCGGTCTCAGACCACGACCGACGGGCGGCCGGCGGAGATACCCGCCGGCGCCCGCGAGGAGCGAGACGCCCGGGTATCCCTGAAGTGTGCACGCGCTCG
>NZ_JBFBEZ010000056.1:0-45302 GCF_040701725.1 Streptomyces sp. NPDC093109
GGTGAGCGAAGCGAAATCGGCGCAGCCGACGCGACGCAGGAGCGCCCTTTACACCTGACACGGAGACGCGACACTCACACCAGGAGGGGCGGCCCCCTACCCAACTACCGGTCGCGACGGAGGCAGTAACAGGCGCCCGCGCCGGTGCCGGCGGAGTTCTTCGCGAAGCAAGGCGTCTCACCACGCCCCGCACACACCCAACGCGGCCGAACGCCGGTCCGACGGGCTTGCCGCCGGGCCCATGCTCGTACACCTCAAGGCACCCAAGCGTCGGGGGCCACCGAAGCCGTCGCCCGAGACCGGCCGCCGGTGTCAGACCGGCCGCCGGTGTCAGGGACCGGCAGCCGACGTCGGGAACCAACCACTGGTGTCACGAACCGACCCAGTACAGGCTCGCCCTGACCTCTCCGCCCCGCCCGAAGTACCGGAGCGCACCCTCCGCCGACGGCAGGCACATACGGCCCCCTCCCCCGCCCGCGACAACCTCGGCCCGATCCTCGAACGCCAGGCCCCAGGCGGCTACCCACCCGTCCTCCCGATCGCCCACTTCCTGCACCACAGCGAAGAGCCGTGGCGCGGAGTCCGCCACCACCTCCGCCAGCAGGGACGCGTACTCGTCATGTCCCAACGGGAGCAACGGGCCACGCTCGGAACACGCTTCCGCCTTCGCCGTTACCTCAGCCATGCGTCTCTCCTCTGTCGAGCGGTCTTGTTGATTCCGACTTGTTGATTCCGACTCTTCGCGCAACGCGCCACCAATGGCACGCTCAGATGGCCTCCGGTCTGCCGCCGATCGGGCCGCGTTCAGGCGGCCAGCGCGCGGACGGCTCCGCCGTCGGGGTCCGGCGGCGGACCGCCGTTCATGGCCACTTCGAACCAGATCGTCTTGCCGCCGGGACCGTACGGCTCCTCCCCCATGGCGCAGCCTCCCCACCGGTCGGCGACCAGGTCGAGAATCGCCATCCCGCGCCCACCGTCGCGCCCAGTACCGCTCCCGGCATCCCGGCGCGGGCGGCGAGGTCGGGGCAGGTCGGGGCTCATGTCCCAGACGGAGACCCGCAGGACGGGGTACATCCAGTGGAGCCGAACGGTCGCCCGGCCCCTGGTGTGCAGCACGGAGTTGGTCGTCAGCTCGGACGCCAGCAGTTCGGCGCGGTAGGTGAGTTCGGTGAGCCCGTGCGCGGCGAGGACAGCCCGCAGGGTGGTGCGGGCGATCCGGGGACCGCGCGGGTCGCAGGGAAGGCTGAGTTCGTACTGCCAGGGCTCGGCGAACGGGATGGGTACGGGGTGAACGTTGTCCGGCGCGGGGGCCGCGACGGGTTTCGGTTGCGGGTCTGTGCTCACGAAGCACCTCCTGGGTGCGTGACGTGAAGGGATGGGTGGAGTTGAACCACGTGGTGGGTGCGGCCTGTTCGGACAGTGCGTCGGCGGTGGCAGTGCCGGTTACGGCCCGTCCCGGGCGGGCGGGGCAGAACCGGTGCGCTTCCTGACACTGAGCGATCGACGCATCCCAGACAGTAGGGCAACTTTAAAACCCGTGCTACCTAACTCACTAAAACGAGTTATATTTATGATTCTTCACGGCCCGTATGCAGCAGGCAGACTGTGCGCGAGCGAGGAGAGGAGAGGGCCCATGGCACCGCGACAGATCCCCACAATCCGGCAGCGTCGCTTCGGAGTGGAACTTCGACGACTCCGGGAGGCGGCAGGCATGTCGGCGCCGACGGCAGCCGGCCTGTTGGGCTCGGACCGCACGATGATCTCCAACATCGAAGCAGGACGTTTCGGCATCAGCGAAGAGCGCCTGCGTCGGCTGGCAAGCATCTACGAGTGCGACGACTCGGAGCTGATCGACTCCCTCACCGCTATGACCGGCGGGCGGCAAGCGGGGTGGTGGGACGAGTACCGGGGCAAGATTCCCCCGGGGTTCCTCGATGTGTCCGAACTTGAACATGACGCCGTACGGCTGCGGACCGCCCAAACCGCGCACCTGCCTGGCCTCTTCCAGACCGAAGACCACGCGCGAGCGACCTTCGAGCTGCCCGTACCTCCGCTCCCGCGCTTGGAAGTAGAACTACGGGTGGCTCATCGCCTGGCGCGGCAGTCAGTGATCACTGGCGACGCATCAGTCCCTTACGCCGGTGTCATCCACGAGGCTGCGCTCCGCATGCGGATCGGCGGCCGGAGCATCGCCCGAGCCCAACTGCGGCACCTACTGGATGCCTGCGAGCGTCCGAATGTGACACTGCGAGTGATCCCGTTCTCTGCTGGCGGCTTCCCGCTCCTGGACTCCTCGGTCCTCTACGCAGAGGCTTCCAATCCTCACTTGGACACGGTGCAGATGGACGCACCAACGGGAGCGGTGTTCATCGATTCCCCGGCGCAGCTTGCCAACTTCCGCACCCGTCTGGACTTGACCGAGCAAGTGGCCTTGCCCCCAACTGAGTCGAGGGAGTTCATTCACACCGTCGCCAAGGAGCTGTAAGAGGTGCCGTACACGTCCGAGCCGTGCTGGATAAAGTCCTCGTTCTCGGGTGACGGCGGCAACAACTGTGTCGAGGTTGCCACGCTGGAGGGAGATCACGTCGCGCTCCGGGACAGCACCCGGCCGTCCCGGGTCATCCCTACGAACGCCAGCGCGTTCCACGCGCTCGTGCAGGGGGTAAAAACCGATGGGTTCAAGCCCCATCAGGGCTGACACCTCGACAGGCACAACCTGTTCCCCGGGTTACGCCGCCCGCCATGGACGTCTGGCTCAAGAGTGTCGAGGCAGACGAGTTCGACGACCAGGATCTCAGGAGTTCAGCTCACGCCTGGCCGCGTTGATGACGTTGTGGGCATCGGCCCCATACACGGCCGACTCGCGATGGGTCTTCCAGACCTTCACGTACAGGGCGATGCTGTCGGCATCGTCCCACCACAACTCGGCGTGCCAGTCATCGGCAGCGCCCAAGCAGCTCCGAATAGCGCTGGATGACATGGCGCGTGTGAGGTACCCAATGGATATGGAACAAGCAAAACGCACGGCCGATGAGTTGATTCGGCAAGCGATCCATGGCGTGAGCCCGGTACCGCGCCTGGAGCAACGCAGCGGAGAAGTGGGGCCGTGCCTGGACCCGAGTGATGGCGGGTCCGAGGACCGTGTGACGCTGACAAAGAACTACTGGCTGCGCGACATCCCCCCCGACCAGGGCAAGGACGTCGTCCGCCAGGTGTTCGAGAACTGGAAGGCCGCCGGTCACACCGTCGATGCCGCACCGGACTACGAGCGCAGAGCCGTCGGCGCCAACCTGCGTAGCAAGCCCGACGACTTCCTCATGCAGGTGGCCATGGGCCTCGGCGGCCAGCTCAGTGTGGGCGTCACCTCCCCGTGCTTCTGGGACAAGGAGCCCGACGAGGTCAAGGCCCCCGTCTCCAGCGACCTCGGCCTTCCCGTCCCCACGACCAAGACCGAGTTGAAGGTGCGGTTGCAGGCCCTCAATGGCGTGAAGGACGTCTCCAGCCAGGTTCTGGACAGCCTCCTCGGCGGCTGGCCCTCCGAGGAGAAGCCCTACGTGTACGTCCGGAGCCAGGACGGCTCCTGCGTGGGGCAGCACCAGTGGACGTACACCTGTGAGGACGCCCCCGTCGCCGAGCGCGCCTACCAACGGCTGCTGCGCAAGCTGACCGATCGCGGCTGGCGCTTCGAGGCGCCGCCCGAGGAGGTCGCGGCTCAGGGCGGCGACGCGGTGCTGGCTCTGACCCCGGACGCGTACGAGTCCGGGGCCGTGGTCGAGCGCCCGCGCGGCAGTGCGGTGATCACCGTGTCCGCCGCGTGGGAGCGGGAGTGGCCGCCACCGTACATGCGCTGAGCGTCGGTGCCCGGCGGTTGCGAGGGCATGACGAGACGCGTGCCGGGCGTCGCGCCGTCGCAGGGCCTGTGCGGCGAGACCCTAGGAACGCGTCGCCCTCCTGCACTCGTCCTCGGACAACTCGCCCTGACCGACCGGCGCGCTGCGGTCGTACGGGTCGACCTCGGTGGCGGACGCGTCCGTCTGGCCGTCCGTGCCGAAGGGCGGGTTGAAGTAGCCCGTGGGGGCGCCGCAGCCGCCGTTGGTCATCTCGTACTTGTACGAGACGATCGAGAACGTGCCCGGCTCGGTGATCACCTTGTCGGGGTCGTCCCAGCTCATGACCAGCTCGCGCCGGACGATCGTACGCACGATCGCGTCATCGCCGGCGTCGCCGCCGTCGTCGCCGCTCGCGTCCGCGCGGGTGACCGGGTAGACGAAGGTGACGTCGGCGGTCACCTGGAGCGCACCGCGCTCGCCCTCCTGGTAGGTGAGCCGGCCCCGGGTCTTCACGACGTCGCCGACCAGGTCGGTGCGGGAGGGCTGGAAGCGGCTGAAGAGGAGGAGGGGGTCGTTCTTCTCGCTCGGGGTGCGGAAAGCGGTTTTCAGAAGGGCTTGGACGTCCTTCTGGTGCGGGTTGATCAGTGAGATCGCCTTCTCGGGGCGCTCGCCCTCCAGCACCTCGCGGTCCAGGCCGGACGCGACGAGGAAGTCCCGGCTGCGGGTCAGCGCCCGCTCGACCTCGGCCGCGTTCATCCAGCCGACCGCCTCGGCCTTCGGCGTGGTGATCCCCGCCGCTCCGCTCGCCCAGCTCGCCGCCGGTGAGCCGCGGAACGGCTCGTCCGTGGTGGGGCGTTGGGCCTCGTCCGCCGGGGGTGCCTGGGTCGGGCGCTCCGTCTCTGCCGTCGGCGGCGATGCGTCGGCGCCGCCGAACAGACCCGCTGTCAGCCCCGGTACGAACGCCACGACCAGCAGCGCCAGCGAGGCCAGCAGCCCGACCACGTACCAGCCCGTGCGCCGCTTGGGCCGCGCGGGCGTGTAGGTGCGCCAGCCCGCCGGGCGCCCTTCGGGCTCCGCGCGCAGCCGTTTCGCCACGTCGCGGGCGCGCGCGGACGGTTCCTTGGGCGCGTCGGCGGCACCCGCCACCGACTCGCGCAGAAACCGCTCCCACTCCTCGTCGGACCTGGACGAGCCGTCCGGCTCCGTACCCGCGCCCATCCCCAACCCCCTGGTCATCAGCGGACTGTGGCCCACTCCCCCGGGACACGACCGCATAATGACACAGGGCACTGACAGTGGGGTCGGCCGAATGATGCCGACAGCCCGTCAGCCCCGTCAGCCCGTCAGGGCCCCCGTGCGCCGCTCGGTCGTGGCGATCGTCGCCGAGCCGACGACGCGGGTGCCGTCGTACAGGACGATCGCCTGGCCGGGGGCGATGCCGCGGACCGGGGTGTCGAAGCGGACGTGGAGGGTGCCGTCGGTGAGTTCGGCCGTGACCGGGGTCTCGTCGCCGTGGGCGCGGAGCTGGGCGGTGTAGTCGCCGGGGCCGGCCGGGGCGGTGCCGCACCAGCGGGGCTTGAGGGCGGTCAGGGCGGTGACGTCGAGGGAGGCGGCCGGGCCGACCGTGACCGTGTTGTCGACGGGCGAGATGTCCAGCACGTAGCGCGGCTTGCCGTCGGCGGCCGGGTGGCCGATGCGCAGGCCCTTGCGCTGGCCGATGGTGAAGCCGAACGCGCCGTCGTGGCTGCCGACCTTCGTACCGGCCTCGTCCACGATGTCGCCCTCGGCGCGGCCGAGGCGGTCCGCGAGGAAGCCCTGGGTGTCGCCGTCCGCGATGAAGCAGATGTCGTGGCTGTCGGGCTTCTTCGCGACGGCCAGGCCCCGGCGCTCGGCCTCGGCGCGGATCTCGTCCTTGGTGGTCAGGGTGTCGCCGAGGGGGAACATGGCGTGCGCGAGCTGGCGCTCGTCCAGTACGCCCAGGACGTACGACTGGTCCTTGGCCATGTCGCTCGCCCGGTGCAGCTCGCGGCTCCCGTCGGGGGCCGTGACGACCGTGGCGTAGTGGCCCGTGCACACCGCGTCGAAGCCGAGGGCGAGCGCCTTGTCGAGGAGCGCGGCGAATTTGATCTTCTCGTTGCAGCGCAGACACGGGTTCGGGGTGCGGCCCGCCTCGTACTCCGCGACGAAGTCCTCGACGACGTCCTCGCGGAAGCGTTCGGCGAGATCCCACACGTAGAACGGGATGCCGATCACATCGGCGGCCCGCCGCGCGTCGCGGGAGTCCTCGATGGTGCAGCAGCCCCGGGCGCCGGTGCGGAAGGACTGGGGGTTCGCGGAGAGCGCGAGGTGCACGCCGGTGACGTCGTGGCCCGCCTCGGCCGCGCGGGCGGCGGCTACGGCGGAGTCGACGCCGCCGGACATGGCGGCGAGTACGCGGAGCGGGCGTGTGCGCTGGGAATTCTGAGTCATAGCCCAACCAGGGTACGGCCCGGGGGAACCACAGTCGCGCGAGAATGCGTTGACGATCATATGGGCGAGAAATCACTGGGTACGGAGAGTCGCGGCACACGTCGCCGCGGCTCCGCCGACGGCCCCAAGGCCACCCGCAGAGCGGTGCTGATCGGCGGTGCCGCCGCGGTGGTCGGCGGGGGTGTGCTGGCGCGCGAGGAGCTGTCGTGGGTGTGGCGGAAGGTGTCCGTGGGGCGCAAGCCGCGCAAGGAAGGTGAGCTTGATTACGTACCCGCCCAGTGGGTGGCCGCCTCGTCGGCGAACTGGCGGATGGCAGACCGCCCCGACGACTACCGGATAGACCGCGTCGTGATCCATGTCGTCCAGGGCAGCTTCGCGGTGGCCCTCAAGGTCTTCAAGGACCCCGGTCACGGCGCCGCCGCGCACTATGTGGTGCGCAAGGACGGCCATGTGGCGCAGATGATCCGCGAGCTGGACGTGGCGTACCACGCGGGCAACCGCGGCTACAACGAGCGGTCGATCGGGATCGAGCACGAGGGGTTCGTGGAGAAGCCGGAGGATTTCACGGACACGATGTACCGCTCCTCCGCGCGGCTCGCCGCCGACATCTGCCACCGGTACGGGATACCGGTCGACCGCGAGCACATCGTCGGCCATGTCGAGGTCCCTGGCACGGACCATACGGACCCGGGGAAGAACTGGAACTGGGACCGGTACATGAGGTTCGTACGGGAGGAATTCGCGCGCCAGGAGACCGCCGCGGCCGAGTAGCCGCGGGCGGAGTGAGCACGGGGCACCGGAGTGACCGCCCCCGCCCTCCAGCGCGCCGCCGCCACGCCCCCGCCGCCCCGACGCCCCGCCGTCAGCTCAGGCCCGCGCTCCTCGCCCGCGCCACCGCCGGGCCGATCGCCCCCGCGACCGCCTCGACATCCGCGCGCGTCGACGTGTGGCCGAGGGAGAACCGGAGCGTGCCCCTGGCCAGGTCGGGGTCGCTGCCCGTGGCCAGCAGCACATGGCTGGGCTGGGCCACCCCCGCCGTGCACGCCGAGCCGGTCGAGCACTCGATGCCCTGGGCGTCGAGCAGCATGAGCAGCGAGTCGCCCTCGCAGCCGGGGAAGCTGAAGTGCGCGTTGGCGGGGAGGCGGTGGTCGGGGTCGCCGCCGAGGACGGCGTCGGGGACCGCGGCCCGTACCGCCCGCACCAGTTCGTCGCGGAGGGCGCCGATCTCGCGGGTGAACTCCTCACGCCGTTCGGCGGCGAGCCTGCCCGCGACGGCGAAGGCCGCGATCGCGGGGACGTCGAGCGTCCCCGAGCGCACATGCCGCTCCTGGCCGCCGCCGTGCAGCACGGGCACGGGGGTGTACTCGCGGCCCAGCAGCAGGGCCCCGATGCCGTACGGGCCGCCGATCTTGTGGCCGCTGACGGTCATCGCGGCGAGTCCGGAGGCCGCGAAGTCCAGCTCGGTCTGGCCGAACGCCTGTACGGCGTCGGAGTGCAGCGGAATGCGGAACTCCGCCGCCACGTCCGCGAGTTCCCTGATCGGCAGAATCGTGCCGATCTCGTTGTTGGCCCACATGACGGTGGCCAGGGCGACATCGTCGGGGTTCCGCTCCACCGCCGCGCGCAGCGCCTCGGGCGTCACCCGGCCGTACGCGTCGACCGGCAGGTACTCGACGGTCGCGCCCTCGTGCTCGCCGAGCCAGTCGACGGCGTCGAGGACGGCGTGGTGCTCGACGGGGCTGGCCAGCACCCGGGTCCTGGCCGGGTCCTCGGCGCGCCGGGCCCAGTACAGGCCCTTCACACCGAGGTTGTCGGCCTCCGTGCCGCCCGAGGTGAAGACCACCTCGCTGGGCCGTGCGCCGAGGGCCTCCGCGAGTGTCTCGCGGGCCTCCTCGACGGTACGGCGCGCCCGGCGCCCGGCGGCATGGAG
Source organism: Streptomyces sp. NPDC093109 (assembly GCF_040701725.1). Taxonomy (NCBI): domain Bacteria; kingdom Bacillati; phylum Actinomycetota; class Actinomycetes; order Kitasatosporales; family Streptomycetaceae; genus Streptomyces; species Streptomyces sp. NPDC093109. The sequence continues at coordinate 8,230 of NZ_JBFBEZ010000056.1, forward strand.
CGAGGAGGCGTTGCCGGCGAAGCCGAACTGGGCGGTCATCGCCTCGATCGCCTCCGGCAGCATCGGAGTGGTCGCGGCGTGGTCGAGGTAAGCCATGGTGGGCACGATTCTACGAGCGCGGACGGAGCCACTCGCAGCAGGCCCACGCGGGGACCCGAACGGGGGCGGAAACGGGGGCGGAAACAGAGGTGGGAGAGGCCCGCGCACGGCCCCTTCCCACCCCCGCCTTCCCACCCCAGCCTTCCCACCCCGCGCCCTCAGTCGCGCGGCTCCCGCGGTACGCGCGCCAGTTGGCGGGCCTGGGACACCAGCCGGTCCGCGCTGTCCCAGACCTCGACGTCCTCCTCCAGGAAGCCGCCCGCGACGTTACGGGTCGTGATGGCGACCCGGAGCGGTCCTGGGGCCGGGCGGCAGCGGATGTGGGCGGTCAGCTCGACCGTCGGGGTCCAGCCCATGAGGCCGAGGTCGAACGAGGTGGGCGGCAGCGCGTCCACCGTCAGCAGCAGCGAGAGCGCGTCGGCGTCGCGGCCGTCCGCGAACTCGAACCAGGCGCGTATCTCGCCCTTTCCCGAGGGCGCGCCGAGCGCCCACCCGACCGTGGCCGGATCCAGCCGCAGGGCGAGCCGGTCGAGCAGCGCGAAGTCGCCGGGCGGCGGCGGGCCGTCCGCCGTGGTGACACAGCGCTCCGGGGGCGGGAACGCCGGCGGCTTGGCGGACGTCCGCACGTCGTCGGGGAGCGCGGCGAGGTCACCGTACGAGGCGAGGACCCGGATCCGCTCCACCTCGCGGCCGTCCTCGTCGGTCTGGAAGAGGGACGCCTGCCCGGTCGAGAGCGTACGGCCGGTCCGTACGGTCTCGGTACGCACCACGGCCGGTCCCGGCTTCGACGGGGTGAGGTAGTACGCGGAGACGGTGAAGGGGTCGGAGTGCGGCAGCGCGTCGCCGAGGGCGCGGCCGAGGACGGCCAGCAGATGGCCGCCGTTGAGGACGTCCGCCACCGTCCACCCGGAGGTGAGCTGTACGTCGTAGACGCCTGGTTCGCGAAGGGTGACGGCGGTGCCGCGGTCGAACTCGCTGTCGCCGATGGATGCCTGAGCCATGGAACAGCACGCTACAACACAGAAGTACTAAGCGGTAGCTTAATATATGTCACTCATACTTCCGGCCCCTCCTCCGCCGCCGAGCGCCGGTTCCACGCACGCGGCGCCCGCCAGTGGAAGCGCATCGCGAGCAGCCGCAGAACGAACGCGGTCACCACGGCGAGCGTGCTGGTCAGCGCGTTCAGGGCGTCGAAGCGGATACAGAGCGCGACCATCGAGGCGCCCACGAGGGCCGGTACGGCATACAGATCGCGGTCCCAGCGCAGCAGCGAGGGCACCTCGTTGGCGAGAACGTCCCGCAGCACACCGCCGCCGACCGCCGTGGCAAGACCGAGCACGACGGACGCGGTCAGCCCGAGACCGTACGCGTACGCCTTGGTCGTACCCGTGACGCAGAAGAGCCCGAGACCGGCGGCGTCGAAGACATTGACGGCGTTCTGGATGCGCTCGACCTGCGGATGCAGGAAGAAGACCAGCGCGGTCGCCACCAGCGGCATCGAGAAGTAGCCGAGGTCGGTGAAGGCGGCCGGTGGTACGGCGCCGATGACCAGGTCGCGCAGGAGCCCGCCGCCCAGCGCGGTGATCTCGGCCAGCACCGCCATGCCGAACACGTCGAAGTTACGGCGGACGGCGAGCAGTGCGCCGGAGATCGCGAAGACGAAGATCCCGACGAGATCGAGCCCGTGCTGGACGGAGGGGGTGAACAGGTCATGGAGCACCCGGACATTGTGCCGGGCGCCCGTGGGCATACGAACGCGCCCCGACCAGCCCGAAGGCCGGCCGGGGCGCGCCCGGGGTATCCGGTACTGACTCGTATCCGGTACCGCCTCGCGTACTACTTCTCGCCCGAAGCGTCGTCGGAGGTGCTGTCCGAGCTGTCGGAGGAAGCCGAGGCATCCGCCTTCTCGCTCTTCTCCGTCTTCGCGGCCGGCTCAGCCGCCGTCTCCGCAGCCGCAGCCACCGCCTTCGGCGCCGCCACCAGCAGCACCGTGTCCTGCGGCTGCTGGTCCTCCGCGTTCTCCGGGTGGTGGCACGCCACCTGGTGTCCCTGCCCGAGCTGGATCAGCGGCGGATCCTGCTTCGCGCAGATCTCCGTCGCCTTCCAGCACCGGGTGTGGAACCGGCAGCCGCTCGGCGGCGAGATCGGCGACGGCACATCGCCCTTGAGCAGGATGCGGTCGCTCTTGCCGCCGCGCCGGCTCGGGTCGGGCACCGGCACCGCCGACAGCAGCGCCTTCGTGTACGGGTGCTTCGGCGACTCGTACAGCGAGCTGCGGTCCGCCAGCTCGACGATCTTGCCGAGGTACATCACCGCGATGCGGTCCGAGACATGGCGGATGACCGAGAGGTCGTGCGCGATGATCACGTACGTCAGGCCCAGCTCGTCCTGGAGGTCGTCCAGCAGGTTCACCACCTGCGCCTGGATCGACACGTCCAGCGCCGAGACCGGCTCGTCGGCGACGACCAGCTTCGGGTTGAGCGCCAGCGCCCGCGCGATACCGATGCGCTGGCGCTGGCCGCCGGAGAACTCGTGCGGATAGCGGTTGAAGTGCTCGGGGCTGAGGCCCACCAGCTCCAGCAGCCGCTGCACCTCCTTCTTCACGCCGCCCTCGGGCTCGATGCCCTGGAGCTTGAAGGGGGTGGAGACGATCCCGCCGATGGTGTGGCGCGGGTTCAGCGAACCGTACGGGTCCTGGAAGATCATCTGGATGTCGCGGCGCAGCGGACGCAGCGCGCCGGTGGACATGTGCGTGATGTCCTGGCCCTCGAACTCGACCTTGCCGCCGGTCGGTTCGAGCAGCCGCGTGATGAGCCGCCCCATGGTCGACTTGCCGCAGCCCGACTCGCCGACGACGCCGAGGGTCTCCCCGGGCCGTACGTCGAAGGACAGCCCGTCGACGGCCTGGACCGCGCCGACCTTGCGTTTCAGCACCCCTTTGGTGATCGGGAAGTGCTTTTTGAGGTCGGTGACCTTGAGGATCGGTTCAGTCACAGCTTCGGCGCAATCTCTTCGGTCCAGATCTTTTCCCGCTCCGCCTTGGACATGTGGCAGGCGGAGAAGTGCCCGTCGGTGATCTCCCGCAGGTTGGGACGCTCGGTGCGGGTGAGGTTGTCCTTGGGTACGTCGGCGTACGGGCAGCGCGGGTTGAAGGCGCAGCCGGACGGGACGTTGATCAGGCTGGGCGGAGTTCCCTTGACCGGGATGAGCCGCTCGGTCTGCTCCCGGTCGATCCGGGGCATCGAGCCGAGCAGGCCCCAGGTGTACGGGTGCTGCGGCTGGTAGAAGACCTTCTCGGCGGAGCCGCGCTCGATGCAGCGCCCGGCGTACATCACCAGCAGTTCGTCCGCGATCTCGGCGACGACGCCCAGGTCGTGGGTGATGATGACGACCGCCGAGTGGAACTCCTTCTGGAGGTCGCGGATGAGGTCGAGGATCTGCGCCTGGACGGTCACGTCCAGCGCGGTCGTCGGCTCGTCCGCGATCAGCAGCTCGGGGTTGTTGACCAGCGACATCGCGATCATCGCGCGCTGGCGCATACCGCCGGAGAACTGGTGCGGGTAGTCGTTGTAGCGGCGCGCGGGCTCGGGGATGCCGACCCGGTCGAGCATCTCGATGGCGCGCTTCTTGGCCGTCTTCTTGTCGACGGCGTTGTGGACGCGGTACGCCTCCACGATCTGCGCGCCGATCGAGTAGTACGGGTGCAGCGCGGACAGCGGGTCCTGGAAGATCATCGCCATCTTGTGGCCGCGCAGCTGGCGCACCCGCTCCTTGCCGGCGCCGATCAGCTCCTCGCCGTCCAGCCAGATCTCGCCGGAGATCCGGGCCCGCTCGGAGTTGTGCAGCCCCATGATGCCCAGGGAGGTCACGGACTTCCCCGAGCCGGACTCGCCGACGATGCCGAGGGTCTTGCCCGCCTCGAGGTCGAAGCTGACGCCGTCGACGGACTTGACCAGGCCGTCGTCGGTGTCGAAGTGGATGCGCAGGTCCCGCACGGAGAGGAACTTCTTGCTCGCGTCGCTCATGAGAGCCTCACCCGGGGGTCGATCGCGGCGTACACGAGGTCCACCAGCAGATTGCAGAAGACGATGAAGAAGGCGGCCACCAGCGTCACACCCATCACGATGGGCAGGTCGCTGCTCTGCACGCCCGTGATGGCGTACTTGCCCATGCCCTGGAAGGAGAAGACGCTCTCGGTGATGACGGCGCCGCCGAGCAGCAGCCCGAAGTCCATGCCGAAGATGGTGACGAGCGGGGTCAGCGCGGCGCGCAGACCGTGCCGTACGACCACCTTGCGCTCCCGCAGGCCCTTGGCGCGCGCGGTTCTGATGTAGTCCTCGCCCATGGTCTCCAGCATTCCGGCTCTGGTGAGCCGGGCGTAGAGGGCCGAGTAGAGGAAGGCGAGGGTGCACCAGGGAAGGACGAGGTTCGACGCCCACGCAACGGGATCCTCGGAGAACGGCACGAAGTCGATACTCGGCCAGATCTCCCAGTTCGTGACGAACAGCGCCATGGCGGCCAGGCCGGTGAAGAACATCGGCAGGGAGACACCGGCCAGGGCGACGGCCATGGCCACGCGGTCGAAGATCGAGCCCCGCTTGAGCGCGGAGAGCACGCCGATCGCGACACCGGAGATGACCCAGAGGACTGCCGCGCCGAGTGCCAGCGACAGGGTCACCGGTATGCGCTGGACGATCTCGGGCCAGACCTCGACATGGGTCTTGAACGAGTAGCCGAAGCACGGCGCGTTGCAGACCGAGGGGTTGGGGCCGAAGTTGTACTCGGCGCCGACCACGATGGCCTTGATGAAGTGCCAGTACTGAAGGTAGAGGGGCTGGTCGAGCCCGAGATTCGCCTTGATCGCGGCGATGGCGTCGGGGTCGGCGCCCTTGCCCACGTACTGCGCGGCCAGGGAGTCGGTTGTCTGCCCGCCGAGGCGGGGGACCAGGAAGAAGATCGCGAACGTGACTGCGCTGACCACCAGCAGCAGCAACACCGCGGCGAAGACGCGTCGGATGATGTACGCAGCCACAGCCGTGCGGCGCCGGGTCTCAGGGGCGGATTACGCCCGCACGACCCCGCACCTTCACCTGCCTTTCGGGGGGTGCTTGCTTGATGTACAGGTGTGACGAAGTGTCAAGAGGTGCTACGAGACGGTGCGCGGCCGTGCGAGACGGCCGCGCACCGCGTACCGCTTACTTCGAGGAGCTCATCAGCACGTAGTCGTACATGCCGAGGTAGGACTCGGCGACCGTGACGTTGGTCGCGGAGTCCGGGCGGTAGAGCAGGTTCTTCTTGTAGAAGAGCGGGACGACCGAGGCGTTCTCGGCGACCATCTCGTCCACCTCACCCCAGATCTTGCCGCGCTCGGTGGCGTCGATCGTGCCGATGCCGTCCGTGAGCGCCTTGTTGATCTTCGGGTCGTTCAGCTCCATCAGGTTCGTGCCACCGGACGGCTTGATCGCCGCGCCGTTCACGATCTGGTCGAGGAAGCCGTAGCCGGTCGGCCAGTCGGCACCCCAGGCCATCATCATGAGGCCGGCCTTGTTCTTGTGGACCCACTCCGGCGAACCGGCGAAGTCCGTGAAGTACTTGCTGGCCGGGAAGGTCTTGATCTCGGCGTTGATGCCGACCTTCTTCAGGCTCTCCTGGAGCTGCGTGGCGGCGAGGACCTCGTCGGGACGGTCGGTGCGCGCGGTCAGCACGGTGGAGAAGCCGTCGGGCTTGCCACAGGCCTTGAGGGCGGCCTTGGACTTGTCCGCGTCGCCCTTGTTGCCGGCGGACGGGTACAGGTCGAACTTCTTGTATCCGGCGACCGACGGCGGGATCAGCGTGGTGGCCGGCTCGCCCTTGACCGCACCGCCGATGGCGTCGACCATGCCGGCCTTGTCCACCGCGTACTGCACGGCCTTGCGGCAGTCGGGCTTGTTGAACGGCGCGACGTTGACGTTGATCGCCAGGTACTGGGTGGCACCCGCGTACGGGTTGTCCGTCTTGGCCTTCTCGGCGGCCTTGACGAGCACCTTCGGCTGGGTCTTCGACTGGAGACCGGTACCGGCGATGTCCGCGGTGATCGTGTCGTTGAGCAGGTGATCGTCAACGGTCGTCGCGTTGATGTTGAACTTCAGCTCGATCTTGTCCGGCAGCGCCTTGCGGATCGGGTCCGAGGCCGCGTCCCACTCGGGGTTGCGGACCAGGGTCGCGCCGCGGCTCTCGCTGTACGCGGAGAACTTGTACGGGCCGGAAGAGACGATCTTCTGGACGTACTCGGCACCCTTGTCGGCCTTCGCGGGGACCGGCGCGGTCTGCGAGAACGCCGCGAGGTAGTCCATGTCCGCGAACGGCTTGTTCAGCTTGAAGGTGATCGTGTAGTCGTCCGGCGTCTCGATGGACTTGAGACCGTCCTTGGACTTGTCCTTGTACGGACCCTTGTACTTGTCGCCACCGTCCAGGTACGACTTGAAGTACGTCGGGCCGTTGGACAGGGCCTCCGGCGCGAAGTTGGAGCGCTCGATGGCGTACTTGACGTCCTTGGAGGTGACCTCGGTGCCGTCCTCGAACTTGACGCCCTTGCGGAGCGTGTACGTCCAGGTCTTGGCGTCCGCGCTGGCCTTGCCGAGCGAGGTGGCCAGGTCGGGGACGACCTCAAGACCCTTCTTGCCGGGGGCCGGGTTGAACGAGACGAGCGAACGGCCGTACAGGCGGGAGAAGTTCTGCACCCAGCCGTAGTACGTGTTGCCCGGGTCCAGGGAGTCCGGGCCACTGGAGTGCTCGTACGTGACCGTCCCCCCCTTCTTGGTGCTCGCGTTGACGATGCTGCTGAGTCCGGCATCGGCCTTCGCGTTGCTGGACGTGCCGTTCTTGTCGCCGTCGCTCTTGTTGTCGCTGCTGCCACAAGCGGTCGCGCCCAGCGCCACCGCCAGCGTGACGGCGATGGCCGATGCTGTCTTCCTGCTGTTCATCCTGAGGAAAGCCCCCTCGATTGACCGGTGCGGCTGGCTGCGCCGCGATTACTTGCCACGGGGGTCGAGTGCGTCGCGCAGCCCGTCCCCCAGCAGATTGAAGGCCAGCACGGTGATGAAGATCGCCATGCCGGGAATGACCATGAACATCGGGTCGACCTCGTAGAGGTCCACCGCGGTGGACAGCATCCCGCCCCACGATGCCTGCGGCGGGGCGATACCGACGCCCAGGAAGCTCAGGGACGCCTCGAAGAGGATGTTGGTCGGGATCAGCAGCGTCGCGTAGACGAGGATCGGCGCGATCAGGTTCGGCAGCAGCTCGCGGAAGAGGATGAACGGGCCGCGGGCGCCCAGTGACCGGGCCGCCTCCACGAACTCCCGCTCGCGCAGGCTCAGCGTCTGCGCCCGCACGATGCGCCCGATGTACGGCCAGCTGAAGAAGCCGATCACGAAGATCAGTACGGCGATACGGAGCGAGAGCCCGGAGAGGCCGAACGCGCTGCCCTGGAGCGATGCCGAGATCGAGATCGCGAAGAGGAGCAGCGGGAAGGCGAGGAAGGTGTCCATCATGCGGCTGATGGCGCTGTCCACCCAGCCGCCGTAGAACCCGGCCACCACACCCATCACGACGCCGATGACGACGGAGAGCATCGTCGAACCGGCCGCGACGACCAGGGAGACCCAGGAGCCCTCGATGATGCGGGCCAGGATGTCGCGCCCGGTCTGCGGCTCGACACCGAGCGGGTGGTCCCAGCTGATGCCGCCGAAGCTGCCCTTGGGAGCGAGCAGCTGGGGGTCGACGAGGTCCTGGTTGAAGGCATTGGGGTCGAGCCCGAAGACCGCCTGGATGGGCTTGGACAGGACGGCGACAAGAATCAGGAGTGTCACGATCACCGCGCCGGTGAGCGCGACTTTGTCGCGTTTGAAACGCGTCCACGCGATCCGACCGAGCGAACGGCCCTCGATCTGCTTGCCCCCGGCGCCCTCCAGCACCGCTTCCGGCTGCGCCTGCGCCGCCGACCCGGTGGTCTCGATAGGTGCCGTCATTGCGCTGGAGACCCCTCTCGGCCGACGGTGGCCGGCCCATGACCGCCGCTGTAGCGGCTCGTTCACTTCAGATGACACATGGTGGTCCCCTGATCGGTGATTCGGGGGACTGCTTCATTGAGCGCATCGCACACTAGTACGTGCCGAGGCCACCTGCTGCACGGAGTCTTCAGCTACGACGTGATCACCCGCCAGCCCCCACCGGGAATGGTTGCCCAACCGTGATGCGATAAGAGGGTTACCGTTATCCGAACGCGATTTTCGGCTCAGCGAACACGGGCGTGCGCCAATCGGCCCGTATCGGCCATACCACCCAAGCGTGCCCACATACTGGACAACCGACACATCCGGCGGTCCCGCGCGCACGGCCCCGATACGTTCAGAAGCGACAAGCCCGCAGGTCCAGACCTATTTCCCGGTCAACTCGCGTAGACCGCGCGCCGGTCCCACCAGAGTCCTCCCACGGTTCGGCGCGCGGGTCGGCGGGGGGTCAGTAAGCACGCGGAGCGGGCGGCGGATAGCCGTATCCGGGGCCCCCGACGGGCCCCGCGGGCGCCGCGTGGGCCTCCCGGTCGTAGAACGGACGGGAGTTGGCGCGCAGCCACATCGTTACCGGGTCGTACTCGTCGGACATCGCGACGGTGGAGACCGGCAGCCCGTCCGGCACGGCGGCGACCGACTGGCGCATCATCGCCTGTACGGACTCGACGGACGCCGGGCTCGTGTCGTACAGATCGAGCCCGATCGCGAGGTACGGCGCGCCGAGCGCGGGCTGCACCCAGGCCCGGCGCAGCGAGCGGACGGCCGCGGTGCGGTGCGCGTTCTGCGTGAGCAGGGCGTAGAACTGCGGGAGCGGTACGGCGGGTTCGGAGAGCCGGAGGGGTCCCGCGGGCATCCGGTCGAGGCCGGTGGCGATCCGGCGCAGATCGAGCCAGGGGATGCCGACACCGCCGCCGTGGGCGTGCGGATTCAGCCAGATTCCCCAGCGGTCGGGGTAGAGGGCGCGGGCGATGTCCCGTCCCGTGACGACCTCGTGCGCGCGGGTCCAGCCGCTGGCGGCGAGCTCCTGCGCGGAGGTGACACAGGGGGCGTAACCGAGCCCGTCGACCTCCATGTTGCCGTACTGGGCGTCGGGCGAACCGGCCGCGCCGTGCCAGAGCAGCATCCACACACTGTCCTCGGCAAGGGCCCGGAGCAGCGCCTCGTACGCGTCGTACCGTCCCGGCGTCACCTGGCGCAGCATGTGCTCGACCTGTCCGGCCGCCGCGGTGCCTGACGCGCTCACTCTGGGTTCCGCCCCTCGTCGATCCACCATTCGCCCAGCTCCCCCGGGCACCTTCCGGGCACACGGTGCGGCGGCCCAGCCATGACATCACCTTAAGACCGACCGGCACATGGGGGGGCGGCGTCACGCGGCTCCTTCACCCGCCCCCCATGTGCCGGTCGGTCCGAGTTGCCCGGGCCGGCGGGCGCGGTCCGCTCCCCGCTGTCCCCCGTACCCGTGTCGCGGGACCGTACCCGCGCCGGCCGTCCCGGGAAACGGCCGCCGCGGATCCGGACCGCGTGCCGACCGCGTCAGCCGCGCTGGTAGAACGGCCGCACCTTGGACGTCAGCCAGTCGGCGACCGGGTCCTGGGTCACGTCGAGCAGGAGGAGACTGACCGGCCAGCCGACCTGGACCCGGCCGAGCGCGCGGCCGAGGGCGTCCATCGGCGCGTTGCGCTCGGCGCCCTCCCAGGACGAGAGCTGGACGCCGACGAAGAGCACGGGCGGTTCGCCCTCGACGCTGGCGAGCGCGCGCCGGGCGGAGACGACCACGCCCGTCGCCTCGAACTCGGCCGCCGCCGCGGTGAGGAAGTCGACCGGATCCTCCTGCCAGTCCGGCTCGAAGAGCCGGACCCGGCCGCCGCTCGCCGAGCCGTCCAGCGGGGTGCGGCCCGTCCGGCACAGCTCGGCGACGGCGAGCGGCGGCAGCGGCATCCCGACCACGCCGCCCGGGTTGACCACGACGCCGAGCTGCGGCGGCAGGCCGCGGGCGAAGTCGCGGGCCGGGGCGACGGTGAAGGCCATGTGCTCACCGACGCACTGGCGGAACTGCGCCGCGGAGCTGAACACCGGGACGTACGCGCCGCCCTCGATATCCATCGTGGGCAGATCGAGCGCCGTACTGTCGGGCCCCCCGCCGTTGGGCAGTGGGACCCACACCTCACTGCGTCCGAGCACCTCTATGAGTCGTGCGCCCGCTCCGTCGACACCGAGTGAGGCGGCGAGCGCCTCTTCCAACTCGTTGCCCGGCCATGCTGTGTTCACTGTCTTCCTCCGCCCTTGACCCTGCGGCAGCACCTTAGACCGACGTACGCGCCACCGCGGGACCGTCCACCGGTGCCGCGGCCTGCGCCGTCGCCTGCACCATCGCCTGCGCCGGGACCGCGATCCCCGGGAAGACGATCGCGCGCACCGCCCCCGCGGACTCCCGGTCCAGCAGGACGGCCGAGGCGCAGCCCGCCGGCGGCAGGCCGGTCTCCGCGCCGGCGAGCAGCCGGCGGACCGCGCGGCGGTGCCGCGCGAAGGCGTACCGGGAGACGCCGCGCCCCCGCTCGCGCTGGCCGGCGCGGGCGACGTCCGGGGCGACGTCGAGGACGAGGAGATGGAGCAGCCGGCCGCGCCGGCGGGTCTCGCGGGCCAGCCACCCCCGGACCCAGCTCTGCGTACCGCAGTCGTGGACGACGGCGCTCGCGCCGGAGCGCAACACCCGCCACAGGCCCGCGTAGTGCGCGATCCGGACGAGCGGACGGTAGACGGCGTACGGCAGTCCGGGCGGGACGAGGGCCGCCCAGCGGTCCCTGACGTCCTGGGAGTCGATGCCCCGGCCGCCCGCGGTGCGCCGGATCAGGGTGGACTTGCCGCTGCCGGGCAGCCCGGAGACGACCACGACGTCCCCGGCGGTGAAGACCAGGGCGCCCGGGGGCTGCCCGGCCTGGCCGCGTAAGTCCCGTACGGCAGGGATCTGCTCCAGCCATACGGCCGTGCACGGTCCCGTCGTCTGCGCCATCATCGCCGTCCCCCTGTCAGCTCAGCCGGACCGGCTGTCGGCCCCGCCGGACCGGTTGTCGGCTTCGCCGGACCGGCCGGTGCCCGCTGCACGAACTTTTGCCCACGAAGCGTAAAGAGAAGGTAACGTCCCGCGAGCCGTTCACCCGGACGGACGAGTTACATCCCGGACACCCCGATCGGCCGTCCTCCGTGCGATGATGTGCCCGCAACTGCATACCGGCCGTTTGAATCCGCGCGGGAGAGTCCCGGTTCACCGTGTGCGCCGGGCGCCGAAGGAGCAAGTTCCTCCCTTGAATCTCTCAGGCCCCGTACCGCGTGGATGAGGCAGATCTGAAAAGCGGGCCGCGACAGCGGCTCCACCCAAGGTGCAAGTCATGGCCTCCCCGTACCCGCGCCGCGCGCGCCACCGGGTGGCCGTGGTGAACCTCTCAGGTTCCGATGACAGATGGGGAGGACCGTCAGCACTGTCATGCCCTGGGAGCCATACCGATGAGCCATGCCCCCCGTCTCACCGCACTCGACGCCGTGCACCGCGCGCTGGGCGCGACCATGACCGACTTCGCGGGCTGGGACATGCCGCTGCGGTACGGCAGCGAGCGCGACGAGCACCACGCCGTCCGTACCCGCGCCGGGCTCTTCGATCTCTCCCACATGGGCGAGATCACCGTGGCGGGCCCGGCCGCCGCCGATCTCCTCGACTACGCGCTGGTCGGTGACATCGGCGCGCTCGCCATGGGCCGCGCCCGCTACACCATGATCTGCCGCGAGGACGGCGGGATCCTGGACGACCTGATCGTCTACCGCCTCGGCGAGGACGAGTACCTGGTCGTCGCCAACGCCTCCAACGCCCGGACGGTGCTGGACACGCTGAGCGCCCGCTCGGAGGGGTTCGACGCGGACGTACGGGACGACCGCGACGCCTACGCGCTGCTGGCCGTCCAGGGTCCGGAGTCGCCCGGCATCCTGAAGGCCGTGACCGACGCCGATCTGGACGGGCTCAAGTACTACGCGGGCCTGCCCGGCACCGTCGCCGGGGTGCCGGCCCTCATCGCGCGGACCGGCTACACGGGTGAGGACGGCTTCGAGCTGTTCGTCGAGCCCCGGTACGCGGAGCGGCTCTGGCAGGCGCTGACCGAGGCCGGCGCGGGCGTCGGTCTGGTGCCGTGCGGGCTGTCCTGCCGCGACACGCTGCGGCTGGAGGCCGGCATGCCGCTGTACGGGAACGAGCTGTCCACCGCGCTGACCCCGTTCGACGCGGGCCTTGGCCGGGTCGTGAAGTTCGGCAAGACGTCCAACGGCGGCGACTTCGTCGGGCGTACGGCCCTGGAGGCGGCGGCCGAGCGCGCCGCGAGCGCCCCGCCGCGCAAGCTGGTCGGCCTGATCGCCGAGGGCCGCCGCGTCCCGCGCGCCGGGTACCCGGTGGTCGCGGACGGCGTGACTGTGGGCGAGGTCACCTCCGGGGCGCCGTCGCCGACCCTGGGCCGGCCGCTCGCCATGGCGTACGTCGACGCCGAGCACGCCGAGCCCGGCACGAAGGGCGTCGGCGTGGACATCCGGGGCACGCACGAGCCGTACGAGGTCGTGGCGCTGCCGTTCTACCGGCGCCAGAAGTAGGACCGGCCGGTCCCACGGGGCCGGTGCCCGTCCGCCCGCCGTGATCCCGTATCCCGGCCCCGGTGTCCCTCGCGCCCCGGGCCCGGTGTCTCGTTCCGTAAGACGCTTGTTCCGCACCACACCCCCGCGTACAGGAGAATTCAGGTCATGAGCAACCCCCAGCAGCTGCGCTACAGCAAGGAGCACGAATGGCTGACGGCCGCCGAGGACGGCGTGTCGACGGTCGGCATCACGGAGTACGCGGCGAACGCCCTCGGCGATGTCGTGTTCGCCCAGCTCCCCCAGGTCGGTGACCAGGTGACCGCGGGCGAGACGTGTGGAGAGCTGGAGTCCACCAAGTCCGTCAGCGATCTGTACTCCCCTGTGACCGGCGAGGTCACCGAGACGAACCAGGACGTCGTGGACGATCCTTCGCTGGTGAACTCCGCTCCGTACGAGGGCGGCTGGCTGTTCAAGGTGCGCGTCGAGGGAGAGCCGCAGGACCTGCTCTCCGCCGACGAGTACAAAGAGTTCTCCGGCAACTGACACCCCAGGGACTGTGATGTCTTCCTCTTCGCTTCTCAACACCCCGCTCCACGAGCTGGACCCGGACGTCGCCGCCGCGGTCGACGCCGAGCTCCACCGTCAGCAGTCCACCCTCGAAATGATCGCCTCGGAGAACTTCGCTCCGGTCGCGGTCATGGAGGCGCAGGGCTCCGTGCTGACCAACAAGTACGCCGAGGGCTACCCCGGCCGCCGCTACTACGGTGGCTGTGAGCACGTCGACGTGATCGAGCAGATCGCCATCGACCGGGTGAAGGCCCTCTTCGGGGCCGAGCACGCGAACGTCCAGCCGCACTCGGGCGCCCAGGCGAACGCGGCCGCGATGTTCGCGCTCCTCTCCCCCGGCGACACGATCATGGGTCTGAACCTCGCCCACGGCGGGCACCTGACCCACGGCATGAAGATCAACTTCTCCGGGAAGCTCTACAACGTCGTCGCGTACCACGTGGACGCGGAGACCGGCCAGGTCGACATGGCCGAGGTCGAGCGGCTCGCCAAGGAGTCCCGTCCGAAGCTGATCGTGGCCGGCTGGTCGGCATACCCGCGCCAGCTGGACTTCGCCGCGTTCCGGCGGATCGCGGACGAGGTCGGCGCGTACCTGATGGTCGACATGGCGCACTTCGCCGGTCTGGTCGCCGCGGGCCTGCACCCGAACCCCGTACCGCATGCCCATGTCGTGACCACGACCACGCACAAGACGCTCGGCGGTCCGCGCGGCGGGGTGATCCTCTCCACCAAGGAACTGGCGAAGAAGATCAACTCCGCGGTCTTCCCCGGCCAGCAGGGCGGCCCGCTGGAGCATGTCATCGCGGGCAAGGCGGTCTCCTTCAAGGTGGCGGCCACGGACGAGTTCAAGGAGCGCCAGCAGCGCACCCTGGACGGCGCCCGGATCCTCGCCGAGCGGCTGGTCCGGCCGGACGTGACCGAGGTCGGCGTCTCCGTGCTGTCCGGCGGTACGGACGTCCACCTGGTCCTGGTCGACCTGCGCAACTCCGAGCTGGACGGCCAGCAGGCCGAGGACCGGCTCCACGAGCTGGGCATCACGGTCAACCGGAACGCCGTCCCGAACGACCCGCGCCCCCCGATGGTCACCTCGGGCCTGCGCATCGGCACCCCGGCGCTGGCCACGCGCGGCTTCACGGCCGAGGACTTCACCGAGGTCGCGGAGATCATCGCGGCGGCGCTGAAGCCCGAGTTCGACCGCGACGCGCTGGCGGGCCGGGTCTCCGCGCTGGCCGCGAAGCACCCGCTGTACCCCGGCCTGTAACCACCCCGTACAGCCGGCACGACCCGTACGACCCATACGACCCGTACGGCCCATACGACCCGTACACGTACAGCCCGTACACCTGGTGTCACCGGGGCACCGTGCGGCTCCCGATCGGAGCGGCGCGGTGCCCCGGTGCCACGTAAGAGCCTTCTCCACAGCTCACTCCCGCACCTCACTCCCGCACCACCCCCCGCATCAAGGAGTCACCCCGTGGCCATTTCGGTCTTCGACCTGTTCTCGATCGGCATCGGCCCGTCCAGCTCCCACACGGTCGGCCCGATGCGCGCGGCCCGGATGTTCGCCCGCAGGCTGAAGAACGAGGGCCTGCTCGCGCACACCGTGTCGGTCAGGGCCGAGCTGTACGGCTCGCTCGGCGCGACCGGCCACGGCCACGGCACCCCCAAGGCGGTCCTGCTGGGACTGGCGGGGAACTCCCCCCGGACGGTGGACGTGGAGAGCGCCGACGCCGAGGCGGAACGTATCCGCACCAGCGGGCGGCTGAACGTCCTCGGCATGCACGAGATCGCCTTCGACACCGGTACGGACCTGGTCCTGCACCGCCGCAAGGCCCTGCCGTACCACGCGAACGGCATGACGGTCGCCGCGTACGACGCCGACGGCGCGGCGCTGCTGGAGAAGACGTACTACTCGGTGGGCGGCGGCTTCGTCGTGGACGAGGAGGCCCTCGGCGAGAACCGCATCAAACTCGACGACACCCCGCTCACCCACCCCTTCCGCACCGGCGACGAACTGCTCAGGATCGCCGCCGAGACCGGACTGTCGATCTCAGCGCTGATGCTGGAGAACGAGAAGGCGTGGCGCACCGAGGACGAGATCCGCGCCGGGCTGCTGGAGATCTGGCGCGTCATGCAGGCCTGCGTGGCACGCGGCATGGCCCGCGAGGGCATCCTCCCCGGTGGCCTCAAGGTCCGCCGCCGCGCCGCCCATTCGGCGCGCCAGCTGCGCGCGGAGGGCGACGCGCAGGCCCACGCGATGGAGTGGATCACCCTCTACGCCATGGCCGTCAACGAGGAGAACGCCGCCGGCGGCCGGGTCGTCACCGCCCCCACCAACGGCGCCGCCGGCATCATCCCGGCCGTTCTCCACTACTACGTGAACTTCGCTGCGGGCGGCGCCACCGAGACCGAGAAGGACGACAACGTCGTCCGCTTCCTCCTCGCCGCCGGCGCCATCGGCATGCTCTTCAAGGAGAACGCCTCCATCTCCGGCGCCGAGGTCGGCTGCCAGGGCGAGGTCGGCTCCGCCTGCTCCATGGCCGCCGGCGCCCTCGCCGAGGTCCTGGGCGGCTCGGCGGAACAGGTCGAGAACGCCGCCGAGATCGGCATGGAACACAACCTGGGCCTCACCTGCGACCCGGTCGGCGGCCTCGTCCAGATCCCCTGCATCGAACGGAACGGCATGGCCGCGGTGAAGGCGGTCACGGCGGCGAAGATGGCCCTGCGCGGCGACGGCAGTCACAAGGTCTCCCTCGACAAGGTCATCAAGACCATGAAGGAGACCGGCGCCGACATGAGCGTCAAATACAAGGAGACCGCGCGCGGGGGCCTCGCGGTGAACATCATCGAGTGCTGAGGAAGCAGGCCCTGACCAGCGCGTTCGCATCTTTCAGCGCTGACGGGGCCTTCCCTGCCTACGCGACGGAAAGTCCCCGGAAACGCCCTGGGACAGACGTGAAAGTCCCTGAAAAGTCCCTGGGACATCCCGAATATGCGAGGTGGATCAACGTGCCCTTGCTCGACGGTGCTGGTGGCACAGAGCACGGTGCCCACCGCGCAGAGGTGCAGCCTGCTGGCAGGCGCATTGTGCCACCGTGCGGCACGGAGTAGCACCGGCGGCTAACCTGGTGACATGACAGCCCAGCCGGAGATTACCCAGCGGGACTTGCGGAGCAAGTCGAGAGAGATCATGGATGCCGTCGAGGCGGGACAGTCGTTCATCGTGACCCGCGACGGCCATCGCATCGGAGAGTTGATTCCGCTGAAGCGCCGCAGGCGCTTCGTTCCGCGGGCGGAGTTCGCGGCGATGTCGCGAAGCGCCCCTGACATCTCACTGGAAGCCTTCCGGGCTGACCAGGATGCGACTGCGGCCCAGGAGACGGATGACCCCTATGGCCGTTGACCATGAACGGGGCCTGCTGGACACCAACATCATGATCCTCCGCCGCTGGATCGACCCGGCTGAACTGCCGGTCGAGATGGCCATCAGCGCGATCACCTTGGCGGAGCTGTCCGCCGGTCCACACGAGGTCAGGCGAAACGGCGAGCAGGCGGATTACGACGAGTACGCGGAGCGGGCCCGTCGGCTCGACGTCCTCCAGCGCGCCGAGAACGAGTTTGACCCCATCCCCTTCGATGCCGAGGCCGCCCGCTTCTACGGCCGCATCTGCGCCGCCGTGATCGGCGCTGGACGGAAACCGCGCCGACGCGTGGCCGACCTGATGATCGCCGCCATCGCCGTAGCCGAAGATCTGCCGCTCTTCACCACCAACCCCGATGACTTCAAGGGTCTTGAGGACCTGCTGACCGTAGTACCGGTCGCTCGTCCCGCACTGCCGCAGGACGGCTGATCAAAAGCCCGGTCGCCTCGGCCCGTCCTCGGAGCGCCACGGCAACGACCGGACGGCGGGGAGGACCCGATCCGGTCAGCGGCTCCCGTCGGGGCGATCGGTCCGCCCGTGGCTCAATTCGTGCCGTTTCCGCCCCGTCCGGCGTGCGCTAGCGTCGCCTGCGCCCAGTAGCCCTCGACGGAACGGCGCCTGCGAACCAACACGGCGAGCCCCGGCGGGTTCTCCGCCGGACGGTGAAGGAGGTTCCTGTGCACGCACTCATCTTCCAGGGCCCGGACGGTGCCGGTCTCCAGGAGCGGCCTCTCCCGGAGATCCGGGCGGCGGACGACGTACGGGTGGACGTGGTCGGGACAGGGATCTGCGGAACCGACAGAAAGATCCTCCTCGGGCACTTTCCCGCGCGGCCCGGGGTCGTGCTCGGCCATGAGTCGGTCGGCCTGGTCGCCGAGGTCGGAGCCGGAGTGCGGTCGCTGCGGGTGGGCGACCGGGTTGTCGTCAACCCCACGCTGTACTGCGGCACATGCCGGCCCTGCGGCAGAGGAGCGACCAACCACTGCCTCCACAAGGCCGGTACGGAGGTGGGGGTGGACCGCGACGGCACCTACGCCGCGAGCGTGGTGCTGCCGGAGCGGTTCGTGGAGCGGGTGCCCGAGGGGCTGCCGTTCCGCAGCGCCGTGCTCATCGAGCCGCTGGCCTGTGTGCTGAACAACGTGGAGGCGGCGCAGGTCGGGTTCGGTGACGCGGTGGCGGTGCTCGGGGCGGGCCCCATCGGCACCCTCACCGCCGTCGTCGCCGCCCGCGCCGCCCGCCGGGTGGTGCTCGCCGACACCGACGCCTACCGTGCGGAGACGGCCGCCGGGCTGACGGATCATGTCCTCCACCTCACCGGCGACGACCCGGTCAAGGCCATGGTCAAGGAGTTGGCGGGAACCAGACCCGACGTGGTGTTCGAGACGACGGGCTCGGGGCTGGAGACCGCTCTTGAGCTGGTGGCGGACGGCGGCCGGATCGTCGTGATGGGCTTCGACGACACGTACACCGCGCGGTTGCGCCCCCTGCGGCTGACCAATCACGGCATACGGATCATCGGCGCCGGTGACTACCGCGCCGACACCTTCCAGGTGGCGGTCGAGCTGGCGGGCGAACTGGGGGCGGACCTCGGGCGTCTGGTGACCCACGAGCTGCCGCTGGACGCCTACCCGCGGGCCTTCGGCATCCTGGGCGGCATCGGTGGCGGGGACGTGCCGGGCTCCGGCGCGAGCGGCTACCGCGCCATGAAGGTGGTCCTGCGCTCCGACGTCCGTCCGGCGGGGGCCGACGGCTGGCCGGTGAGCGCGTGAACGCCCGCCGGTTCGGCTCCATCGAGTCCGGTGGCAGCAAATTCGTCTGCCTCATCGGTTCCGCTCCCGACAGGATCGAGAGCCGTACGCGCATCCCCACCGGCGAGCCGGGCCCCACCCTGGACCGGGTGACCGGCTTCTTCCGCGCGGCCATCGCGGACGAGGGACCCCTCGACGCCGTCGGCATCGCCTCCTTCGGACCGCTGGAACTGCGCCCGGGCCACCCGGATCACGGCCGCCTCGCCGCGACCCCGAAGCCGGGCTGGGCGGGCGTGGACGTCGCGGGGACCGTCGCGAAGGCGCTCGGTGTCCCGGTCGCCATCGACACCGACGTCAACGGCGCCGCTCTCGGTGAAGGGGAGTGGGGCGCGGCCCGGGGTCTGAGCACGTACGTCTATCTCACGGTCGGCACCGGTATCGGCGGCGGAGCCGTGGTCGGCGGGCAGGTGCTGCGCGGTCTCGTCCACACCGAGATCGGCCATCTCCTCGTGGGCAGGCTGCCCGGGGACGATTTCCCCGGGGTCTGCCCCTTCCACGGCGACTGCCTGGAAGGGCTCGCCGGCGGCGACGCGATGGCCAGGCGCTGGGGCGCCCCGGCCGAGACCCTGACCGGGGAGACCCTGCACACGGCGCTGAGCTGGGAGGCCGAGTATCTGGCCAGGGGGCTGCGGAACATCGTCTATACGCTGGCCCCCGAACGCATCGTGATCGGCGGCGGCATCTCGGACCTGCCGGGGCTGCTGCCCCTGGTGCGCCGGGCGCTGGGCGACACGCTGGCCGGCTACCCCGGACTGCCCGAGCACGGGCGGGACGACTTCGTGGTGCGGGCCGGGCTGGGACAGCTGGCCGGCGCGGCCGGCGGCCTGGTCCTGGCGGCGCGGGCCGCCCGGGAGGCGGCGGGCGAGGACGACGTACGGGGGCCGGCCGCCGTGGCAAGGTGATGAGGTGACGACGGACGGGGGCGGGACACTCGACGCGGCGACCCGGAGCTGGCTCGCCGCGCAGCCGCTCGACGGCGGCCGGGTCAGGGCGGTGGCCCCACTCGACGGGGGATACAGCAACGACATGCTGCTGCTGACCACCGAGCGCGGATCGCGGTACGTCCTGCGCCGGTACCGCTCCGGTGGCCACCTGGAGCGGCGCCTGCCGTGCGCGGTGGAGCGGGCGGTGGTGCTCCGCGCCGCCCGCACCGCCCCGGTGGTGCGCGTCCGTGCGGCCGACCCGGACGGCAGGGACACGGGCCGCCCCACCCTGCTCTACGAGTACGTCGAGGGCGAGCCGCTCAGCGCGGTACTGGCCTCGCCCCACCTCCACGAGTCCGCCGAGGCCGCCTCCCTCGGCCGGGCAGTCGGAGCCGTCCTCGCCGGGGTGGCCACCGTACGGTTTCCCGCTTCCGGGCACTTCGCCGACGCCACTCTGCGGCCCCGCCCGCCAGGACCCGCGACGGGGGAAGCGCTGGCCGGGCATGTCGAGCGCTGCCTCCGGGAACGGTCGCCGGAGAGTTCCCTGACGCCGGCGGAGCAGGCCGCCCTGCGTGAACTCGCCGTGGTGGCGGGCGAACTGACGGGGCGGCTGGCGGAGGCGTGCCACCTCGTGCACAACGACTTCAACCCGAAGAACGTCCTGGTGCGGCGGGTCTCCGGACGGTGGACCGTGGCGGCGGTGCTCGACTGGGAGCTGGCGTACAGCGGCTCCCCCCTGGTGGATCTGGGCAACATGCTGCGCTTCGCGCACCTGTACCCGGCGCCCTTCGGGGAGTCCGTCGCCGAGGCGTTCGGCGCGGCCGGGGGCGTGCTGCCCGCCGACTGGCGCCGTATCGTCCGCGCGCTGGACCTCTCCACCCTGGCGTACATCCTGACGTCTCCCCCGGACGCGGGGCTCTTCGCCCGGGCGCGGGCCGTCCTCGTACGCGATCACGCCGCACTGTGCTGAGCTGAGCCAAGCCGAGTTGAGCTGAGCCGAGCCGAGGTTTGCGGCGGAAATCCCGTCCGTGCTCAGCCGTCACACATGTATCTCCGCCCCCGGAAGAACGATAACTCCGGACCGGTGCCGTTTCGGCCGACCCCGTCCGGTCATATCCGATGTCTTTGTCATATTCCCCGTCCTGGCAGAACCGTTTTCCCATGTCGGCGTAATTGATCGTCCTTTCCATTCGGACCGAAACCCCTGACCTGCGGGTATTTTTCGGACAGGTTCGCCCGAGGCCCTCCGGGACGCGTTCTAGGCAGCGCGAGAGGTGGTGAGTAGTGTTCCGCCAGCTGGTTCGGCAGGTGGATCAAGGGAGGTTTTCAACCGTGGAAGAAATGAGTCCGGAAATCGTCTCGGAGCCTTCTCGGAGCACCGTTCTGACCCTCACTCCGGAGTGCATCTGCCGGGGGACTCCGCCCACTCCCGAGCAGCGCGAGGGCCCGTACTACAAGCCGGACACGCCCCACAGGACGGACTTCACGGGTGACGTCGAAACGGGTACTCCGCTGGTGCTGCACGGGCAGGTCGTCGACACCGAGGGGGCCCCGGTGGCCGGCGCCCTGCTCGACTTCTGGCAGGTCGGCGACGAAGGCGTGTACGACGAGGACGGGTTCAGGCTGCGCGGGCACCAGTTCGCCGACGGGCAGGGCCGGTGGCGGCTGGACACCGTACTGCCCGCGATGTATCCGGGGCGCACCCGCCACGTCCACGTCAAGGTCATGCCGCCCGACGGGGAGGTGCTGACCACCATGCTGTATTTCCCCGAAGAGCGGCGCAACCACCTCGACAAGCACTTCCGCGAGGAATGCGTCATGGAGGTGACGGAGAACGAAAAGGGCTGGGAAGGGGTCTTCACCTTCGTCATGAATGCCCGATGAGTGTCCGATGACCGTCTGATCAATGCCTGCATGGCCGCGACTTCGGCAGGAGACACATGGCTGACTCCACGGATGTCAGAAAATTGATCTACTATCCCGTCGGTGAGTACCTGATGGACCACGGCGAGGGAATCCATCTGTATGACGCGGAGGGCGGGGAGTATATCGACTGCGCCTCCGGCACATTCAATCTCAGCCTCGGATACGGGCATCCGGAGATCGTCAAGGCCATGCAGGAGCAGGCGGAGCGGCTGATACACGCCACCTCGGCCTTCCAGACCGCTCCGGTCAACGAGCTGGTACGGCGGCTGGTCGAGGTGAGCCCCGAGAATCTCGCCCGTGTCCACCTCAAGGTCTCCGGCGGCTCCACCGCCAACGAGGGCGCGGTGAAGATGGCCCAGGTGAGCACGGGCCGCAGCGGAGTGATCACCCTGTTCCGCAGCCATCACGGCCAGACCATGCTGACCACCACGATGTCCGGCGAGTCCTTCCGCAAGGCGCCGTTCCCCCATCTGATGCCCGGCGTGCTGCACGTCCCCGACCCGTACTGCCTCCGCTGCTTCTACAAGCAGCGGCCCGACACCTGTGGCCTGCTGTGCGTGGAGCGCGTCAACGACTTCATCGACTACGGCAGCAACGGAGACGTGGCCTGCATCGTCGTGGAGCCGGTGTCCGGCAGCGGCGGGAACATCGTGCCCCCCGACGGCTACCTCCAGGCGCTGCGGACCCTGTGCGACGAGCGCGGTATCGCCCTGGTCTTCGACGAGATCCAGACGGGGATCGGGCGGGTCGGCCGGATGTTCGCGGCCGAACACTTCGGGGTCGCTCCCGACATCCTCACCACCGGCAAGGGCCTCGGCGGCTCCGGCGCCCAGGTGGCCGCCGTACTCGCCGACGAGCGGATGACGGGGCTCGGCGCCGACCACCACTCCTTCACCTACGGCGGGAACATCCTCGCGGCAGCCGCCGCCGCCAGGACCCTCGACGTGATCGCGCGCCCCGGCTTCCTGGAGAACGTCCGCTCCGTCGGGGCGCACGTCATGGAGCGGCTGCGCGAACTCGCCCGCCGTCACGCGTGCGTCGTGGATGTGCGCGGTCTCGGTCTGATGATCGGCATCGAACTGGGCGACGAGGACGGCGCGCCCAGCACCGCGCTGGCGCAGCTCCTGGCCGAACGGGGCATGGACCACGGGCTGATCCTGCGCACCTCGCGCTACGGGCGGGGCAACGTCGTCAAGATCCGCCCACCGCTGATCATGACCCACACCGAGGCGGACCTCATGTGCGACCGGCTCGACGCACTGTTCGCCGCGGAGATCCGATGAAGGCGGTTACGAGCGAGGGAGTACCCGATGCGGGGCATGAGGGAGTACGTGCACGGGCTGGCCGGCACCGTCCGCCGCGAGGTCGTCGCGGCCCGGCACCAGGCCGCCAGCCGACTGGTACGCGGGCACTCCCCGGGCGGTGACGCCCAGTTCGGCCTGGACGACGTGGCCGAGGCGGCGGCCTGGAAGTACATCGTCGGCCAGGATCTGCCCGTCGCCCTGTACTCCGAGGACGGCGGACTCCAGCACCACGGACACGCGCCCGAGCACCTCCTGGTCGTGGACCCCATCGACGGGACGCGTCCCGCGGTGGCCGGGCTCGGCCTGTCGACGGTCTCGGTGGCGGTGGCCCCGCTGACGGGGGCGCCCACCATCGCGGACGTCTCGCACGCCCTCCTCCTGGAGCTGGACACCGGCGCGAGCCTCTACACGGAACGCGGGTCCGAGGGCATCGAGGCCCTGGGGTACGACCGTACGGTCCCGTGCCTCAGCTCCACGGCGGAGCTCGACCGCATGATGTGGTCGCTCGAATTCAACGGCCACCCGGCCGCGTTGATGACCCGGGCGTACGGCCATCTCATCGACCGCTCCGCCAACACCGGCGGCGTCTTCGTCTTCAACAGCGCGACGTTCTCGATCTCCCGCCTGATCACCGGCCAGCTGGACGCCTATGTCGACATCGGCAATCGGCTCCTGCGCGAGGACCCCGCCCTGCTGCCGGAGTTCCGGAGGGTGGGCAACGGGGCCGTACTGCACCTGTTCCCGTACGACATCGCCGCGGCCGTCCTGCTGGCCGAACAGGCGGGCGTGACCATCACGGACGCCTTCGGTAAGCCCCTCGGCGACACCGTGCTCACCGATCTGGGCGTCGACAACCAGCGTTCCTGCGTCGCGGCCTCCACTCCCGAGCTGCACCGGGCCCTGCTGGAGGCGATCCGGTGGCATCCGGAGCCCGCCACCGACCCGCCGCGCACCGTCGCAGAACCGCCGCGCACCCCCGCAGGCCCGACGAGCACCGCCGCGGGACCGACGGGCTGAGACGCCGACCGCGCCCGTATCCACCAGGGGAGGCCCGAGTGCACTCCGTACTGCCAGAGCACAGCGACGAGTTCCGGACCCTGCTCGACCGGCTCTCGGAGAAGGCGACCGCCGACTACTACAACCCCTTCACCACGTTCGACTGGCCCAAGGCCCTGCCCGAGGACGCCTACTGGATGTCCCGGGAGCTCCTGACGGTCCACGGCACCGAGTACGCCGACGACCTGACACCGGACCAGCTCAAGCGGCTCAGCCGCTGGGAGAGCGTCAACTTCTACTCCCTCAACGTGCACGGGATCAGGGATCTGCTGATCGAGGTGATGCGCCGGGTGCACACCCCCGGATTCGAGGTGCCCTCGGAGTTCTTCCACCACTTCGTGGGCGAGGAGAACGACCACATGTGGTTCTTCGCCACCTTCTGTCTGCGCTACGGCGGCAAGATCTACCCGGAGAAGAAGCTCCGCTCCCCCGCCGCCGCGGCCCAACCGGACCCGAGGATCGAGAACTTCCTCGTCTTCGCCCGCATCCTGGTGTTCGAGCAGATCGTCGACCACTACAACGCGCACCTCGCCCAGGACGCACAGCTCCACGCCACCATCCGCCACATCAACGCCCTCCACCACCAGGACGAGTCCCGCCACATCGCCTTCGGCCGCCGCCTCGTGCACCTCCTGTGGGACGAACTGACCGCGTCGGGGATCGACGACCGCGTACGCCAGGACATCCGGGCCTACCTCCGGCGGTACATCGCCCACAGCGTCGAGTCCTTCTACAGTCCCGCCGTCTACCGCGACGCGGGAATCCCGGACGGCTTCGCCCTGCGGCAGCGGCTGCTCGCCCACCCGGCCCGGCACGCCGCCCACCAGCGGGTGCTGCGCAAGACCACCGACTCGCTGGTCCGCATGGGAGTGCTCGATGCCTGACCCGGGCAACGGTACGACGGGACGGGCCGCCTGGTCCGTGTCGGACGGACTGGCGACGCTGGACGAGCCGGCCGTCCTGCTGTCGCGCTCCCTCGACGCGGTCTTCACCGGCTGGGGGCTGGCGGGCGGCGCCGTACGGCGGAGCTACCCGCCGCTGCTCGACGTCGGCGCGCTGCGGTCGCTCGACTACTTCCGCAACTTCCCCCATCTCGGCGGCGCCGTGACCCGGCTCCGCGAGGACCGGCTCGGTCACCACGCCCAGGCCGGCGGCGCCGGGCCGCTGCCTGCCGCCGACCTGGCCGACGCCGCGCTCCTGCTGCCGTCCGCCGCCTGCTACGCCTGTTTCCTGGACCTCTCCGGTGTCCGCCTCACGGAGCCGCTGACGATCACCACGGCCGCCACCTGCTTCCGTAACGAGGACCACTACGACGGCCTGCGGCGGCTGCGCGGGTTCACGATGCGGGAAATCGTGTGCGTGGGTTCCACCGAGGACGTCCACGCCCATGTGGAGCGGTACCACGGCCTGATCGCGGGCTTCGGCGCGGCACTCGGCCTGTCGCTGGACCGGGCGCCCGCCACCGACCCGTTCTTCGAGAAGGACGGCGCCCGCTCCCTGATGCAGCGGCTCTCCCCCGTCAAGGAGGAGTATCTGCACCGCGACGGCACCGCCCTCGCCTCGGCCAACCACCACCGCAACTTCTTCGGTGAACGCCGCGGTCTCACCTACCGGGGCAGCCCGGCCTTCACCGGCTGTGTGGCCTTCGGCCTGGAGCGGTGGCTGCACGCGCTCGACGACCGGTTCGAGGGCGATCTGCGGGCGGCCGACCGGGCGGTACGGCAGGCGGCCGACGAGGCGGTACGGCGGGCGGAGGCCCCGGGATGACCGCTCTCGCCTCCCTGCTCGGCCTGGAACTGCCCCTGGTCCAGGCCGGTATGGGCGGAGTCGCCGGCCCCGAGCTGTGTCTGGCCGTCTCCGGCGCGGGGGCGGCCGGCACGCTCGCGCTCTACAAGGAGCCGCCCGAGCGGGTCCGCGCTCTGGTGACCCGGGTGGCGGAGGCCACCGGCCGCCCGTTCGGGGTGAACCTCGTCCCCGAAGTGCTCTCCGAGAACGGCTGTCTGGACCGGCTCGACGCTGCGCTGGAGAGGCTGCCCCGGCACGGATTCGTCTCCTTCTTCGGGCTGCCTGGCGCCGAGGCGGCCCGCCGGGTGCGCGCGGCCGACCGCGGCCTGCTGATCCAGGTCGGCACGCCCGGGGAGGCGGAACTGGCCTGCCGGATGGGCAGCCACGCCGTCGTGCTCCAGGGCGTCGAGGCGGGCGGCCACCTGCTCGGGAGCCTGCCCGGGGGCGTGCTGCTGCGGGAGACCCGGGCCCGGCTGCCCCGGGCCGTACTCGTCCTCGCCGGAGGGATCGCCTCCGGCCGGGATCTCGCGCGCGCGGTGGCGGACGGGGCCGACGGAGCCATGGCGGGCACCCTTTTCGTACCGTCCACGGAGTCCGCCGCCCACCCGCTCTTCAAGGACCGGGTGGTGGCGGCCGGGTCCCGGGACACGGTCGTCACCTCGGTGTTCGACATCGGCTGGCCCGGCCGCCGCCACCGGGTCCTGCGCAATCCGCTGACCGGTTCCGGGCAGCGCCGCCCCGCCACGTTCATCGCCGTCACCGAGGCAGGCGGGCGCCGGCTGCCCGTGCCCCGGTACAGCGCGGCGGTCCCGGTCGCGCGGACCACCGGCCGGGTGGCGGAGATGGCGATGTACTGCGGAGTGTCCTGCGCGGGAGTGTCCGGGCGGGGGCCGGCCGGCCATCTGGTGCGCCGGCTGCGTCAGGAGTTTCAGGAGTACCAGGAGTGTCTGGCAGCCGGCGGCAACGTGTTCACGGAGGAGTGACCCCATGGAAGACACCCCGCTCACGGCGGTCATCGACTGGCTGCGGCAGCGCAACCCCGACGCCATGGGCCGGTACGGGGACGAGCCGGATCTCGATCTCGACCTCATCGAGCACCGGATCGTGGACTCCCTCAGCTTCATGGAGTTCGTCCTGCTGCTGGAGGACCTCATCGGCCGCGAACTTCCCCTCAAGGAACTCGACGTGGACCGCTTCAGGACGCTGCGGGCCATCTCGGAGAACTTCTTCTCCTCCGAGCGGACCGGGTGAGGCCGCCGTGACCGGATTCGGCGTCGTCCGCTCGCTGCACATCGCCGCCGCGCCCGGAGACCCGCCGCACCCCGTGGCGGCGGTGTGGGCCGTCGCGGGACGGGGTCTCCTCGGCGACCGCAACTACCGGGAGCTGCCGGGCGATCCGGCGGCGCCGGAACGCGGCGTCGGACGGGCCTCAGGCGTCTGCCAGATCAGCCTCATCGAGCTGGAGGCCATCGAGGCGCTGGAGCACGAACACGGGGTGCGCATCACCGCGTCGGAGAGCCGCCGCAACGTCGTCTGCACCGGAGTACGGCTGCTCTCGCTGGTCGGCAAGGAGTTCCAGGTCGGCGAGGTCACCCTGCGCGGCCAGCGCCCCAGCGAACCCTGCGCCCGCCTGGAACAGCTCACCCGCCCCGGCGTCCTGCGCGGCCTCATCCACCGGGGCGGCCTGCGTGCCGAGATCCTGCGCGGCGGCCTCCTGCGCGTCGGCGACCCCCTGTGGCCCGCCGAAGCCCCGCGCGCCGGCCAAGCCGCCCCGGGCCGCGACGCTCACCCGGTGCGTGGGCCTCTTTCCGATCAGAGGTAGCGGTCGAGCTCGTGTCCCGGCAGTTGGAAGCTGCCGGCAGACGCCACGTCCTCGGGATCTCGCCGACTTCAGCCGGTCGCGTGCCGGGCGGTCGCGGCACCCGTGGCGGCGGCCGTCGCGGCGTCGGCGGCCACCGCCGCCCGGCGCGAGCGGGACAGCCGGGTCCTGAGGGCGTCGATGACCAGCTCGACGGTGAACTCGAAGGCGGCGTCGGCGCGGGGGGTGCCCGCGGGGACGGAGCGGGTGATACGGGCGAGGGTGGCCGTCTCCGCGAGGACCTCGGGCGGATAGAGGTTCTGCGGCGATACGAGGTCCAGGCTCGCGCCGATCGTGATGATGTCCATCATGGCGATGGTCATCAGGACGTCCTGGTCGGTGAAGCCCGCCTTCGACAGAACCGTCGCCACGTTCTCGATCGTGGTGATCGAGGTGTCCAGATCCGCCGGTGAGGTCGCCAGCAGCGGGATCAGCCAGGGGTGCCTGGCCATCGAGGCGCGGTGGGCCGAGGCCACGAGCCGGACGACGTCGGGCCAGTCCGCGTTCACATCGACCCGGACCGCCATCGCCTCGTGCATCTGGCGGCGGATGAGTTCGATGATCTCCGCACGCCCGCTGACGTGGTTGTAGAGCGACGAGGGCCGGACGCCGAGGCGCTTCGCCAGTTCGGGAACGGTGAAGCCGCCGGTCTCGGCCGTCATCTCCAGTGCCGCCCCGACGATGATCTCCGGGGAGAGCAGGGGCTTGCTGGGCCGCGCCATCGCGTTCCCCTCCGTATCGCGTCGTTCTCCGCCGTACCCCGCCGTCGTACCGCGCCGCCGTATCCCGCCGCCGTAATCCCGCCGCGCGTCCCGCTGAATTCCGGAGGTCCGGAGCCCGTTTAACGAATGCCATTCGTTTCGGGCTTTGACGGCCTCACCCCGCGGGGTCATGCTACCAGCCAAACGAATCCATATTCGTTTTGCGGGTTGTTTACCGGAGTGCGTCAGTGACGACGCGGAACAGGACAGGTATCTTCGTGAACCAATCATCTTGGTGGCATGGCGGCTCGCTCTACCACGCCTATGTCCGGTCCTTCCAGGACAGCGACGGGGACGGCCACGGAGACATCCAGGGCCTGACCGACCGCCTCGACCATCTCCAGTGGCTCGGCATCGACGGCCTCTGGCTCTCCCCCACGATGCCGTCGCCGAACCACGACTGGGGCTACGACGTCAGCGACTACCGGGACGTCCACTCCGACCTGGGTACGCTCGACGCCATGGACCGGCTGATCGCGCGGGCCAAGGAGCGCGGCATACGCGTCATGCTGGACCTCGTCGCGAACCACACCAGCAGTGAGCACCCCTGGTTCGTCGAGGCCCGCTCCTCGGCGGCCTCCCCGTACCGCGACTACTACGTCTGGGCGCCGGCCAAGGCCGACGGCTCGCTCCCCAACAACTGGGTGGACGACACCGGCGATCCCGCGTGGACCTGGGACGAGAAAGCCGGCACGTACTTCTTCCACAACTTCCTGCCGGAACAGCCGGACCTGAATTGGTGGAACCCGGCGGTTCACCAGGAATTCGACGCCATCATGGACTTCTGGTTCGACCGCGGAATCTCCGGCTTCCGTATCGACGTGGCCAACGGTCTCTACAAAGACGCGCAACTGCGCGACAACCCGCGGCACGAAGGCGCCTACATCTACGGCACCGAGGTACAGGGCCGTTACGGGCTCCAGCACGTCCACAACTTCAACCAGCCCGAGGTCCACGACGTCTACCGCGACTGGCGCCGGCGCGCCGAGGAGCGCCCCGAGCCGCCGCTGCTGCTGGGCGAGACCTGGGTGGCCCGCGTCGACGAGCTGGCCCCCTACTACGGCGACAACGACCAGCTCCAGCTCGGCTTCAACTTCCCCTTCATCTTCGCGCCGTTCGAGGCGCCCGCGCTGGCCCGTGTCGTCGCCGACTCGCTGGCCTCGTTCCCGGCCGGCTCCTGTCCCGTCTGGGCCGGCTCCAACCACGACCTCCCCCGTCTGGCCACCCGGTGGGCCGGCGGCGACAGCCGCAAGACGCGCCTGGCGCAGACCATTCTGGCCACTCTCCCCGGCACCTTCGTCCTCTACTACGGCGACGAGCTCGGCATGACCGACAGCGACATCCCGCCGCACCAGCAGCGCGACCCGCTCACCGCCGGAGGCAAGAACGGCCAGTGGCCCCGCGACAACGCCCGGGCGCCCATGCGCTGGGACCGTACGGCCAACGGCGGCTTCAGCTCGGGAACCCCGTGGCTGCCGCTGCCGGCCGACGAGGGCCTCAACGTCGCCGACCAGCGCGAGGACCCGCTCTCCACGCTGACGCTGGTCAGGTCCCTCATCGAGCTGCGTACGGAGGCCTTCGCCGGCGCCGTCGCCGACTACCGGGAGATCGAGGTCTCGGACACCCGCTGGAGCTTCGCGAGCGGTCCGCTGACCGTCGTCGCGAACTTCTCGGACGAGCCCCAGCCCCTGTCGATCGCCGGTGACCCGGTCGTACTCTCCAGCCGCACGATCCGCGACCTCGCGGACAGTGACGGCGGCAACAAGATCGGGCCCTGGGAGGCCGTGGTGCTCTACTCAGGACGCCCGCTCGCCGCCCCCGTACCAGCAGTGGAGTGTCAGCCATGAGCCCACACGTCACGGAAGCGGGCACCGACGCGAGCGCGAGCCCGCCGCTGCCGCCGCAGGTACCACCGTCCGCCGTCCCGCGTAAGCAGGTGCTGTCGTACATCACCGGCAACATCGGGATGAACCTGCTCTACCAGTCCGTCGCCGTGTACCTCCTGTACTTCTACACGGACGTCTTCGGGCTCACGGCCGCCGCCGCGGGCAGCGTGCTGCTGATCGCGCGGATCATCGACCTGTTCGCCGACCCGGCCATCGGGGTCGCCATCGACCGCACGCGCAGCCGGTGGGGCAAGTTCCGGCCGTATCTGCTCTTCGGTCCGCTCCCGCTGGGCGCCCTGGCGGTGCTCTGCTTCACCGCGCCGGGCCTGGGCGACGGCATGAAGCTGCTGTACGCCACCGTCGTCTACAGCCTGTTCAGCATCGCCTACGCGGTGGTCAACGTCGCGTACGCCTCGATGCTGCCCAGCCTGTCCGGCGACTACTACCAGCGCAGCTCCATCAGCGGCTACCGCGAGCTGACCGGCACCGTGGCGATCCTCGCCGTCAACGCGGGCACGCTGCTCTTCGTCCGGCAGTTCGGCTCGGAGAAGGTGGGCTTCCCTGTGGTGATGGGCGCCTACGCGCTGGTCGCCGCGCTCACCCTCGTCATCGTCTTCGCCGGCACCAAGGGAATCGGCGACGGAACCGGCGACGGATCGGCGGAGCCCGCGCCGTCCGGCCCGGCGCCCTCGCTGCGCTCGCAGCTGAAGACGCTCTCGGGCAACCGTCCGCTCTTCCGCGTCCTGGCCTTCAACTTCTCCTCCACCCTCGCGGCCGGCATCCATCTCAGCGCGATGGTGTACTTCTTCAAGTACAACCTCGACCGCGACGGCATGTTCCCGCTCTTCCAACTGGTCAGCACACTCGTCATGTTCGCCGCAATGGTCGGCGTCCCGTATCTGGTGCGCACGACGGGAAAGCGCTCGGCGACCATCACCGCGCAGGTGGTCACCATCCTCGGCCTGGGCGGGCTGTTCTTCCTCCACGACAAGATCGTCTGGGTGTTCGTCCTCGGCAGCCTCGCCAGCGCGGGCTTCGGGATGACCCGGTCCATCATCTGGGGAGTCATCCCCGACACCGTCGAGTACGGCGAGTGGAAGTCGGGCCACCGGGCCGAGGGAATCGTCTACGCCGCCTTCATCGGCATGGAGAAGCTGGGGTCGGCGGTCAGCGGAGTCATCACCGGCCTGATTCTGTCGGTGGCCGGATTCGTCGCGAACACCACGCAGTCCTCCGGCGCCGAATTCGGCGTGCTGCTCCTGATCACCGTGGTCCCCATCCTGGCGACCTTCACGGTCATCGGCGTGATGAGGAACTACCGGCTCGACGGAGAGCACTTCGACCGGATCGTCACCGACCTGCGCGCCAGGCAGTAGCCCGGCAGCCCGGGGAGCGCCTCACCGGGTGCTGAGCCAGTGCGGGTCGGGGACCACCGTCAGGATCGCGGAGAGCAGCAGAACCAGGGCCAGTACGGCCAGCTCGACGTGGGCGGGTGCGGTGGGGTCGGTACGAGCGGCGCGGAGCCGGCCGCGCGCCGCGAGGGCGAGACCGGCGGCCACCGCGACCAGCAGGAGCTTGGCGATGAGCACGCGGCCGTACGCCGTCGTGAGGACGGTATCCACGGGCAGCCGACGCAGCGTGGATACCGTGCCGGTGGCGACGAGCGCGGCGAGGAGCCGGCCCGCGAGCCGGGCGTAGCGCGCGAGCACCGCCCGGGCACCGGGCGGGTCGGCGCGCCGCAGCCACATCGTGCGCAGCACATGGAGCAGCCCGCCGCACCACAGGGCGGCGGCGCTGAGATGGACGACGGTGAGCGCGGCGCCCAGCATCGGGGTGTACGGCTCGGGGTGCGCCCGCAGGGCCTCCGCGCCGACCACCACGGCCAGCGGGAACACGGCGAGCCGGGGGCGGTCGAGCGCCACGCACCCGGCGGCCAGCAGGAAGCCGTTGGCCATGACGAGGAGGAGACGGCCCTCCACCGTGCCGTAGACATCGGTGATGTCGAGGCCGCTGACCCCGGCCAGCAGCACGATCTGCCCGGCGGCGCCCGCCGCGCCGGTCAGCGCGGCGGCGGAGGCGAGGCTCCGGGGTACGGCCCCGCTCCTGGCGAGCCGGACACCGGCCAGCTCGCCGAGGTGCAGCGCGAGGGCCACGAAGACGACGGCGCGCAGCGCGGTCGTGACACCGGCGGCGGGAATGCGCAGCTCGCCGGTGCCCCGGGCGGCGACCCCCGCGCCGAACAGCGCGACGAGGAGCGCGAGAAGCGCGCCCCCGACGGCGAGACCGACCGTACGGGCGGATCCGCGCCGGGCCGGACCGGCCCCGGGGTCGGGGTCGGAGCCTGGACCGTCGGGACGGGCGGCTGAACTGCTGGTGTCTTCGGCGGACGGACCCGGGAGTATCACCGGTCGATCCTCCAACCCGACCGGCCGCTCGGCAAACGTGACTACGGCGAATGCGGTAGTCACGGGGCCGGCGTCTCAGCCGCGCCAGGGCTTGTAGTGCGGATTGTCCTGGCACTCGGCCATGATCTCGGTCTTCCTCGCCGGGTCGACGCGGCAGGCGCCGACGATCAGTTCACGGGAGATGCCCCCGGGGAAGGCGACCGCCGCCTCGGCCGCCCAGCGGTGGCCGGCGCCGATCGTCCGGTTCAGGTCGATACCGCCGGGGGCGTCGATGTAGTAGTTGTAGGCGCTCTTCGTGTGCCGCTTGTACAGGTCGTGGTCGTACGTCGTGAGGACGTACGGCGAGTCCTGCCGGGCCGCGACGTGCTGCGCGATGTCGTACTGGCCGTCGGCCGGCGCCTTCGGCAGGAAGCCCTGCTCGAAGACGGTCTCCGGCTCCCGGGACTCCGTGCGGTAGAGCTGCCGGCAGTCGGTGCGCCAGGACGGCGCCGGGGTGATGCGGTCGGCCTCGACGCTCCGGTCCGCCGCCGCGAACAGCGGGTCCGTCACGGACGGACAGGAGCCGGGATCGACCAGAGCATCGGAAGCGGCCGGAGCGTCGGAAGTGATCGGAGGGTCGGAAGTGATCGGAGGGTCGGAAGCGGCTGAAGCGTCATCGGCGGCGAAGGAGGCCGCGCCGGCCGGGACGAGCAGTGCGGACACGGACAGGGCGAAGGCCGCGGTCCGCCGCCGGAAACGTGAAGCGGTCATGGGGTGCACCCTCCATGCCGTACGGCGGCGGGCCGTGGACCCTCACCCGTCCGGGGGCGTGTCAGCGGAAGACGCCGGTGTGGCCGAGCGAGTAGCGGCCGGGCTGCGGATAGACCGCGAGCCCGTGCGGACCGCCGCCCACCGGGATCCGGGCGAGCTCCTTGCCGGTGGCGGTGTCGAGCGCGTACACCTCCGAGTCGTACCGCCCGGAGAGCCACAGCACCTTGCCGTCGGCCGAGACGCCGCCCATGTCGGGGCTGCCGCCGTCGGGCAGGTGCCACTTCTTGGTGAGCCGGTTCTTGGTGAAGTCGAAGATGGAGACGGTGCCCTCGCCCCGGTTGGAGATGTACATCTCCTTGG
Organism: Streptomyces sp. NPDC093109; assembly: GCF_040701725.1. Lineage (NCBI taxonomy): Bacteria > Bacillati > Actinomycetota > Actinomycetes > Kitasatosporales > Streptomycetaceae > Streptomyces > Streptomyces sp. NPDC093109. Next base: position 41,799 of record NZ_JBFBEZ010000056.1, read on the forward strand.
AGTTCCGGCTGACGTAGAGGCCGTGGCAGCCCTTGCCGGTGGGCAGCAGCTTCGGCGCGGTGAACTTGGCGCCGTCCAGCACCCACATGCCGTCGGCCATCATGTCGGCGATGTAGAACGTCCGGCCGTCGGGCGAGATCTTGACGTCCTGCGGCATCGCGCCGTCGAAGTCCAGCTTCTGCTGGCCGATGACCTTCATCTTCTCCGTGTCGACCTTGAGGAGTTCGCCGGAGAACTCGCACGACACGATGAAGTACCTGCCGTCGGCGGAGAAGTCCGCGTGGTTGACGCCCGCGCAGGTGACCGGCTCGGTCTTGAGGATCTTCATGGTGTGCGGGTCGCGGAAGACGAGTTCCCGGTCGAGCGAGGCCATGACGATCGCGTACTTGCCGTTGGGCGTGAAGTACAGGTTGTACGGGTCGTGCACCTCGACGGGCTCGCCGGCCTTGCCGGTGGCGGGGTCGATCGGGGTGAGCGTATGGCCGCGGTTGTTGTTGACCCAGAGGGTCTTGAGGTCCCAGGAGGGCACGACGTGCTGCGGCTGCCGCCCGACGTCGATGGTGTCGATGACCTTGTACGTCGCCGGATCGATGACGGTGACGGTGTCGGAGTGGGTGTTGGGGACGTAGACACGGGAGGGGAAGTTCTTGACGACCGGCGAGAGCATGCCGGGCCGGTCGGCCGCGTAGATGTCCTTGGGGTCGCGCACCGGCGGCATGCCGGGCAGTCCTGGCGGTACGACCACCTTGGGTACGGCGACGGGCGCGGCCTTGGTGGCGGCGGCCTCCGCCCGCGCGCCGTCGCCGGATCCCGGGTCGGAGCCGCCGCAGCCCGCGAGGAGGGCGAGGGCGGCGGTGAGCAGCAGGGCCGTGGTCCGGCCGCTCCTGCTGGTCCGAACGGTTCGGCCGGTTCGGCCGGTTCGGCCGGTGAGAGGTGTGCGGGTGGTGGGGGAAGGCGTGCGGTGGTGCATCAGGTCAGCAGCTCCGTGGTCGTCACCGCGCGCAGACCGCGGCGATCCAGTGCGTCGAGGAGGGCGGGCAGCGCGGCGACCGTGTCCGCGTAGCCGAAGTGCAGGCTCACCACCGAGCCGTCACGGACCCGCTCGGTGACGTTGCGGGTGACGGCGGTGGCGCCGGGCGAGGTGAAGTCGAGGGAGTCGACGTCGTAGGAGAGGACATGCGGATAGCCGGCCCGCGCGGCGAGCCGCCGGACGAGCGGGGTGGCGTGCTGGGTACGGGAGGGCCGGAACCAGGTGCCGATGGAGCCGGTGAGCCGGCGCAGCCGCTCGGCGCAGCCGGTGATCTCGGCGTACGCCTCCGCCTCGGCCATGTCGGAGATATCGGTGTGGTGCAGCGTGTGGTTGCCGAGGTCGTGGCCGCCGTCGAGGATCCGGCGGGCCAGGGAGGGGTGTTCGTCGAGCCAGGTGCCGACGGCGAGCACGGTGATCCGGGCGCCTGCCCGTTCCGCCTCCTTGATCACGGCGGTCGCGGTGGCGGGGTCGCCCTGGCCGTGGAAGGTGAGGGCGACCCTGGCCCGGTCGCGGGGGCCGTGTTCGATCTCGGCGGGCTGCCCGGGAAATCGCCGGGGCGCGGGAGCGGGTGCGGGGGCCCGCGCGGGGGTGGCGTTGGCGTTGGTACGGGCGCCGGACGGTACGGGGGCGGCCGTACCGTCCGTACAGCCGGTGGCGAGGGCGCCCGCGACGGCCGCTCCGGCTGCTGCGCGCAGTGCACTGCGACGGTCGATCGGAATCACGCACCCATTTAAGGGGGAAGAAGGGTGAAACGTGACGATTGACGCGTTTGGCGGCGTTTACGGGTCGGCGCCTCACGGCACCTGACGGTCGGCGATCCGCATCTCGAACCAGGTGGTCTTGCCGCGGGGCAGCAGATCCACGCCCCAGCGGTCGGAGAGCTTGTCCACCAGGAAGAGCCCGCGCCCGCTGGTGTCCATCTCGCGCACCGGCATCAGACAGGGCAGTCCGCGCGAGGGGTCGCGCACCTCGAATCTGATCCAGCCGCGCCGGTGCACCATCCGTAACCCGAACACCTGCGCGCCGGTGTGCCGCACCGCGTTGCCGACCAGCTCCGAGACGAGCAGTACCGCGTGCTCCGCCGTCTGCGGCGAGAGCGACCACCGGTTCACCACCACCGTGTGGGTGATCCGGCGGGCGGCGGAGGCGGATTCGGGGCGGGACGGCAGCCGCACCTCCGCCTTGGTCGGGTCGCCGAACAACTCCAGCACCCCGAGCGCCTGTTCGCTCTCGACGGACGGTATGAACCGCCCGGCGGCCGCGTTGCCGCGCTGCCGCGGCTGCTCCACATCCTCCAGGCCCGCCATGCCTCCCATCATGGCCGCAGAGGGCCGACTCCGGGGGCGTTCCAGGGGAATCGACCCCCCGGAACGGGTGACTCCGGGGGGCCTTCACCGCATATGCCGGTGGCAGTGCGAACACGCGTGCACCCATACTGACCTGCGGTAACGAGATGCGCCGAATTGATCACCAGGGGTGATGAAGACGGATAACTTAAGGTTCCTTTAAGGCGCGGTTAAGTCGGTAGCCGAGTTGACGCGGCGACAGCGCGTATCCCACATATACACGCTCCGTGTCCAACTGCTCCGCTCTCAGAGGAACTTGGCCTTCCCGGGACCCTCCGCCACGAAGGACCGCATCCCGCGCTCACGGTCCTCGGTGGCGAACAGCCCTGCGAACCAGTTCCGTTCGATCGCGAGTCCGCTCTCCAGGTCGGTCTCCAGCCCCAGGTCGACCGACTCCTTGGCGGCGCGCAGGGCGAGCGCCGGGCCCTGCGCCAGCTTCGCGGCCCAGGCGTGCGCCTCGTCGTACACGTCCGCCGCCGGGACCACCCGGTCCACCAGACCGAGTGTCAGCGCCTCGTCGGCCCGGACCTGACGGCCGGTGAAGATGAGGTCCTTGGCGCGGGACGGCCCGATCAGCCGGGCGAGCCGCTGGGTGCCGCCCGCGCCGGGGATCAGCCCGAGCAGGATCTCGGGCTGGCCGAGCTTGGCGTTGTCGGCGGCGATCCGGAAGTCGGCGCAGAGCGCCAGCTCGCAGCCGCCGCCCAGCGCGTACCCGGTGACCGCCGCGACCACGGGCTTGGGGATACGGGCCACGGCGCTGAACGACTCCTGGAGCGCCCGGGAGCGCAGCACCATCGCCGTGTGGTCCAGCCCCAGCATCTCCTTGATGTCGGCGCCGGCCGCGAAGACCTTCTCACCGCCGTACAGGATCACGGCGCGCACGTCGTCGCGGCGGCCCGCCTCCTCGGCCAGCTCGCGCAGCCGATCCTGGAGGGCGGTGTCGAGCGCGTTCATCGGAGGGCGGTCGAGCCGGATCGTACCGACGCCGCCGGACACTTCGAGAGTCACATTCGCATCAACCATGCTTCGCAGGTTAGGGCCTGTGTGGGGTTGTGATCTGGATCAGGGAGCGGGGCGTGGTGCGTGCGATCGCAAGGCGCCGAGAGGCCCTCGTAGCGGAGCTACTAG
>NZ_JBFBEZ010000057.1:0-16152 GCF_040701725.1 Streptomyces sp. NPDC093109
CAGAGTTCATCAGGAACCAGACGCTTCGACAGATCAGCACCCACGACAGACATCATGCCGTACGAACCCTCAAGCCACGTGAGACACCCTCTAAAGCACCCCCCCTTGTTTGCCATGCGCGAAACCCAACACTCCACAGGTAGCCATAAAGAGAGGAGTAATCCCAAAGAGGAAGCCAGAGGAAGTCTCGACTGCATCTTCACACCGTTCAGGCCATCCCCAGGATCACCGTCCCGCCGGTCGCGTGTATTCGGCCGCTCTGCATGTGTGCCAGCCCTGATTCAATCTGCCGATTCAACCGATCACGACCACCGGGATGGTTTCCATGTCCGACAACGCCAACCTCATCAGGCAGTACGATTCTCTCGAAGATCCGGAGTCCAAGTCCGAGTTCCTGGACTCAATCGGCATGACCGGCGCTCAGCTCAAGGCTGCCCGCCGTCTCCTTTCTTCAGCTGAGAGCACCACCGAGGCGGACGGCTCTACCAATCGCCGTACCTCTCGCCGCTCGGGCCCCCTTCGGCGTGAGCGTCGAGCACCCCGTCGTCCTCGGGTGGCCACGACTCGCCCGCGCAACAGGAGCGTTCCCCGTCCGCGCCGGAAGACGTACCGCGCAGCAGGTCGCGTCGTCGTGATCATCATCTACAGAAATTCCTGATACGCCGCCTCGCCAGAAGCCAGGATCTATACGGTTTGACTTGCGGCCGGTCGCACCCTCTTCGCGGCCGGCCCCGCGTTCCCACGCGTGCAGCTGCGGCCCCAGAAACGGAACCCCTATGAACCACTCCGGCCCGAAGGGCAGTTCGGACCCCCGCCCCGTCATTGAAAAGGTCATCGAGCAGTCGGCACGCGTACTGGAGACATACCGCGTCGACCCCGGCCTGATCCTGGAACACGCCAACGGAGAACGCCGCATCACCCAAGGCGGCTACGGCGACCGCCAGTTGTTCGAGTTGGTGCAGAACGCCGCCGATGAGATCGCCAACCATCCCGGCGGAAAAGTGCATGTGGTCCTCACCAACGAGTGCCTCTACTGCGCGAACGAAGGCGACGAAGTCACACCCGAGGGCGCGGAGACCATTCTCCGGATGAGCGTGTCGCGGAAGCGCGGTGGTCAGATCGGCCGCTTCGGCGTGGGCGTGAAATCGGTCCTCGCCGTCACGGACACCCCTCAGTTCTTCAGCAAGTCGGGCTCTTTTGGATTTGACCGCTCCTGGTCGCGCGAGCAGATCCGGGAAGCCAGAGGATCGGCACCCGACGAGGAGTTCGAGGCGCCGGTTCTTCGCATGGCGCGCCCGCTCGACGAGGCACAGGAGCGCATGTCCGACACCGTCCTCGACGAGCTGCGCGGATGGGCCACGACCGTGGTCCGGCTCCCGCTGCTCGGTGGCGCTGCAGAGCAGCTCGGTCGCGATATGCACAGTGCCGGCCAGAAGAGCAGGGACGAGGACCGACGGGAGTTCCCGGCCCGGTTCCAGCTCTTCTCCCACCATGTCGGGACCGTGGTACTGGAGGATCTCCGGGACATGCCCAAAACCAAAATCCGGCGTGAGATCACCGTCGAACATGACGGATCCCGGCACACCATCCACGAGGCGCGCTCCGGCACGCCGGCAGAGAAGAGTACGAAGAGTACCTGGAGGGTATTCACCCATCCCCACAGCCCGACCGAGCGCGCCCGCAGCAGCGCCGGTGAGATGCACCCGCGCGAGACCATTGATATTTCCTGGGCCGTTCCCGAATATTCCGGGGAGACCATTCTCACCGTACCCAAAGGACGCGGCGAGTTCTGGTCCTTCTTTCCTACCAAGTACCCCATGACTCTGGCCGGCGTCCTCAACGGCGCTTGGAAAACCAACGAGGACCGTCAGAACCTTCTTGACGCCAGCCCTTTCAACCAGGAGATCATCCAGGTCGCGGCCCGCCTCGTGGTCGACTCCCTTCCTCAATTGGCCCCGGCCCAGGACCCGGGTGCGTATCTCCCCCTACTCCCAGGTCGCTCGAGGGAATCGGAGACGCTGAACTGGGCGGACAGGTACCTGACGGACCAAATCTGGAAGTTGACCGCTCAGCGACCTTCCCTGCCCGACCAGGACGGTGTCCTGCAGATTCCCCGGGATCTGTGCCTCCACCCGAACATGGGCAACAAGGGCCGTCTCGAACTGCGATGGCTCCAGATGTGGAACGCCTACCCCGGCCGCCCGTCGAACTGGATCCACCCCTCTGTGGAGGCGGCCGAGTTCCGAGCCGGCAAGGTCGAACACGTACTTCACGAGACCAAACAGCAACGCGCGACGGTACGCGAGTGGCTGGAGGCCCTGGTCTCCGACGGCACAGCCGAGGCATCGGCTGTCGCGATTCGCCTCGTCGCCGAAATGATCAAGGCGTCCTCACCCTTCGCTGCGGATGCGCGGAAAGCGCAGGTGGTGCTCACCGAAGAGCACGGCATGGTCGCCCCTGTGCTCGGCAAGGTCTTCCGCCGGCCCGTCCAGGACGGTCTCAAGGACGATCTGGTCTACGTCGATCAGAGGCTGTCCGGAGATCCCTCGCTCGCCGGCGCGCTCAACGAGATGGGCATCCGGGAGGCCGATGCCCGTGGCCGCTTCGTCGGTGTCCTAGACCAGGGCTTCGAGCGGTACGGTCCACAGGACTGGACCCGTTTCTGGGAGCTGTTCCACAGCGCCGGAGGCAGCCAAGTATCCGCGGAAGTGCGGTCCAGGGTTGCCTCGCCCCTCGCCGCTCTCTTCGTCCGCACGGTGGACGGGCGCTACCACCCGATGAAGGATTGTCTGCTGCCCGGCCCGGTCGTCCCGGCCGACGGGTCTCGTGACGCGTCGATCGCGGTCGACCAGCGTTTCCACTCCGACGATCTGGCGGTGTTCAGGGAGTTCGGCCTGCGCGACCGACCGACCGGAGGGTATCGCCCGGAAGAGGAGTCCTGGTTCGAGGAGTACCGGGCGAGCCTCTACGAGAGCTACTGCAAGACGCTGAGCGACAGTGCCAGTCGCCCCGCACTCCACCGCCTCAAGGTGGAGGGAGCTGCCACCGGCGGCCCGCTCCACCTTCTCCCCCGGCTCTCCGACGAGGGAAAGGCAGCCTTCGTCAAAGCGCTGCAGGACGACAGCGTCATCGACCTGTGGACCCGGCAGATCGGGGCACAGACGGCGACCCGCGAGGCGGTTCCGTCCCCCCTGCGTTGGATGCTCCGACGACACGGTATGGTTCCGACCTCGCAAGGTGTCGTTCCGTTGAGCGGCGCCGTGGGACCTCAGTTGCGCGCCTACGAAGACGTGCTGCCGGTGGCGGACATCAGTGCGGAAAAGGCTCGGAAGCTGCATCTGCCGGTTGTCGTGGACGACGTCCCGTCAAGGCAGTGGGCAGCACTGCAGCAACAGCTCGCCGAGAGCGACGACGACGCATTCGTCGGACGGACCTACGTCATGCTCACACGCCTCGACGTGGCTTTCCCCGAGGACAGCCTCACCCGCTGCCGGGTCGGTTCCGACTGGGACACCCGCGAGGACAGTGAAATCGCGGTGGCCGCCACCAAGGAGGAATACACGGCACTGCGTGCGGAGCAGATTCCCGCGCTCTTCGCGGGGAGCGCCCCGGATGCCGAGCTGTTGATCAGCACGTGGGGGATGCTGCCGTACTCGGACGTCATCAGTAAGGAGACTCGACATGTCGGTGAGGGAGAGGCGATTTCCCTGCGGGACGAGTTCCCCACGCTGCGCCAACGGCTGGGCCCCGTCATCAACAATTACAGCCTCCTCCGCTGCTCCGAGCTGGAGGAACTGACCCGCACACCGCAGGGCACCAGGGCCACTCCGCTGGCCAGTGCACTGCACGGCACCACCGTCCTCGTCCTCGAACCGAAGTCGCGGCTGGACGCGTTGGTGGCGGCCGATAGGGAGCTTCGTTGGGGCTTGAAGGAATCCGGGTGCCGCGCGGTACTCGAGGCCCAGGTCCGACAGGAGGCGGACCAGCAGCTCCAGGATTCTCTCCGCAAGGTGCGCGAAGCGGAGTCGGTCGAAGAGAAGCTGGAACTACTCATCGGTGCAGGCGCGTTGCGTGCCGGGCTGCCCCCCGGCCTTTGGGAGAGTGAAAGCGCGGATCTCAATGGCGAGGATCCCTCTCCGCTCCGTATCGCCCGTATGGCTTTCAATGCTCATGGCGACGGCGTGCTGCAAACTCATGTCAAGGATCTGAGCGCCGCTTATCCCAGCCATGCCCCTTCGTCCTTCACCGGTTCCTCCCCTGCTGTGAAATTCGTGGCCGAATTCGGTTTCCCCGATTCCTTCGCCGGAGCACGGACTCCCCCGCTGGAGCCGCGCATCGAAGTCTCCGGCCCCACCGAGTTCCCCCGCCTGCACGACTACCAGGACCGACTCGCCGCCAACGTGTTCGCGATGTTGGACCGTGTCAGCCCGCAGCGCGGGATGCTTTCGCTGCCGACCGGCGCCGGGAAGACCCGCGTCGCGGCGGAGGCCGTCATCCGGTGGATCAAGCAGATGCGGCAGTTGGACGGTCCGATCCTGTGGATCGCGCAGACCGAGGAGCTCTGCGAACAGGCCGTACAGAGTTGGAGCTTCGTCTGGTCGAAAGTCGGAGCCGAGAGCCGCCTGGCCATCAGCCGACTCTGGTCGTCGAACGACGCGGGCCCGGTGAGTGATCGTCCGCACCTCGTTGTGGCAACCGATGCGAAGCTCAGGCTCTGTCTCGGTACCGACAGCTACGCGTGGCTGAGGTCCGCTTCTCTCGTCATCGTCGACGAGGCCCATGTGGCCATCTCCAAGCAGTACACCGAGATCCTCACCCACCTCGGGCTGACTTCTCGGGAGACCGCACGCCCCTTGCTCGGGCTTACCGCCACTCCGTTCCGCAACACCAACGACGAGGAGACCCGTCGATTGGTCCAGCGCTTCGGCAGCCGCCGTCTGGACGAGGGGGTGTTTCCCACCGGACAGCCCTACGAGGAGCTTCAGAAGCTCGGCATGTTGGCGCAGGTCACCCACCGGGAACTCGCTGGTGGAACCATCGAGCTGACCAGCGACGAGAAGACCAGGGCCGATCAACTGAGCCTTCTTTCCAAGGCAGCCGAGCAGCGACTCGCGGACGACCACGACCGCAACCGCCGGATCATCGACGAGATCCGGCAGATGCCCTCGGACTGGCCGGTCCTGGTCTTCGCCACATCCGTGGGGCACGCCAAGTACCTGGCCGCCCGACTCAACGATCTGAAAATCAAGGCAGCTGCGGTGGACTCGGCGACGTCCACCGCGGACCGCAGGAACCGCATCGACTCGTTCCGCAACAAGAGAATCCGTGTTCTGACGAACTATGGCGTCCTGTCTCAGGGATTCGACGCTCCCGCGACCCGGGCCGTCGTCGTCGCCCGCCCCACCTACAGCCCCAACGTCTACCAGCAGATGATCGGGCGCGGCCTGCGCGGACCTCGCAACGGAGGCAAGGAGAACTGCCTCATCCTCAACGTCCGGGACAACATCACCAACTATGGCAAGGCCCTTGCCTTCACCCAGTTCGAGCACCTGTGGGCGGCGAAATGAGCGACATCTACCTCGGCAGTCCGTCGCTGACGGAGGAGCAGCAGTCTGTCGTCGACCAGCCGTGGGACACCCGGCTGCTGGTCACAGCGGGGGCCGGGGCGGGCAAGACCCACACTTTGGTCCGAAGACTCGACGCGCTGATGAGCGTCGAGGAAGAGGCCCTGGAAGCCCAGGAGATCCTGGTGCTCAGCTTCTCCCGGGCAGCGGTCCGCGAGCTGCGGGAGCGTATCGCCCTGCACGCACGGGAGGCTCGCCGCGTCAGGGTCCAGACCTTCGACTCCTGGGCCTACGCAATGCTGAGGAGCGCCCACCCGGATCACGACTGGGGCAACCTCCGCTTCGAGGAGCGCATCCGGGAGGCGACAAAGGCCATCCTTCGTGGTGCTGTGGAGGACTCCGAATCCGGCGCCCCGGCGCATGTCGTGATCGACGAGGTTCAGGATCTGGTGGGTGATCGCCGGGACATGGTGGAAACCCTGCTCGACCGATTCCAGGACAATTGCGGTTTCACCGTCGTGGGCGACGGAGCTCAGGCGATCTTCGGCTTTCAGGTGTCGGACGAGGACGCGCGCGCGGCGGAGACCAACTACTTCTTCGACTGGTTGAGGGCGTCCTATGCCGACGATCTTGTCGAACTGCACCTGTCCGGCAATTTCCGTGCTCGTACCGACGAAGCCCGTACCGCTCTGTCCCTCGGTCCCACGCTTCAACGGTTGCCCTCCGAGGCCGAGGCATCCGCCGCCGCAGGTGAGGATCTGCATAGTCGGCTGCGAGACATGCTTCGCTCGTGCGCGGACTTCGGATCCCTCGACGACCGGTTCACCATCGACTCGCTCCGTGACTTCCCCGGCACCTGCGCGATTCTCTGTCGGGACAATCGGCAGGCTCTCGTACTCTCGGACATGCTGTTCACGCAGGACGTGCCGCACCGAATGCAGCGGCCTCTCCAGGACCGTCCGGTGGCGTCCTGGGTCGCCTCAGTCCTACGGTCGACGGGCTCGACGACACTGATGGAGGATCGGTTTCGGGAGCTCCTCGCGGCCAGCCCCGTCGCGCCCGAGGGCGATCACACAAGACTCTGGCGCGCATTGCGCGGCGCGGCGCGTGCCCCGCGTGGTCTGTTGGACGTGGCGGCGGTACGCCGTCTGATCGCGGAAGGACGTTCGCCGGACGACCTCGCCGCCGCCGAGCGGTCCAACCTGATCGTATCGACGACCCATCGGGCCAAGGGACTCGAATTCGACCGAGTGATCGTGGTGGACCCCGAACCGCTGTCGGAGATCCGCAAGCAGCACACCCATATCGATCCTGCGGCGGAGGCGCGGGCGCTGTACGTCGCGATGACTCGGGCACGGGACGACATGTTCCGGATCGCCGCTCCCGATACGGCACGTATCCGCAAGGACAGGACCACCGACCGTTGGTACATCGGCGGTTGGCGAGGTCACATCCGGGCCGGGATAGCGGCTTCGGGGCGCGACGTATCCCGCGATCACCCACCGGGCACGGACGGCTTCGAGGAGAACCCGTCGGCAGTGCAGGAGTACTTGGCCACTTCCGTGCGTCCCGGCGACGAACTGGTGCTGCGGCTTCAACACAGGATGCCCGTGGCTGTTGCGCAGAGTCCTCCGTACACGCTCCTACACCAGAACAGACCTGTCGGCGTGGTTTCCGAGCGATTCCGTCGTGATCTGCATGCCTCCCTCAAAATCCATAAGAATTGGGAGATCAACTGGCCCGAGGAGATCGTGGGCTTTCGAGTGGACTGCCTGGAGAGCGTCGCGGGCAGTACGGCATCCGGGGCACGCGCGGGGCTGGGTGACCACGGAGTCTGGATCCTGCCGCGTATGTCGGGGCTCGGTCGGTACAGGCGAGGCGCGGGACAGCCCCAGGAGGAAAACAGATCATGACGGACAGAACAAACCCTCATGCCGCGCACTACAGAATGCGTGACGAACTCACCAAAGGGTTGCGCGACAATCTGTTGGGCCCGGGGAGCAAGGACGAGGTCCTGACCCAGGACCCGCCGATCACGACCTATCCCATCGGCATCCTTTTCCCTCGTCCCACGGATGACGCGACGGAAAAGGACCTTGCAGACGAGGCCGCCGAGAACGACGGACCGGACGTCGCCCCTCTCCAGCGGGGGAGCAGGGACATCGAGGACCCGGGGCCGGACCTGGGTGTCTCGTTGGCCAACAATCGTCGCCCCTCGTCCATGGGTCTCACCTTCGCCGTCGACCCGGCGGTATCACCGATGATCGTCGTCACCACCGAGGCTGCCACTTACGATCCGGTCGATCCGCAGGGCCGCCCCATCACGGCCAAGCACGCCGAGGCCCGCAGCACCACGGAACAATCCGAGCACTGGCGCCGGCGGCCCTTGGCGCTCCGCGCCGTCACCATAGACATCACAGAGCCCGGCATCCACAAGCCGGACTCGATCGACACAGACGTCAACATCCGCGCGCTCGTTCGACGGCCTTCCGGCCCGACGGGAACGGTCACTGTCACTGTCACCCTGGTCAATGACAAGCGGATCGGTGAGCGGGCCCTTCAGGACGCTTTCTGTCTTTACCAGCCCCGCGTCGTGGTAACAACACCCTCCGGTGCATACGCCTTCGTGGAACGTCCGGCTCCACGAGGAGCGACCGATGCGGAGCAAGGCGCGAGCCGACTGCTTCACCGGCACGCGCCGACCTTCGCCGTGGGGCACGGATGTGCGGCCGACTGGGACTGGACGCCGCTTCCTGTCGGTACTCCCCCCGTCGATCGCGCAGCCGTCGATGAAGTGCGAACCGAGTTCATCCCGACTCACGAGGTCCTGCTGACGGACTCCAACCCTGAGATCGACGACTCCGCCCTCACCATGCACGGTCTGGCCACCAGGTCGGAACACGAAGTACTCAACGCGCTGGCCAATGTGGCGGCCGGTTACGCCGAGTGGATCGACCGCAAGGAGGCGGAGGCCGGCTCACTCCCCTCCGAACACGTAGCCACGGCCCATGAGCAGATCGAACAGTGCCGCATCGCGCTCGGACGCATAAGGAGCGGTATCCGACTGCTGAGCACGGACCCGGACGCCATGCGGGCCTTCCGGCTGGCCAATCTGGCGATGGCGCAGCAGCGATCGCGAAGCAAGTGGGTGAAGGAAGGTCGCGTCGGAAGTCCCGACGAGACCGCGGGCCGGTGGCGCCCCTTTCAGATCTCCTTCATGCTCCTGTGCCTCAACGGAATCGTGGACAAAAAGCATGCGGATCGCGGGACCGCCGACCTGCTCTGGTTCCCGACCGGTGGTGGCAAGACGGAGGCGTACCTGGGTCTGATCGCCTTCACCACATTCCTGCGGCGCATGCGTATGGAGGAACTCGGGGCGGGGGTCACGGTTCTCATGCGCTACACCCTGCGGCTACTCACCCTCCAGCAATTCGAACGTGCCGCGACATTGATCTGCGCCATGGAGCGAATCCGCCTGGACGACGAAGCCGCTCTGGGGCACGAGCCGATCTCCATCGGCATGTGGGTGGGACAGTCCGCAACGCCCAACATCCTCTCCGTTGCTGAGGCCAGTCTGTCGGAGCTGCGCAAGGGCAAGGAGCTCCAGGAGAAGAACCCGGTGCAGCTCCACGCCTGCCCCTGGTGCGGCTCGCGTCTCGACGCGTTCCAGTACGAGGTGGACGAAGAAGCGTTGCGGATGCACGTCAGGTGTCCCGAATCGAGCTGCGCCTTCCGGGAAGGTCTGCCCGTACACCTCGTCGACGAGGCGGTCTACGACGCCCGCCCGACGCTGGTGATCGCGACGGTGGACAAGTTCGCCGCGATGCCGTGGCGCGAGCGTACGGCCGCTCTCTTCAACCGGGACCGCTCGGACGGCACTCCGCCACCCGAACTGATCGTCCAGGACGAGCTGCATCTCATCTCGGGCCCTCTTGGCACGCTCACCGGGCTGTACGAGGCGGCCGTGGACCACTTGGCCGACCGTCCCAAGGTAATTGCCTCGACCGCCACCATCCGCCGGGCCTCCGAACAGGGCAGGGCCCTGTTCAACCGGGAGGTGTCCCAATTCCCGCCGGCCGGGCTGGACGCACGCGATTCCTGGTTCGCTGTGGAGACCCCGAGGGAGAAGAAGGCCAGCCGTCAGTACGTCGGGCTGCTCACACCGAGCACGAGCCAGTCGACGCTGCTCATCCGCACCTATGCGACGCTGCTCCACCAAGCGATGCGGGCTGACGCCACTCAGGAGGTACGCGACGCCTATTGGACGCTCGTCGGCTACTTCAACAGTCTCCGGCTGCTGGCCGCCGCCGAACTCCAGGTGCACGACGACGTCGAGGCGTACCTGGAGTATCTCGCCGACCGGGACAAGGACAATGAGCCCCGGCGTGTTCAGGAACTGACGGAGCTGACGAGCCGCGCCAATTCCAGTGAGGTTCCGACCCGTCTCAAGCAGATCGAGCGACGCCTCCCGCACCCCGAGGCCGTGGATGTCCTGCTCGCCACCAACATGATCTCCGTCGGTGTCGACATCGACCGGCTGGGGCTGATGGCGGTCATGGGCCAGCCCCAGACCACAGCCGAGTACATCCAGGCGACCAGCCGGGTCGGCCGAAGCCACCCGGGCCTGGTGGCAGTCATGCTCAATTCCGCCCGCTCACGCGACCGCTCCCATTACGAGAATTTCCTTCACTTCCACTCGGCCCTGTACCGGGAGGTCGAATCGACCAGTGTGACGCCCTTCTCCTCCCGTGCACGCGAGCGTGGACTGCACGCGGTCGTCGTCGCCCTGGGTCGCATCCTGATCCCTGCCGCCCGCCCCGATGACGGCGCGGGACGCATCAAGGAATTCCGCACCGAACTCAACAAGATCGTCCAGGAGGCGATCCTGACCCGCGTACTCGAAGTCGACGAACACGAGCACGCGGCGACTGCCAAGGCATACGAAGAGTTCGTCGACTGGTGGGAGCAACTGGCCGAGAGGCATGGCGGGCTTCTTTACGAGCCGAAGCGAGGGCGTAGGACACCGTCGCTGCTCTGCGCCTTCGACGACGAGAACAACGATGATGCCTGGCAGACCCTGTGGAGTCTGCGCGATGTCGACGCCGAATCCGCCCTCTTCATGGAGGCATCCCGATGACCCCTCCCCCCGGACGCCGTCGGCGCATCGGCAGCGCACCGACGCCGAGCTTTCCGCGCCGAGGTTCGGTACGTCGCGCCCAGGTGATCACGACGTACGGTGTCGGCGCCATGGTGGCCGTCGACAACGAGTCGTTCATCGTCTCCGGCATCGACTCCTGGAACATGAGCGACGCTCCCACGATCGACGAACACCGGCTCGCCAGGACGCTCGGAGTGAGGGCCTTCCGACTTCCCCCCGCGTCCGACGACACCAGCAAGGACGGTGTGCGGGTCCGACGCTTCCCACTCTGGCACTCCTGCCCCGAATGCAACGCATTGCAGCACGTACGCGGCTTCAACTCCCCGCCGGGGAAGAACATGTGCGGGCTGTGTGAGGAGGAGCTGGTTCCCTCACGCTTCGTGATGGCCTGTGCGCACGGGCACATTGATGACTTTCCGTACTGGAAGTGGGCCCATCGAGGTAACCGCGGCGAAGGAAAATCGGGATTCTGCGGGGGCGAAATGCGCATGCGCTCCAGCGGTAAGACCGCGTCCTTGCGGTCCGTGCTCATCTCGTGCACCTGCGGAATTCCCGAAGTATCGATGGAGGGGGCCTTCCGCCGCCGATCGCTCTCCGAACTCAAGGTCGGCTGCTCGGGCAAGCGCCCCTGGCTCAAGGACGCTCCGGACGAAATATGCTCCGAAAGGCCACGGACCCTTCAACGAGGTTCGTCCGTGGCCTGGCAGCCAATCATGAGGACCGCACTGTCAATCCCCCCGTGGAGTGGGAATCTCGCGAAACGTCTCACGCCGCACTGGGACAAACTGCGCCAGTTCGATCGCGGAAACCTCGGGGCTTACCTCGACGCCTTGGAAACCGCAAGCAATCACAGGTTCCCCCTGTCCCAGGTCATCGCACTTCTCGACGCGGAGAAGCAGGAAGATTCGGGCGAGGAAGGGGAACAGCACAGGAGCAGCGCATACGTTGCTCTTCGGAAGCAGGAGTACGCGCGCCTGGTCGAGGGAAACCCGGAGAGCACAGCGGACCCGGACGATCGGTTCATCTGTGAACCCCCCCGATCCTCCACGTCCGTACTCGTTCCATACGGCGTCGTCGACCCCATGCTGGTCAAGCGGCTACGTGAGGTCCGCGCCCTCAAAGCGTTCTCCCGCGTCGACACCCCCGACACCCAGGCCGATGTACACGAGGCAGCGTTGTCGTTGAAGGAACTGGATTGGCTTCCTGCCATGGAGGTTCAGGGTGAGGGGGTGTTTCTGCGTTTGGACGAGCGGAAGCTCGACGACTGGGCCAAGAACGTGAAGGTCGCCGCGCGCGTGGAACGCATCAGAGCAAACCACCTCCATCTGCTGCGCGAACGAGCCAAGGACCCGGCTGTCGTCCCGGACTCGCCCGCCACCCCGCGCATGGTGCTGCTCCACACCCTCGCCCATGTGCTGATCAACGAATGGAGTCTGGACGGTGGTTACCCATCGGCCTCGCTCCGAGAACGCTTGTACGCCGACGACGCTATGTCCGGGCTCCTCATATACACCGCCACGAGCGACTCCGCCGGAAGCCTCGGCGGTCTGGTCGCCCAAGGCGAACCGAACAGATTGGAGCCCGCCCTCCGATCCGCGTTGAGACGTGCCCAGTGGTGCTCGGCGGATCCGCTCTGCGTCGAGTCGGAGGCGAGTGGGGCCGGCAGCATCAATCTCGCCGCCTGCCATGCCTGCGTACTGCTTCCGGAGACAAGCTGCGAACACAACAACGGCCTGCTCGACCGAGCACTGCTGATCGGCACCCCTGAGGACCCGTCGACCGGTTTCTTCCATCACTTGTTGGACGACTGAAGTCGAGTGCAGTTCACCGCGCCCAGATCCGCTTCGTAGCGGCTCCGGGCGCGGTCCAGGGCTTCTTTCCGGGGCGAGGCAGGTGGGGAGTTCGCACCAGGTGGTCTTGGAGGCTTCTTGGGGGATGACGCCCCAGCGGGCGGCGATGGCGTCCAGCAGGGCCATGCCTCTGCCCGACTCCTCTTCGCTTGTCGCCGCAATGAGCGTGGGGAGGGTCCGGGGGTCCGGGTCGGTTACCTTCAGGCGGAGGTGGGGGCCGTTCATGGAGACCGTCAGGGTGGTGGGCGTTCCGGGGCCGATGTGGGTGATGACATTGGTGACCAGTTCGGTTACGCAGAGCTGAGCAGTGTCGACCAGCCCCGGTAGGCCCCAGAGGTTCAGATGCAGGCGCAGGACGCGCCGCAGGCCGGCGAGTTCCTCGGCTTCCGCCAGGAAGGGGTCGGACCAACGACCAGAAGGCGCCAACTCGGCGCCGCCCTACGGCGACTACGGGAGAAGAAGGGCTTCACGCTGGACGAGGCGGGAGCCCTGGTGAACATTTCCAAGGCGACCTTGAGCAGGTACGAGACCAAGGAAGGCACCGTCAAATGGCCGGCGGTCGACGCACTCTGCCGCGGATACGACGCCTCCGAGGACGAGCGGCTCACGCTGGTCGAGTTGGCCAAGGGCGCGAAGATCCGGGGGTGGTGGCGGTCGCTGGCGGATCCGATCCCCGAGTCGATGAACCTCATGCTGACGCTTGAGGACGAGGTCGTACGCGAGGATCACTACGCCTGCATGTACGTCCCGGGGCTGCTCCAGACCCGCGCGTACGCGGAGGCCGTGCACCGCGCTTCAGAGATGCGCTGCTCCGACCAGGAGATCGCGCACATGGTCGACATCCGTATGAAGCGACAGGAGCTTCTGGCGCGGGACGAGCCGCCGCACATCTGGGCGGTGATCGACGAGGCCGTGGTCCGGCGTGTGGTCGGCGGGCGCGATGTCATGCGTGAGCAGTTGCGCCATCTGCTCGCTCGGGCGCACGAACCGCACATCACCTTCCAGATCCTGCCGTTCGAGACCGGCGCCCACGCCGCGGCCGTCGGCAGCTTCGTTGTCCTCGGCGGCCCGGCACCCGAACTCGACGTCGTGTACGTCGACATCATCGGCGGTGGCCTGTTCATGGAGAAGCCGGAGGAACTGGCGCGCTATAAATTGGCGTTCGAGTACCTGCGCGCACAGGCGTTGGACATCGATGCGTCCGTCGCGCTCCTGAATCGGGTCTGCGAGGAGCTGTAACTGCGATGGATCGCGACAACGCACATTGGTTCAAGTCGTCGTACAGCGGCGGTAGCGGCACCGAGTGCGTTGAGGTGGCCGGGCTTCTGGGTGGGGAGGTTGGAGTGCGGGACTCCGGGCGGGTGTGGGGGGAGTCGATAGCCGTCGGCGGGCGTGCTTGGGGGGTGTTCCTGGGGGCCGTTCGGGGCTCGGGGTTTGGGGCTTGGGGCTCGGGGCTCGGGTGAGTGGGGAGGGCGGGGTAGGGCGCCGTCGTGGGGCTGGGGGTGGGGGGTGGTTTGGGGTTCTGGGGGTTGAGCTTCGAGATGCGAGCCCTGTTTGTTTGATTGGTTGGTTACTTTTCCCACCCACCCTCCCTTCCCCGGCGGACCCTGGCGGCGCCCGGACAGCGCCCGGACGGCGGGGAAAATCTTACTTTTTGGAGTCAGGTTGCGACTTTGGGTGATCGACGTTTAGCGTGCCCTCAGACGTAAATGGCCTCCGCCTGGTGTTCACAGCACCTGGCGAAGGCCTGACCGAGCGAGATCGAAGAAAGCGATCCCCCATGGCTGACAGCCAGTTTAGTAGTGCCCCGCGCCCCTCGCACGTAACTCCCCATCCCATGGCCAGTCCCGGCTACGGCAAGCGGTCCGTGGACGGTCGAGGCGGGGGTTCCAAGGGTGTGTTTGACGGGCTGCCTGCCCGGGAGGCTTCCATCGCCGCGTTCATCGATCGGCTGCCCGAGGGCGCCGACATTTCTGTGAAAGCCCTGGCCAAGGTGCTGGACTACGGGCAGTGCGCGCTGCGGACCGCCCTCAACCGCCTCCAGCGGGAGGGGTACTTACGGCGGGGGCGTGAGCATCTGGTGGGGGAGGCTGGGGCTCGGTGGGTTACTCGTACTTGGTTCTCGCGTGTCGCCCGGGATGACTCCTGGTGGGCTTCGTTCATGGCCGGGGATGTCTCCGACGACGTCGTTGGCGACGCTGCTCGGAGCCCTCTTCCCGCTCCTGCCGCTCTGCCCGAACAGGGGCCTCGGCGCTCCCGCGCCTACGCCGTGCTCGCCTCCGTCGGGCTCCGGAACCCGGCCGTGACGCTGTCCGCCGCCGACTGCGCGGCGCTGGAGCCCCTGGCCGCCGAGTGGTTCGTGCGGGGCGCCGACGAAGAGGACGTTCTGCGCGCGCTTACGGACGGGCTGCCCCTTCCCGTGCATCATCCGGCCGGGCTGGTCCGGGCTCGGCTTTCCTCCAAGTTGCCGCCTGAGACGGCTGCGCAGCCTGTAAGGGAGGGATCCGCGCCAGCTCCTTTGCGTGTCATGGAGTGCTCCACATGCCGTGCTCCCGGGCGGCCCGAGGCGCTGGTGGGTGGCGAGTGCCGTGAGTGCCGGGGGCTGGCCCTGCCGGTACGGAACCCCGCGCCTCTTTCGCCCGAGCAGGTCCGCGCACGTGTCGCCGAGGCCAGAGCCGCCGCGCTCGGGGCGCGGCAGCGCGCCTGAACCGCCGTTACTTGTACGGGCGGATCACTACGTCCGGGCGGTCCGGTCTTGATCTGGCCTGGCGCAGTTTGGCCATGACCGCGGCCACCAGTAGTTGCGGCTGGTCCCGGATCAGCGCCGGGACCGCGCTGATCACATCGATGCCATGAGCCTCCATGAGCATGCGGCGGCGGAGGGTGGCGCGGTACTGGGACACGCCCCGGTGGAACTGTTCGGAGTCGACCTCAAGCGCCACCCCCGCGAACGCCCAGTACGCGTCCGGGCGAGCGAGGAAGGCGCCCGCCGGGGTGAGGAGCGTGGGGTTCCAGAGGGCTTCCGGGACGCCCGCGGCGCAGAGGGTGTCCCTGGCTTCGCCCTCGGCGATCGAGCCGACCCCTACGCGGAGTTCGTCCATCACCGCGCGCACCGCCGGGTTGCGCAGCGCGTGCGAGGCGTGGAGTTCGGCGCGGAGGTCGTCCGGGTGGCAGGGGCACTTCTGGACGGTCGCCGCGAGGATCGCCCGGACGCGCTCCATGCACGGTTCGTACGCCGCGAGGTCGGAGGCCGCGCGGACCGGGCGTACGCAGGGGATCCCCTCGACCAGCAGCGTCGGGGGCCAGCGGCTGGTGCGGCGCACCCGTACGTACGACCGGTCACGCAGACCGCGGCGCGCGCCGATCAGGACATCGGCCCGGCCGTCGCCCGCGTCCCGTACTCCGTACAGCGACAGCGCCGCCTCACCGGTCAGGGCCGCCGTCCTGTCGCGCATGGTCGCTCCGGGAGCGGCGCGGGCGTCGCTGGCGTCGCGGGCGTCGCGGGCGTCGCGGGCGTCGCGGGCGTCGCGGGCGTCGCGGGCGTCGCGGGCGTCGCGGGCGTCGCGGGCGTCGCGGGCGT